>CAYOBX010000539.1:0-4181 GCA_964402245.1 uncultured Saprospiraceae bacterium | reverse complement strand
AGGCAATATTCTTTTTATAAGAAAACCCTTAAATGATTGTTAAGACTGTTTGATTGTCTGATTGTCAACGTCACGCTAACAATCAGACAATCTAGCCATCAAACCATCAAAAGAAGAAGTTAAAATACTTTTGTCAGACTACTTAGTCACCAATTATTAGTCACTAATCACCATTGATTTAGTCACTAATCACCATTGATCTCTTTTCTACAGGTTGTATGGTTTCAAAATAAACAATCTTCATATTATTTTTAAAAGCGATTTTCACTAGAAAGTCGCTTTTTTTATTGCTCTTCTAAGCAACTTATAAAAAAAAAATACTTACAATAGACTTGTTCCCCTTTAATAAACAGCTATCTGAAAATATCTTTTTCCGAAGCAGCCCATCCGCAAGCGGTTCACTGCATTAAAATGATTCCCCGAATCATTTTAGCTTGTTCATCTTTAAAAAATAAATCCGTAACTGGGCTATGCACTGATTTTTTAAAGAAAACTATCGAAAAAATCTATAATTCATATACCCATTTCTTAAAGAGTAACAAGTCTAATAAGAAAAGAATTATATTCCCTTATAATCTGGCATAATTTTAATCCAAAATATTACATGGAAAAATTGAAAAAAGCACGGCTAGTTCTATTGGTTTTGACCTAAAAAAAGAAATCTTTTAAAAAGAAGCATATTATTTAATTTTTATTAGAGACTTAGGCTGCGTTATTATGTCTTAATAGTGGATTTTTTTTTATATTTGCGGAGTCTACATTACTTCCCAACCTACTCATATTAGAGTTACTAAAAACTCCATTTTCCTGAATTCCGATATAAGTATAACTATTGTAAAAGTCTTTTGTCTGAAACACTTTAAAGGATAAACTATATAATATAGTCTATTCTCTCTATTTTTTCAAACAATCAGACACCTAATTACTTTCAGTTTAACGAATTGCACATTAACGCGATAATGGAAAAAAAAATTACTTTATTTCTAGGTATTATCTTATTAGGAATCAGCTTAATGGCTCAATCTGAGGTTAGAACCTATGATGGTTCCAATAATAATCTATTAAATACTGATTGGGGGGCCACGCATACCCAACTTCGCCGAATAGCGCCCGCAGATTATGGTGATAATATTTCGACTCCAGCAGGAGCAAATCGATTGAATCCAAGAAAAATTAGCAATACTTTATTTTCACAAGTAGATTCTAATGGTGATCCTTTGTTAATTAACGATCAGCTAAGTTTAAGTGATTATACTTGGGTTTTTGGTCAATTTCTAGATCATGATATTACCTTATCTGAAAATAATGACGAACCTGCCATGATTACTGTCGATTTTCCAGATGCACATTTCAATCCTGGAGGTGCTTTTCCAAATACCGTTATTCCTATGAATCGGAATAAAGCAATGGAAGGCACTGGAACCAATCTTGGTAATCCAAGAGAGCATATGAATGAAATAACAGCTTGGATTGATGGATCTGGTATCTATGGATCTGATGTTTTTCGAGCAAACTGGCTGCGAACTATGCAAGGGGGGAAATTAAAAGTAGCAACTGGAAACTTGCTTCCTTATAATACAATTTCTGGTGAATTTGACGATGCTGTCGATATCGATGCACCTTTTATGGCAGATGATGTAGGCTTTGCTCAGCGATTATTTATAGCTGGGGATATAAGAGCCAATGAAAATGCCTTATTAACTTCTTTTCATATTGTTTTTCATAGAGAACATAATAAAGTATGTGATGATTTAGCAAAACAACATCCAGAGTGGTCTGACGAACAACTATATCAGCATGCTAGAAAGATTGTAGGAGGTTTCGTTCAATCCATTACTTATGAAGAATGGCTACCATCAATGGGTGTAGAAATCACACCCTATACAGGATATAAGTCGAACATAGATCCAAGCATATTTAATGTATTTTCTGCCGCCGCATTTAGAATGGGTCATACTTTATTAAGTGGCAGTATTAATATGGTAGATGTCGATGGAAATCCTCATCCAGAAGGTCCTATAAAATTACGAGATGCATTTTTTAACCCTTCGATAGTCGCAGAGGAAGGTGTTGGTCCTTTTCTTAAAGGAATGGGTATTCAAATTCAACAAGATATGGACGCAAAAGTAGTTGATGATGTAAGAAATTTTCTCTTTGGTCCTCCAGGATCTGGTGGTCTTGACTTAGCAGCCATTAATATTAATAGAGGTAGAGAACGAGGCTTACCTGATTTAAATACTGTTCGAGATGCATTCGGTCTTCCTCGCTACACCAGTTTCTTTCAAATTGTAGATGATATTGAAGTAGTAGCTGCTTTAGAAGAAATGTATTCCCTTAACGATATTGATCCTTGGGTAGGTATGTTGGCTGAATCTCATATGGAAAATGCCTTATTCGGAGAAACGGTTATGACCATTATGCAACGTCAATTCCAAGCTCTACGAGATGGTGATCGTTTCTATTATGAAAATGATGCAGATCTATCGGCAGAAGAAAAGGAGATGATTAAGACGACAAAGTTCTCTGAAATAATCATGAGAAACACAGATATAGATTTAATCCAGGACAATGTTTTTGAAGCAACAGAACATCAAGAGATATGTGGTTTTTTCGGAAGAGATGCTGATCTATGGGGAGATATATTAACAGCTTCTAATGAGAGAGTAAATGGCGTTTCGATTGCTTTATCAACGGCAAGCAATGAACTGATTATGGACGAAGTCATAGATGGTGCTTTCTCTTTAACAGGTGTTCCGACTTGTGAAGAAATTACGATGACCATCTCAAAGGAAGATAGCTATCAAAATGGAGTATCAACCTTAGATATGATTCTTATATTAAAGCAAATTATCGGTTTAACACCATTTGACTCTCCCTATAAATATATTGCTGCAGATGTTAATAAATCTGGCGCTGTTACTACAGCGGATATTGTAGCTATTAGAAAAGTGATTTTAGGTATAGAAGATACTTTCCCTAATAACACTTCTTGGAGATTTATAGATGCAAATTATACTTTCCCGAACCCTAATAATCCTCTCACTGATGATCTTCCTGAGTCAACAGTTGTTTATTTGTCTCAAGATAATAGCCAAAATTTCGTCGCTATTAAAGTAGGCGATATCAATCAATCTGCAGATCGATCTGCAGCCATAACGGCTAATCATAGTACATCTAGAAGCAAAGAAACTATGTTCTTAGAAGTAGAGGATATGGAGTTGATAGCTGGAGAAACCTATACTATTCCAGTTAGAGGCATCGGAGATCAAAAATTGACAGGTTACCAATTCACACTTAAAGATAATCAATCCACACTCGAGTTTATTCGAGTCAATTCGCGGCAGTTATCTGAACAGAATGTAGGACTAATCAACCATGGAACGCTCACTGCTTCATATCACGGCCTGCAGTACTTCCAAGTTAAAGACTTATCTTTTGAACTTACATTCACCGCGAGACAGAATGCTCGATTGAGCAATGTTTTGAATATTCAATCCGATCCAACACCATCGGAAGCTTATAATGAGCAACTAGAAGTGATGGGGATAGAATTTCAATTCATAACAAATCCGACGTTACAGGTCAAACAAAACCAACCAAATCCATTCTCTGAATGGACGACAATTGGATTTGACGTACCTGTAACAGGATTTGTTGAATTAGAAGTGACGGATTTGACAGGTAGACAATTGTATACCTTACAAAATTCTTTTCCAAAAGGCTATAATGAGATTCAAATTAATAGAGCAGACCTAGCTGGTTCTGGTGTTATGTATTATCATATAAAGACAGAATCAGGAAGTATTACTAATAAAATGATTGTTATAGATTAAAATATAATCTTCAAAACAAAAAGCCTCTGTCAATTATAATTGACAGAGGCTTTTTTGTTTTGAGTAATAAAGGCCGTTAGGACATAGTATTTTATTTTGAGATCTGTCTCTAGCCAAATAGACTCGGCAACAAGTATGTTTACTATTTTACTTTAGAGGGCGTAATTTCACAAGATTTTTTTGTAAAAAAATCTTGTGAAATTACGCCCTCTAAAAAATATATCAAAGCTACTGCTTGCCTAATATCAGAAGTTACCTTTCTATATTGATCGTAACAAATGGCTTTGCAAAGCTATTTGTTACGATCAACTCACATTATAACGTAAAACGCAATCCCATACGTACCCG
>CAYOBX010000538.1:0-4188 GCA_964402245.1 uncultured Saprospiraceae bacterium | reverse complement strand
AGCCTCATCCCTTTTTCAAAAACGCAAGCAAAGCATCCGTAAAAACATCATTAGAATCTCCAGCCACCATATGCCCAGCATCCTTCACATCCACATATTCCAAATTAGGAGCAGATTGCAATAACTCTTGTACAATTTCTTTGCTGACTACATCACTCATCCCTCCTCTGACTAATAAAGCAGGTATGCTAAGATCGCGTAATACCGTATTTAAAAGATCACTCATCTCACTTGGATCTCGGTGATTGGATAGGCTCATCCATACATTTAACATTTCTGGGTCCCAATGCCAGCCCCAATTTCCATTGGGTAAGCGACGAAGGTTTTTTTGTAATCCCTTGATATTTGCTTTGCCACGAGGCGCATTTTTTCTTTGTGGCAGGTAGGCAATGATCGCTTCTTGTACTGCTTCCAAACTAGCATAACCTTCGGGCTTAGCACTCATAAAATCAAATATTCTATCTACCCCTTTTTTCTCTAATTTAGGGGATACATCCACGAGTATCAAAGTACTCGCTAAATCTGGAAAGCGATCTAATGCTATGATGGAAGTCAGCCCACCCATAGAAGCACCAATTAAAACAGGCTTTTGACCAAAACTCTTAGCTATTGCAATTACGTCATTAGCCAGAAAATCAAAGCTATATTCTTTCTTGCTAGACCAACTACTTTCACCATGTCCTCTACTATCAGCGGCGACTACATACCATCCTGCATTAGCTAGACGCTCTCCTGTTTTTTTCCAAGAGTGTCTTGTTTGACCTCCTCCATGTAGTAATAAAATCGGTTGATTTTTTGGATCTCCATAAGCATCGGCTACTATGGTTATTTCTTCTTCTGTTTGAAATCGAATTGTTTTTCTAATTGTCTGAATCACTTATTCTATTTTTTTGATAATACTATAGTACCTTCGACTTGAAAATTATTACCATATTTGTCAGGCTCTCGTTCTTTGTTTTGATACTTGGCAATAAGTATATTTAATATATAATTTTAGAGGCAGTGAATTTGTTTGGCTTTTTTACAAAAAAGCCAAACAAATTCACTGCCTCTAAAAAACTATTAAAAGCTACTGCTTGCCAGATAATATCAAGTATGTTTTTCGTTGTATAGATAGTAGTTTCTTTCTCAAGCATCTTTGTACAATATTAGTACAACTTTTAGGTATTTCAAAATGAAGTTAAATTTTAACGCCACCAAATCATAAAAATAATTTTTTTGGATAGTCTTTATTTTAGGCTACATTTGGATAATTATGAATAAAACTGCCTTACAGATATATGAAGAAGGAACCTCTGAGGATGCCTTATTAAAAATACATGGCAATACTCAGGTAAGGATTACAAACATAGCTCCTTATGAGGTTTGTGCTAAGGGAGCTATGGTTTTTGCATTAAATCAAAAAGCTTTCGATCAAGCATTAGGCAATGGGGCTTCCCTTATTATTATTCCCCAAAAAATGCCTATACCTAATTTTTATCAAAATAAAGATTTAGCTATTATTTCAAGTGCTAACATAGGAGTATCTCATGCTCGACTAAAGCAAAAGTATTCCAACCATGATTATAGTCAAACTGGATGGGAAGCGGTTCATCCTTCTGCCATTATACATGAAAGTGTGCAACTTCCTTCAACAATTAGAATCGGTCCAAATGTAGTGATAGAGAAAGGAGTACGTTTAGGAGAAGATTGTGTGCTAATGGCTAATGTGGTGATTCAATATGGAGCGATACTCGGAAATAATACCATAATTCATACAGGGACAGTGATTGGTTGGAACTGTGAAATTGGAAATGATTGTATTATTCTGTCCAATACGGTGATTGGTGGAGAAGGGTTTGGCTATGCGCAGGATCAACATTTTAATCATCATCATATACCACATACAGGAAATGTAATTATTGGAAATAGCGTACAAGTCGGTTGCAATTGTACTTTTGATAGAGGTACTTATTTGGCGACTACTATAGGCAATGGATGTATTTTTGATAACCAGTGTCATGTAGCACATAATGTTCAAATTGGAGAACATTGTATTCTTGTGGCTGGATTCTTTTGTGGCGGATCCAGTATTTTAGGCAATCGTGTAGTTGCGAGTGGCGGTACTATGATAAAAGACCATGTATCTATTTGTGATGGGACTTATTTAGTGCATCGAGCTGGGGTTATTAAAGATATAAAAGAACCTGGTGTTTATGCTGGCGCACCCGTATTACCTATGAAGGATTATATAAAAAATAATGCCATTTATCGAGAATTGGGAGACTTAAGGAAAATGGTTTTAGATTTGAAAAAGGAATTGAAGAAGTAGGTGCTTGATATTTAAACTTAGCAATTGGTTGTGGTGTTTACAAAGGAACGATCATAAATTCTCAAAATTAAGTTACCAATGAGCGAAAGTGTAATCAATATAAGTCCTTTAGGCTTTCCATGGAAAACCCAAGATCCATTTTTATTCTGTGTATACCATGCAGATGATTATCCTAAAGGAAATGAAGCGTTAGGCCCAGCGGCATCTTTGGATGGTCGTACTTTAGGGCAGGACTTTACCTTGAAAGATGGCTGGCGAATGTATCATGGAGATAAAGTACCAGGCTTCCCTGCTCATCCTCATCGTGGTTTTGAAACGGTGACAATTGTGAAAAAAGGAGTAGTGGATCATGCAGATTCTTTAGGAGCCACCGCTCGCTTTGGGAATGGAGATACGCAATGGCTAACTTCTGGTAAAGGCTTGCAACATTCAGAAATGTTTCCCTTATTAAATAAAGACGCGCCTAACCCATTAGTCTTATTTCAACTATGGTTAAATCTTCCAAAGGCTAGTAAATTTGTCGAACCTCATTTTAAAATGTTATGGGCAGAGTCAATTCCATCGCTTCAAGTAAAAGACGCTGAGAATCGAGCAATTAATATTGAATTGACTGCGGGCAAAATAGGAGAAGTCCAAGCACCAGCTCCAACGCCCAATTCTTGGGCGGCGGATCCAAATAATGAAGTGTTAATTGCGACCATTAAAATGGAAGCAAATGCAGAATGGACGCTTCCTTTGGCTACTGAAGGCATCGGGAGATCGATTTATTTTTATGAAGGTTCTTCTATACATATAGGAGGGTATGATATTCAACCTAACCACTGCGTAGAGGTAGATGCTGCTCAATCGCTTACTATAAAAAATGGTGATAGGGCAGCCAGTTTTTTAATACTTCAAGGACGTCCGATTAATGAACCAGTCGTGCAACATGGCCCTTTTGTTATGAATTCTCAAGAGGAAATTCAAACGGCATTTCAAGAGTATCGACAAACGCAATTTGGCGGTTGGCCTTGGGATAGTGCAGCTCCGACTCATGATCGTTCGCAAGGTCGGTTTGCAAAGCATATAAATGGGGAGGTGGAAGAGAAGGCCTCACTTTAAGTAACGACAAAACAATAACGGCCGCATTTCTACACTATAAATTTGTAATCATCCATCCTTTTGATGATGGTAATGGAAGAGTGAGTAGGTTATTGATGAATTATCATTTGATGAAAGAAGGGTACCCACCCCTAATAATTAAGAGTAGTGATAAGCTCAATTATCTCTATGCTCTTAATCAAGCGGATGTAGGAAATACAGAAGCATTTGTAGAATATTTGGGTAGTCAATTAATATGGTCCTTACAAATAGCATTAAAAGCAGCTAGAGGTGAATCCATTTCAGAAAAAGACGATCTGTATAAAGAAATCGAAGTTTGGAAAAAACAACTTAAAAGTGGTTTGGCTACAAGTCCTAGACGACAAGATAAATTATCAATGGAAGTTTATGATCAATCCATTACAAAATTATTTGATCGAATTCAGTCGCAGGCAAATACTTTTAAAGATTTGTTCTTGAAGGATAATTTTCATATCAGCTATAAAATTCATTCTAAAGACACCTATTTTGATTTTATATCTAATGAATTGGATTATTCTAGAATTGATGAAGAGGATAGCTTAGAAAATTTTAGATTAGCTCTTGAATTGCGAGTACCATTAGTAAAGAAATCAAATGCAAGAAATGTTAAAGTAAAATCGCAAATTGTTGTAAGTTTAGGAGTTTATAATTACTCATTTACTATAAATGGAGAAGAACAAGCAATAATAAAAAACTATAACGAATTTTTATCTAACGAAGAAATTGATGAATTGACAGAAATCTTAATAGCTGAT
>CAYOBX010000537.1:0-4211 GCA_964402245.1 uncultured Saprospiraceae bacterium | reverse complement strand
GTTTCAAAAATATTCAATTGATAATTATCGGTTGCAATATCTTTAGTATTCACTTTTTTATTAGGAATACCTGTTTCACTTTTACTATTAACAATGGATTTTTGTTCCAATTGTGTCAATATCTGTGTAGCTCTATTTACAATATTGGGCGGCATACCTGCCATTTTAGCTACATGTATACCAAAACTATGATGACTTCCACCTGCTACTAGTTTGCGCAAAAATATAACCTTTTGACCGATCTCTTTAGTTGCTATATTGTAATTTTTTATTCTTGGAAATTTATTAGCCAATTCGTTCAATTCATGATAATGGGTGGCAAATAAAGTCTTAGGTTGAGCTGTTCCATTATTATGTAAATATTCAGCAATAGACCAAGCAATTGAAATACCATCATAGGTACTCGTACCTCGACCAATTTCATCTAATAGAATCAAGCTTTTTTGGCAAATATTATTCATAATACTAGCCGTTTCATTCATTTCTACCATAAAGGTAGACTCTCCAGAGGAAATATTATCAGAAGCCCCTACCCTAGTAAATACTTTGTCTACAATCCCAATAGTGGCACTTCCTGCTGGCACAAAACTCCCCATTTGAGCCAGTAAAACGATTAAAGCAGTTTGGCGCAGCACAGCAGATTTACCCGCCATATTAGGCCCAGTAATCATCAAAATTTGTTGAGAATCATTGTCTAAATATACATCATTAGGTACATAGGATTCGCCTAGGTCTAGGTGTTGCTCAATCACTGGATGCCGTCCTTCTTTTATATCCATGATATTGCCCTCATTCATTTGAGGTCTACAATAATTATGACGAATAGCAACTTTGGCAAAAGACAGCAAACAATCCAATCGAGCAATTAGACTAGCATTATGCTGAATCGGCTGTATGAACTCACTAATGGCAGCAATCATTTGCTGAAACAGTTCATTTTCTAGCACCAACATTCGCTCCTCTGCCGTTAATATTTTAGCTTCTAAAATTTTGAGATCCTCTGTGATATATCGTTCTGCATTAGTAAGTGTTTGTTTTCTAGTCCATTCGTCAGGGATCAGTCCTTTGTTTTTATATTTATTGGTCACTTCTAAATAATACCCAAAGACATTATTAAAACCAATTTTCAAGTTGTCAATGCCCGTTCTTTCCGCTTCTTTCTTTTGTAAATTAAGGAGATGTTCCTTACTGTTTTTAATTAAGCCTCTTAATTCATCCAACTCTTCATTCACCCCATCTGCAATTACCCCACCTTTATTCAAATTCACTGGTGGTTCCTCAACGATCCATTTTTCTATCTGGTCTTTTAAAGTAGCACAAGGATTGATCCCATCTCCTAGCTTTTTTAAGTAGGCATTCAAGGTAGAGCTTAGCAACTCTTTCGTAGGCACAACCGTAGCCAATGCTTTACGCAATTGCACCACTTCTCTAGGCATAATTTTTCCTAAAGGTACTCTAGAAATCAGTCGCTCTAAATCCCCAATTTGCTGAATCAATTGCCCAATCTCCTCTCCTAATTCCTGATGTTGTACAAAATAATCCACCATATCTAATCTGGCGGTGATCGCATTCAAGGATTTTAAGGGTAGTAATACCCATTTTTTCAATAATCTTGCTCCCATCGGAGAAATGGTTTTATCCAAAACTTGAATTAAAGGGATACCTGATTCATGATTGCTATGGACCAATTCTAAGTTGCGGATAGTAAATCGATCAAGCCAAACGTACCGTTCCTGCTCTATTCGACTAATGGTATTGAGATGTTGAAGGTTGTCATTTTCTGTAGTGGAAAGATAATACAGGGAGGCTCCCGCTGCGATTTGTGCTAAGGCTAATTCCTCCACGCCAAATCCTTTTAAGGTTTGTACTTTAAAATGAGTCAGCAATTTTTCCCGAGCATAATCATAAGCATACACCCAATCTTCTAGAGAAAATGTATAGAATTTGTCTCCAAAGGAAGCATCATAAACGGAATGATCTGCTTTAGAATAGATAATTTCATTGGGTTGGAAACTCTGTAACAATTTGTCAATATAAGCTTTGTTGCCTTCACTGACGAGTAGCTCACCAGTGGATATATCTAAAAAGGAAACGCCCATTCGTCCCTTCTTCCCAAATGCAACAGAGGCTAGATAATTATTAGATTTATGATCTAACAATTTTTGGTCGGTCGTCACGCCAGGAGTAACTACTTCTACCACCCCTCTTTTAACAATTTTCTTTTCTTTACTTGGTTTTTCTAGTTGATCACATATCGCCACTCGATAGCCCGCACGTACTAATTTATGCAAATAGGTATCCATCGAATGGTGCGGAAAGCCCGCTAGTTCTATTTGACTCCCCCCATTATTCCTAGCGGTAAGTGTAATACTTAATACTTTAGAAGCAAGAATGGCATCTTCTCCAAAGGTCTCATAAAAGTCTCCTACCCGAAATAATAAGATCGCATCTGGATATTTCCCTTTAATTTGGAAATACTGCTTCATCAAAGGGGTAACTTTTTTCGGCTTTTTATTGTTCGTTTTTGTGGTAGCTGCCAATGGATTAATGTTTTAGCTAGAAGGTATATTAGTAAGTTTTCTCTAAAAACAAAAGTAGGGAAACTAGGGAAGAAAAGGGCATTTTAACTTGCTTAAAATTCTTTAATCTACAAACAAACACTCAGGAATAAAGTTTGTGGAAATAGTTAGGGTTTCTTTGTACTTTTACGCCTTAATCGAATGTTCTCATTGTGTAATTCTACTTTGGCACATGGACTAGTACAGAGATAAGAGACAGATTTTGTTTTCTTATAACTTAAACCTATTGATATTGATTCGTATAACTTTAAATCGATATCATCTCTGCTCTCTACTTGAATGCCAAAGTAAAAATAAAGAATGCAATAACTTAACATTTTTAAAATTGCAAACTACTGATTGTCAAGGAGTTTAAAATGGTGTATTTAACAAGAAGGGAACGTTTCAATGCTGCTCATAAATTATGGGTAAAGGATTGGAATAAAAAAAAGAACAAACAAGTATTTGGGAAATGTGCCAATAAGAATTGGCATGGTCATAACTTTGAGTTATATGTTACGGTCAAAGGTACGCCTGATCCAAAAACAGGTTTTGTAATGGATGCCAAGAAATTAAGTACCCTAATTAAAAAAAAGGTACTAAAACACCTAGATCATAATAATTTAAATTTAGATGTGCCTTTTATCCCTAAAAACATGCTACCTACTACAGAAAATCTCGTCATATTGATATGGCAACAATTAGCCCCTCATATAAAGAACTGTCAACTCCATTCTATAAAATTGTACGAAACGGAGAATATATATGCGGAATATTTTGGAGAATAAGTAGTCTGACATAGATAAATGGGTTCATTGACAATTTTTGCATAACATGTAGCCGTAGCTCAAGCTTCCAGCTTGAGAATGATATTCAAGCTGGAAGCTCGAGCTACGTTTTGAAAAAAACGACTGTGAATTATAAAAAAGAAGAAACCTACAACACCAATGTCACCAAAGAACTATCTGAAAAGTACGAACTCTTACTAAACAGATTAGGAGAAGATCCTACTAGAGAAGGTTTACTAAAAACCCCTGAACGTGCCGCAAAAGCTATGCAATTCCTAACTCATGGTTATGACTTAGATGCTAAGGAAATTCTAAAGTCTGCTATGTTCAAGGAAGCTTATAGTGAGATGGTCATTGTGAAAGACATTGAACTCTATTCTTTATGTGAACATCATATGTTACCTTTTTTTGGAAAAGCACATATTGCCTATATTCCAGATGGATATATCGTTGGGCTCAGTAAAATTCCTAGGATAGTCGATGTATTTGCTCGTCGATTGCAGGTTCAAGAGCGATTGACGCATGAGGTCTTGCATTGTATTCAAGATACCCTTAATCCAATTGGCGTAGCAATTGTAGTTGAAGCTCGTCATATGTGTATGATGATGCGTGGCGTACAAAAACAAAATTCTGTAACCACCACTTCTGCCTTTACTGGAGCTTTTAATAATGTGGAAACTCGTACAGAGTTTTTGAACTTGGTGAATGCTAAACTGCATTAAATCAAGTGTTACGGCGACTTCAAAATACCAGCGACTGAAGTCGCCGCAACAAGGCTAGAATCCTAGATTTGGGCTTGTTTAGTAGCAAAATAGCATGTAATTTGGTATAGGGAAAACCAAAAACCTACATACCAACTAAATGC
>CAYOBX010000536.1:0-4256 GCA_964402245.1 uncultured Saprospiraceae bacterium | reverse complement strand
TCTAGATAAATGTCGTCTTTTGTGTATCTCCTTATAATCAACAAACCCCGTTCGATCATGCAACATAGCATGATTGTATACAAATTGCATATCGCCTTTTTCTAACATCATCGTTAAATGTAACTCCGCATCATTACATAAGGTATCGAATAGGTCTAAAGCTTTTACATGTTGTGGGGTTAATCTAGGCGCATCGGTAAAGCGTTGAGCAGAGTCGATATATTGTCTTTGATAAAAAGGCGTGATTTTTTGTTGGTAATAATTGAACACTGGAATTAGTAAATAGGGCAGCATACCCTTTGGAACTTCTCCTCTACGATCTGTTGCAATGGGTTGTAAAAGTAACTCTAATAAATCGGGTCTCCTTTTACGCATTTCATTAAAAATCGTATTAGCACTTACTAATAAAGATAGGCCGCCTTCTTTGGCAGGCTGCACACATAGTAAACCAACCACATCGCAAGAATCAGTATGAAAAGTTTGCCGTTCATTGGTTTGGTATAAACGTACTTTAGGGTCGGTACTATCTAAACCCATATTCCTTACTTGTCCTAAAACATGGCCTTTGGCATTTTGAGAGCGAGCATTTCCTAAATGCGTTCCAATCCCATAAAAAATAGTAGCGACTTTTTTCTCGGAATACTTTTCTATAGGCAATCCTCTAATAATCGAAAAGCCTATTCCGTTAATTAATTGCGTTTTTAATGCCCTTAGTTTTTTACCAATTATTGGAAGTAGAAACTGACTTTTAGTCATTGTTCCAATAGATTGATTATTTTGTAGAAATTGTTCAGCGGCTACCTCTAGTTCGTTTATTTCTGTAGGATCAAGTTTGAGAATCCATTCCTTTTTTCTTAACTCCATGTCTGGTCCATACCAAGCAGATTTTCCGGATTGTATGGGTGGTAATTGATAGGTCATACTGAATTTTTTTTTTAAAGAAACTATTTTTGTTCTAGTAGTTCCTTCTAAAAGGTAAAAATATAACTTTGTTAAAGAACTAAAAAAAATTATCTTTAAATTATGAAAAGAGCAGACCCACCTATAATCGTCAAAAATACTTATTCCGCTTCTATTGAAAAAGTTTGGTCGGCCATAACGAAGGTGGAGCAAATGACGCAATGGTTTTTTAATAATATTCCCGATTTTCAACCAGAAGTAGGTTTTGCTACTCAATTTGTAATGGAAAATGAAGGGCGTATATTTACCCATATATGGGAAGTTAAAGAAGTAATTCCTTTTCAAAAATTATGCTATAACTGGAAATACAAAGAATATGCTGGTGATGGCTATGTGGTTTTTGATTTATCTAAAGTACCAGGAGGCACGGAATTACAGTTAACTAATATCGTGACCAAAGATTATCCTTCGGATATTCCAGAATTTAAGCGAGAAAGTGGTATTGATGGCTGGGATTATTTGTTAGGCGATGCTTTGAAGAAATTCCTGTCTCCCTCCTAACCTTATTTTCATAGTTTGGGCAGCTTATTTTTTACCGCATCCTTTATATACTAATCTTCCGTTTTCGAGCCACCACCGACCAAGTCTCTGTCACCCGATTATCCCGAACCACCTGCGCCTCTTCATGCAATGCCACAGACGGACACACATGATAAGGAACCCCATAAAAAACATCTCCAACCCGAATAGCCTCCCAATTTTGAACCCGCAAAACTAAATGCTCCTCGCTATGTCCAATCGCCTCATAGTTTTCCAAATTTAAAAAATGAATTCTTTTAGACAATGGATTTTCAGATCCGACGGCCTTGTGTCCCAAGTCTAGGGTAATAATACCTTCTGTAGGTTTGGAAATCACCCGAGTCATAAGAAGAGCGGCCCATTGATAAGGGGTTTCCGATACCATTTGGCTATAGCCAAAATCCCAAAATAGGGTAGTGCCTGGACTACAATAGACCTGCTCTCGCTCAGCCGCTGCAGAGAAAGAAGGCGAGCCCCCACTGATAATAATAGGCTGTATACCCAATGCTCCTTCGATTTGTTGGCAAAGAGCATATACAGGCTGAAAGGCTTCATGACTTTTAGAAATTCGTTCGTTTACTTCTGCACTTCTAAATTGCCCATCATACACATGCAAACCTTTAAAATTTAAAAAAGGAATCTTGTCCAAGGATTGGATAAATAAAAAGGTATCTTCATTCAAAGGAAAACCCGAACGATGCATTCCATTATCGACATCTAAATATACATTTGCCTGCCGATTGATCGCTTCAAAAGCAGCGGCTAGTTGGGCAGCGGAATCTAGATTATCTACTAAAGAAGCAATAGTAGCCTCTGGATATTGTTGAGCTAAGCGCACAAAACGTTGGATATTAGGGCCAACCAATTGATAAGCAACTACTACTTCTTTGGCACCAGCAGAAAGAGTCATTTCCAATTCAGCGATAGTAGCACATTTAAAGCGTTCTATACCGACCTCCAATTGCATTTGCACCACTTCCTTCATCTTATGGGTCTTCACATGGGGGCATAATCGCTTGGGATCACCTCCCACCTTTTCCAACATACAATTGATATTGTGTTGGATACGGTCTGGAAAAACAAGTAGATTAGGAGACTCAATTTCTGCTTCGTTTTGTATTTGATACCAATTCATGTTATGATTTTTAGAAATATTCTTTACCTTGATGAAGAAATGAACACGGAGGCACGGAGCGCACAGAGTTGGATTTATTCTCTGTGGACTCCGTGCCTCCGTGTTCAATAAGCTTTACTAATTAAAACTGGATTCAAAATGAGATTTGCCTGTATGCTTTTGTGTATCACTTTACTAAGTTGTTCGGCGACTGCACAGAAAAAATTAAAAGTCAATAACAACAAACAATCTGTTATTGCGAATGTAGACAATAATTATAAGCAATTAACAGAATTGAGTGATAAAATTTGGTCCTATGAAGAAATTGCTTTTCAAGAAACCCAATCCGCAAAAGCCTTAGCAGAGTATGCTCGGAATGCTGGATTTAAAGTGAAAACAGGAGTAGCGGAAATTCCTACAGCCTTGGTAGCGGAGTATGGTTCTGGAAAACCGATCATTGGTATTCTAGGAGAGTTTGATGCCCTCCCTGGCTTATCCCAAAAGACAGTTCCAGAAAAAGAGCCTTTAAATCATGGCGCACCAGGGCATGGCTGTGGACATAATTTATTCGGCGTAGCTTCTCTTGGCGCAGCAGTAGCTATCAAAGAATTAATCGAAGCAGGTAAGCTAAAAGGGACAGTACGTTTTTATGGAACGCCTGCGGAAGAAAAATTCTTTGGCAAATTATGGATGATTCGTGCAGGCTTATTTGATGATGTAGACGTGGTTATGGATTGGCATCCAGGCGCAGAAACGAAGTCGAATGTGCAAAGCTCTTTAGCTTTAGTAGATTTTATTGTGGAATTTTATGGACAAGCAGCCCATGCATCTGGAGATCCTTGGAATGGTAGATCTGCTTCAGATGCCTTAGAGCTATACACTTCTGGTATCAATTATTATAGAGAGCATATCAAACCAACAGTAAGAATTCACTACCATATTCAAGATGGTGGCAAGGTGGTTAATGTAGTGCCAGACTACTCCAAATTATGGGTACGGGTAAGAGATACTAAAAGAGAAGGGATGGATGTGGTGTATCAACGGGTAAAAGAAATGGCAGAAGGCGCAGCAATTTTAGCGGATGTGGAACACAAAATTCGTTTAGTCTCTGGTATCCATGAAGTATTAGTTAATCGAACAGGTGGTGCTGCCTTACAGAAAAATTTAGAAGCATTGGGGGCGATCTCTTATACCGCAGAGGAGCAGGAGTTTGCTAAAGGAATTCAAAGAGCTGTTGGTAAACCAGAACTAGGAATCGAATCTATTATCAATCCATTAGAAGACACAGCAGAGCATCCAATGGGCGGTTCGACAGATGTAGGAGATGTAAGTTTTGTAGTGCCTACGATCCGATTAAGTGCAACTACTGCACCTAAAGGAACGCCTTGGCATTCATGGGCAGTCGTTGCCTGCGGTGGTATGTCTATCGGTCATAAAGGAATGGGCTATGCTGCCAAATCTTTAGCAATGACGATGGTAGATTTATTTGAAAATGCAGATTTACGAGACAAAGTAAAAGCAGAATTTAAAGAAAGAAAAGGCGATTATATTTATAAGCCAATGATCCCTGAAGGGCCTCCGCCTATTAATAGTGAGGAGTAAGTAATAGGTAAGAAGTAATAGAAGGGTTTTCTTATAAAAAGAATATTGCCTAAAAAATCAA
>CAYOBX010000535.1:0-4262 GCA_964402245.1 uncultured Saprospiraceae bacterium | reverse complement strand
GCTTGAACTTCTTTAAAGTCAACTGTCAACTACCTCGATAAACTTGTCAAAATTAGTACTAAAATAAGAAAGGGAGGAACTACCTACTGCATAAGCCACTTCGGAAATAGTTAAATGGGTAGTTTGCAAGAGTTGTTTTGCTTCCTGTAAAAAAGTATAAATATCTTTTTAGACAGCCTCTAAATCGGCCTAAGCAATCAAAAATTTAATGATAGTACATAAGCTAATTTTTGCTATAATATCTTTATTCCTATCTATCTCCACCTATGGGCAAGCAAATATTACAGGGATAATCAAAGATGCTAATACTAAAGAAATTATTCCTTATGCCCATATTATTGGTGAAGGACAAGCTACCTTGAGCGACGAAGATGGGCATTTTACTTTGAAAAATATAGGTGATACGCTACTTGTTTCTGCTATTGGGTACGAAGAAAAGCATATAATTGCTTCTAATATGGATACGGTCGTCTATTTAAATCCTGCGATTTATGCGTTACCTGCAATCAAAGTGGTACCTAAAAAAACTAAGAACATTGAAATAGGGACTATCAAGAAAGGGAGCGTCAGGTATTCATTCTCTAGTCGAGGAGAGGGGTATCAAATAGCTAAATACATCGCCAATAATAACGGAATAGAAGGCACACTTAATTCTATTTCCTTTTATCTAGTTTCAAAGACTAAGCGTATTCAAAAAATCCGACTTTTAGTCATTGCTAAAGATTCCGCATCATTAAAGCCTGCAAATACCATTATCCCAATATCAAAAATTGTGGAAGTAGGTAGAAAAAAAGGTTGGGTGGAAGTAGATGTGAGCGACCTACCTATCCCTTTTCCTAAAGATGGGTTTTATGTTGGAATAGAATTCTTAGACCAGGCCAAAAAAATAGATATTAATAATCGTATTGAAATCGGTTTATTTCCTTTTGAAAAAGAAGCATTGACTTGGATAAAATTTTTGGGTAGTGAATGGAATGTTCCTCCGTTTTCAAATCATCTTAAAGATGGGCAATTGAATTTGATGGTAAAATTAAAAATAGAAACTCCTATTGAGTAACGCATGCGGTGCAAAAATGAAAAACAGATTCATTGATATTATGGCTACCCGTCTATAATTGAACACAGAGACGCAAAGATGCATACACTACCGGACATTTTATTAGAACAGAGAGAAGAGAAGCGAGAGTAGAGATGTATTTCGTTTGCAAACAATGAAATTTGGTCATTTTTTAAACGAAATACATCTCTATTCTCTGCTCTCACTTCTCTGTTCTTCTAAATGTCCAGTAGTGTAAAAGATGCAGAGATTATTGTTCTATATCCTTAAAAATCAATCATTTGTAATTGTCTGATTTTTAAACGTTTATAGCATCATACGGGTAGCCGATTACACTACTGGACATTTTGAAGAATAGAGAACAGAGAAGCGAGAGGAGAGATAGCTTTCGTTTAAAAGACAATGGAATTTCGTTACTTTTTAAACGAAATCTATCTCTTTTCTCTGCTCTCGCTTCTGTTCTTCAAAATGTCCAGTAGTCTAGTAGCCGATATTATTTTGAAGTCAATATTCTGGGTATTTGAAGGGAAAATTACTTTGAATCGAAGTTGAAATAGTTCTCTATTCACGAAATTAGCTGGCTTACCTGCCATTTAGTCACCCTCATCTGTTAAAAATTTCTTACCAAACTACCCTATTTGTCTGATTTTCTGCCCCTTTGACACTACAAATCCTTCTTTTTGGCACTGGCATAAGTATTGAGAATAATACTAGAGTAGAGAGGCGAGAACAGAGAATAGAGACTGGCATAAACACAGTGATTTTCTCTTATCAAATTTCTAACTAATAAGGAAATACATCCTAAGTATTGTTAAACATAAAGTAAAATTTTAGTAAAATGGGTAAAATCATAGGAATAGATTTAGGTACAACCAACTCCTGTGTCGCAGTAATGGAAGGAAATGAGCCTCAGGTAATTGCCAACGAGGAAGGACGGAGAACGACACCTTCTGTTGTAGCTTTTTTAGATAACGGAGAGCGTAAAATAGGCGACCCTGCAAAGCGTCAAGCTATTACGAATCCAACACGAACGATTTCTTCTATCAAGCGATTCATGGGTTCTAGATACTCTGAGGTATCAAAAGAAGCTCAAGATTCTGCTTATAAAGCCCTAAAGGGAGACAATGATACCGTAAAGGTAGATATAGATGGCCGGATGTATGCGCCACAAGAAATTTCTGCAATGATCTTGCAAAAGATGAAAAAAGTGGCAGAAGATTTCATTGGAACAGGTATTACAGAAGCAGTAGTTACTGTACCAGCCTACTTCAATGACTCTCAACGTCAAGCAACGAAAGAGGCAGGAGAAATTGCTGGTTTGACCGTTAAAAGAATTATCAATGAGCCAACAGCAGCAGCTTTGGCTTATGGTATGGATAAGTTGGATAAGGATATGACCATTGTGGTATATGATTTAGGAGGTGGTACATTTGATGTGTCTATCTTGGATCTTGGAGATGGCGTATTTGAAGTAAAATCAACAAACGGGGATACCCACTTAGGTGGGGATGACTTTGATAAGGTAATCATTGATCACTTAGCGGATTCTTTTAAGAAGCAAGAGAATATTGATTTGAGAAAAGATCCAATGGCTTTACAAAGGCTAAAAGATGCAGCGGAAAAGGCGAAGATTGAATTATCTTCTTCTACTTCTACAGAAATCAACTTGCCTTATGTAACAGCGGTAGACGGCGTGCCTAAGCACTTGGTTCTAAAGTTATCAAGAGCAGAATTTGAAAAATTAGCAGATGATCTAGTCAATCGTACATTGAAGCCTTGTAAGGAAGCAATGAAAGATGCTGGTTTAACCAACTCTGAAATTGATGAGGTAATCTTAGTAGGGGGTTCTACTAGAATTCCTGCGATCCAAGCAGCAGTTGAAAAATTCTTTGGTAAGAAGCCGAATAAGACGGTTAACCCAGATGAGGTTGTGGCGATAGGTGCAGCGATTCAAGGTGGGGTATTAAGCGGAGATGTTCAAGATGTCTTATTGTTAGATGTAACGCCATTATCTATGGGTATCGAAACAATGGGTGGTGTATATGATATAGTGATCGAAGCCAACTCTACAATTCCAACGAAAAAGTCGAAAGTATACTCTACTGCTGCGGATAATCAACCTTCTGTGGAGATTCATATCTTACAAGGAGAGCGACCAATGGCCGCACATAATAGACCAGTTGGTAGATTCATTTTATCAGATATTCCACCAGCACCAAGAGGCGTTCCTCAAATCGAAGTAACCTTTGATATGGATGCGAATGGTATCTTAAGTGTATCTGCAAAAGATAAAGGGACAGGCAAAGAGCAGAGTATCCGAATCGAAGCATCTACTGGTTTGTCTAAAGAAGAGATCGAAAAGATGAAGGCAGAAGCTGCGGCAAATGCAGATTCTGATAAGGCAGAAAGAGAGAAAGTAGATAAGATGAATACTGCGGAAACGCTTATCTTCCAAACGGAAAAGCAGATGAAGGAATATGGAGACAAGATTCCAGAAGATAAGAAAGGTCCTATAGATAGTGCCTTAGCTGAATTAAAAACGGCACATCAATCTGGTGATTTAGATGCAGTAGATGCTGCTTCTGCTAAGATGAATGAAGCATGGCAAGCAGCTAGTCAGGATATGTACAATGCTACGCAAGAGGCGAATGCTGGGGCTGATCCAAATGCGGGTCCTTCTGCGGAAGGAGATGCTGGCGGGGCAGACGATGTAGAAGATGTGGAATTCGAAGAAGTAGTAGAAGATGATGTTCAAAAATAATTAGAATTAGTTAGTAACAACGAAAGAATAAATGCCGCTACTTAGTAGCTAATTTTAATTTAAGATAAAAACAGGTTGTTCAGGTTATGCTGGACAGCCTGTTTTTTGTTTAAAATGAACCTATAAGGCATCATTCAACGCAGAGCTATACTAGGGACAGGATAAATTACCGAATTTATTTTTGAATTAGACTTCCCAAATCTGAGTCTACTCCGAAAAGTCGATTCGTGCGAAATCTGCAAGTTTTTCAAAAACTGGCAGATCTATAACTCTATCATAATCAAATTGCTATAAATCTATATTTACAGTAATTGATTTAAGTTTACAGCAAAAAAACTTTTCGGAGTGGACTCAAATCTTGAAGATTTTGTAAGTCTGTCAGAATCGAACTTAGTAACGACGAAAGAATAAGTTGGGCAATCTGGTTCTAATTATTTTTCAGTC
>CAYOBX010000534.1:0-4265 GCA_964402245.1 uncultured Saprospiraceae bacterium | reverse complement strand
TAGCCCTGCTATGCAAGGATTTTTTAAGAAAAACTGAGACCAAAATAAGCTCGCCTAAATGACGGATTTATTCTTTCGTCGTTACTAAAAATCGTAGTTAGGGATCAGGAACGAGGAGTCAGGGGTCAGGTGCAATTTCATAAAAAGAGAACTATTTCGGCTCTGATTTAAAGGAATGATGCTTTCCATTACGCAAAATATGCTGACTCCTGAACCTGGTCACCTGACTCCTAGTCAGTTACTAAAAATCAAACAACTCGCTTCATAAGACGCTGACCCAAATGTTTTAACACCACCTTATGCCCACTTGCAATCTGTAATTTTGGAATAATATTAAAGGCCGCTTCTGTATAATGATTTACTCGGTTTTTTAATAGAGTAGGTGCCTCACTTTCTACAAATAATTTCTTAACTAAAGCCACCTTCTTTTCAGGCTGGACGGCTGTGTTATTATCATATAATGCTTCTAATTGCGCTGCCTTTTCAATAGGCAAATTATTTATAGCTTTGATATATAGGTAGGTTTTTTTATTCTCTATTATATCTTTCCCAATTGCTTTTCCAAAAGTACTCGCAGACCCAAAAGCATCCAAATAATCATCTTGTAGTTGAAAAGCCATTCCTAAATTTTTTCCAAATAAACCAAGATTGTTAATATCTTCCTCACTTGCTTCCGCTACAATGGCCCCCATCTGCATACAGGTGGCTAAGCCAATAGCGGTTTTAGACTCAATCATGCTTAGATATTCTGCTTCATTTACCTCTTTCTGTCTTTCAAAATCTATATCATATTGCTGACCTTCACAGGCTTGTAAAGCAGTTTTATTGAATAGCTTAAACAGTTCCTTAAAGGTTCGACCTTCATAATTTTCAAATAATTGATAGGCTTGTACCAACATCATGTCACCTGAGAGAATGGCCGTATTTAAATTCCATTTGGTATGAATCGTTGCTTTCCCACGTCTGATCGGCGCTTTATCCATAATATCATCATGAACCAAGGTAAAATTATGCGCGATTTCAATAGCCAAGGCTGCATCTAGTGCTTTAGTGTAGGGGGTACCATACAATTCTGCAGTCATTAAAGTGAGCACAGGTCTTAAGCGTTTGCCTCCACTATTGAGAATATAGGCGATTGGTTGATATAGATTCTCAGGAGCTTTCACCTGAACTCTTTTATTCAAATACTGATTAAATTCATTTTGGTAAAAAGCGATAGATGCTAGCATATTTTTTGTCTTTTGTTCGTTAGGAGTCTTCTGAATTTCAAATCTTTTATTCGCAAACAATTTATACCATAAAGGTATGGATTAATTCACATACTTTCAATTATTTCTGAAACTTCCGAAAAATTAATATTTACAAAAACTGCATCACTTTCTCCAATGCAGGAAAATGTTGATCTTTTCTCCAAACTATAGATAAAATGGCCCGCTGCCTAATTTTATTTAGTTTAATAACTTTTATAGCTATTGCTTTCTCCACATCTAGGGTAAGAGAAAATGGAACAATGGCGACTCCTAGTCCATTCTCCACCAACCTAAAAATGGTATTGGCATGAATTGATTTGTGGGATACTTTTGGTTCAAAGCCTGCGTCAGAAAAAATACTCATCACCTTATTATAGTAAGTGGAACTGTAATCACTTGAAAAAAGTATAAATGGTTCTTGATCTAATTGTCGAAGATTTTTGAAAGTAGAAGGCTTAATGGAGTGCTTTTTAGGTACTACTAAGGCAAACTGTTCTTCTTGTATTGGTCTAATAAGGAGGGGCTTTGGAACTTCTTTCAATCGTACAAATCCTAAATCAATATGATTATTTTGTAAAGCGGTTAATTGAGCACTATTAGACATTTCATCAAATACGAAATTGATATTTGGAAAACTCGCCGTACATTTTTTTATTAAGTTTGGGATGACTTTTTGCATAGCGGAGCCTACAAAACCAATTCTAATTTCGCCTTCTAAACCAGCCTCTATTATTTTGATTTGACTAAATGTTTGTTCTAGAAAACCTGATAAAAAGGTAGCTTGAGCTTTTAGATAGATGCCACTCTGAGTTAGTCGAACATTTCTTCGATCCCGCTCGAATAGAATAACTCCAAGCTGTGCTTCTAAATGTTGTATTTGTTTACTTAGCCCTGGCTGCGAAATAAATAACTTTTCAGCTGCTTTTCGGAAATGTAACTCTTGAGCTAATATCTGAAAAGAATGTAAATATTTAAGATCAATCTGATTACTCATTGTTATCAATTAATTTAAAATTAGACTTTGTAGCTATTAAAGGTAAGTGTAAATTTATCTTTTATTTTTCTATCGTACATTTTTTGAAAAGTATCATGTCGCTGTAACTTCGATGCTATACGATTATCCTATGGCATCGAGGTTACAAACCTCGACGATCCTAAACGTTTCATAATATTTGTCAAAGAACCAAAATATCCAACCATGAAGTCATTCTTTTTATATGGCGAGGATCATCTTACTGCAGGGAAAGCCTTACAAATAGCAAGAGGAGAATTGACTGGAATTATTAGCCAAGACTGTCAAAAAAAAATAGAAAAGAGTCGAATTATTGTCGAGCAAATAGCCAAAGGAAGAGAGGCAGTATATGGTATCAATACTGGTTTTGGCCCACTATGTAGTACGATGATTTCTGTTGAAGATACGGCTACCTTGCAATATAATATTTTAAAAAGCCATAGTGTAGGTGTGGGAAATGCTATTCCAAAAGAGGTGGCTAAGTTGATGCTTATCTTGAAATTGCATTCCTTAGCGCAAGGTTTCTCTGGAATAGCTTTGTCTACCTTAGAACGGATTCAATGGCATATAACAGAAGATATTATTCCTGTCGTTCCAGAAAAAGGTTCCGTTGGTGCTTCTGGAGACTTGGCACCTTTGGCGCATTTATTTTTACCCTTAATTGGTCTAGGAAAAGTACTGTATAAAGGAGAAGAAGTACCCACTTCTGAAATTTTTAAAAAAGAAAAAAAAGCATCTATTATATTAGGTGCAAAAGAAGGCTTAGCCTTAATCAATGGCACCCAATTCATAGCAGCCTATGCAGTTAAGGTAGTAGAAAAATTACATAGCTGTCTCAGTCAAGCTGATTTGATAGGAGCATTAATGTTGGAAGGCTTATTAGGTTCTGCGAGTCCTTTTAGTAAGGAACTACATCAGCTAAGACCTTATAAAGGCAATCAACATGTAGCGCAACGTATTCGTCAATTAGTACAAAATTCTGCCATTGTGGAGTCTCATGCTGACTGTGATCGGGTACAAGACCCCTATTCTCTACGTTGTATGCCACAAGTGCATGGTACCTCTCGCACAAGTTGGTTGCATTTAAAAGAATTGCTAGAAATAGAACTAAATTCGGTTACAGATAATCCTGTTATTATTAATGACATCCTAACGATTAGTGGAGGTAATTTTCATGGGCAACCCTTAGCTATTCCTTTAGATTATGCTTGTATTGCTGCCTCAGAAATAGGGAATATATCTGATAGAAGAACCTATCTCTCCTTAATGGGTGTGGCTAAAGGGGTGCCAAAATTATTAATGGAAAATGCAGGTTTAAATTCTGCCTTTATGATGTTGCAATATACGACTGCTGCCTTAGCGAGCGAAAATAAAGGCTTATGTTTTCCATCAAGTGCGGATAGTATTCCAACTTCTTTAGGACAGGAGGATCATGTCAGTATGGGATCTATTGGAGGTAGAAAAGCATTGGCTGTTTTAAAAAATGTGGAAAAGATATTAGCCATAGAATTAATTTGTGCTGCCCAATCTTTTGATTATCACAAGCCTTTACGGTCAGGTAAAATACTAGAAGCTATTCATACCTATGTAAGATCTGAGATAAGCCATGCAGAAGAAGATAGAGTTTTTGCGGATGATATAGAAAAAGCGATTGCGATTATTGAAAGGCAAACCATTTTAGCTATTGCTGAAGAAACTAGCATAGACACTGGTGTAGGATTAAAAACAGATTTTGAAAATTTATTTGAGACTTATTAAGGTTTTAAATACGTTTTAACGACTTTTGAGTATTTTAACCAATTGAACACAAAGGCACGGAGCGCACAGAGTAAAATTTATTCTCTGTGCGCTCTGTGCCTCTGTGTTCTACCTTGTCAACGTTGTTGGTAGTTCAAATTATACTTGCATCCTTTATCATTAGACTTGTTACCCTTTAATAAACACTCCTCTGAAAATGTCTTTTTCCGATATTTTGTCCTAAAAAATGAGTCCGTAGCTAGGCT
>CAYOBX010000533.1:2601-4268 GCA_964402245.1 uncultured Saprospiraceae bacterium | reverse complement strand
CCCCGACCCGCTGATTACAAATCAGCTGCTCTGGCCAACTGAGCTACATCGGCTTTTTTAATTAAAATGTAAATTAAAAATCTAGAGGTAGACAGCTAGGTTTTTAATTTTAATTGATTTTGAGTACTATTCGAATTTGAAAACTAAAGCGGTATCAAGTTGCCTCAATACCGCTTTATTTCCCAAAAGCTGAATATATATTTCTTGCTTAATTGTACGGAGATGTCATAAAAAAGGTTACTGTGTTTTTGAAAAAAAAAATGACAACTATCTTGATAAACTTGTTAAAAAGCGATAGCTATCCTTTATCTCCAAAATCTTTTAACTTTAATTCTAATTCTTCCTTCTCCGAAGAAAGTTTTTTTTGTTGTTTTTTCAATTTCCGTAATTCTGTATTAACTTGTTTTAATCTATAAGCAGTATTTTGTTTCTCTAAAAAAGAATCACCATGTGATTCTTTTATAAATTTCTCAACTTCTTTCCTAATTAATTTCAAATAAGGATTTCCGTGAATATGGTTTTGTTGGTAATGTAATTTACCTTCATTAATGCCTCTTAGAATTTCTTCTTGGCTTATACCATATTCTTTTCTTGCATTTTTATCACTTAATGTAGCCCCTTTTATTGTCCATACGCTCTTAGAATATTCTTCGTCCATAATTTATTTTAAACATCACAAGTAACAATCCCATGTTTCAAAGCTGCTAATTTATCTTCCCAAGTAGGAATAAATTCTTGGGCTACATATCCTTGATATCCTGTATCCACAATAGCTTTCATAATAGCTGGATAAAATAATTCTTGTGTTTCATTAATTTCATTTCTACCAGGCACGCCCCCCGTATGAAAGTGAGCAATGTACTCTTTATACTTTCGGATAGTGGCAATCACATCTCCTTCCATAATTTGCATATGATAAATATCATATAACAATTTAAAATTAGGGGAACCCATTTTATCTACTAAGCCTGCTCCCCAAGGTGTGAAATCACACATATAATCTTTATGGTCTACTTTGCTATTCAGTAATTCCATAATAATGGTTACGCCTTTTTTTTCTGCATGCTTTACAATGGCATCTAAACCTACCGCACAGTTTTCCATTCCAACTTGATCGTCCAGGCCATTTCTATTCCCTGAAAAGACAATAACATTAGGGATACCAGCATCCGCAGCTTTATCTACTAAATCTAGATAGGGATTTAGCAGTTTAGCATGGTTATTAGGATCGTTAAATCCTTCTTGGATATTAGCAAAAGAAGCGGTACCAACTGCACTCGTTAAGCCATTCTTCTGTAATAGCGGCCATTCTTCGGCTGTGGTCAGTTCTATGGATTGAATCCCTCCCATTTCTTTGACTCCTTCAATAAAAGCTTCCATAGGAATATTACCATAACACCAACGACAAACAGAATGATTAATATTCCCTTTATAAATGGTTGGTTTTTCTTTCTCTATGATCTTCATTTCTGGTACGGGTACTTTAGCAATATCCTTAGCTGGGGTACAAGCTTGTGTAAGAGCTGCCATGCCACTTGCGCCTAAAGCTAAATTTTTAATGAGCTTTCTTCTTTTCATGCTAGAGTTTTTTTTGAACACGGAGACACAGAGCACACGGAGTTTTATATACTTTTTCTCTGTGCCCTCTGTGCCTCTGTGTTCATTAT
>CAYOBX010000533.1:0-2501 GCA_964402245.1 uncultured Saprospiraceae bacterium | reverse complement strand
CTCTGTGCCTCTGTGTTCATTATTACTTAGAATGCGTCTTGGCTTTAATTTCTCTTTAACATTACATCGCCCAAGCCCCACCCGCTTCTTCCAACGAGATACATCCATCATAATTCCCTGGAACTGGATCAAATTGAAGTACTTCCGTCATCCCAGCCTCAGAAGTAAAGAATCCTCTATAGGTCATATTTTTCATTGCTTCAATAAAGGAGGGTTCATCTGAATTAGCTGCTTCTTGCTCCAGTTTTTGTAAAAAGCTTAATTGCTCTTCTGCTGTGCAATCTACAAAACTTTTTCCAGTAGCCGTTTGGCATGCTTTAGCGAATTGCACAAAGCCTTCTTTGAAACTATCTTGGTCTTCAGATTTCATTATGTCTCTTGCTACCATATTAATATAGTCAGGAACTCCTGCATCTATGGCACCCGGTGTATCAGTTGTAGGGATTAAAATATCCACTATTCTTCTCACAATAGCACCTTGGTCTACAGATAGATAGTCTGGTTTCCAACCAGATACGGCAGCATCCGCCGCATTCGTTTGACATCCTGCCAAACTGGATAAAGTTATCGTAGAAAATGCAGCTCCTCCAAGAAATAATCCTGCATTTTTTATAGCATCTCTTCTTTTCATAATTGATTAAGATTGTTTTAAAGGTTTCCTTTATTCAACTCACTCACTGCAAAATCCGCTGCACGAGCAGTCAATGCCATATAAGTTAAAGAAGGATTTTGACAAGCAGATGAAGTCATACAAGCTCCATCAGTTACAAATACATTTTGAGCATCCCATACTTGGTTCCATTTATTTAAAACAGAAGTTTTTGGATCTCTACCCATTCTTGCCGTTCCCATTTCATGAATACCTGTACCCGGAAAGCTTTTGCGATCATAGGTCTTCACATTCTTGAAACCAGACGCTTCTAAT
Source organism: uncultured Saprospiraceae bacterium (assembly GCA_964402245.1). Classification (GTDB taxonomy): domain Bacteria; phylum Bacteroidota; class Bacteroidia; order Chitinophagales; family Saprospiraceae; genus JAFMDF01. The sequence continues at coordinate 1,576 of CAYOBX010000533.1, read as the reverse complement.
ATAGCAGCCGCTTGGATACGCATATCTTCTCTCATTTTCCATTCATTCTCTTTCCATTCTGCATCAAAAGTAATAGTAGGTTGACCATATATATCCGTCAAGTCTCTATTCAAGGTCATTTTATTTTCGTGGTATGGAAGACACTCCCCAAAGGCCGTCATTCCCATGCTCCATGGGCCAGGCTCTTGAGCCAACTCTTTAATCGGCTTCCCAACAGTTAGCTCTTTTACATATCTAGACCAATTGGATCTACTTGCCCCACCTTGATAACCGAAGCCACGTAAGTAATTCTTTTTAGTGTCTGGACGACCTGGTAAGTTTTGGAAACGAGGAATGTAAATACCATTGGCTCTTCTCCCTTTATAATACCGATCATTGAAACCATCAAAAGTACCACTAGCTCCAGTTCTAAAATGATGGTCCATAATATTGTGGCCTAGTTCTCCACTAGAACTGCCTAAACCATCTTCCCATATATCTGTAGCCGATTGCATTAATATTTGGGTACTTGGAATACATGAAGCATTGACGAATACGATTTTTGAATGGAAATCCATAAATTCCCCCGTTTCAGTATCTAAGACCCGTACACCCGAGACTTTTTTACTATCCTTATCATAAATCAATTCCGTTACATTAGAATATGGGCGAAGCGTCAAATTACCAGTGGCCTCTGCTGCTGGTAAAGTAGACGCATTACTACTAAAATAACCTCCATAAGGACAACCCCGCATACATAAATTTCTAAACTGGCACTTACCTCTTCCTTTATGAGCCACCGTAAGATTTGCGTTACGTCCTATGGTTAGAATTCTATCATTAAACCTTTCAGCTACTCTTTCTCGAACATGTTGCTCTACACAGTTTAATTCCATTGGAGGCAAAAATTGACCATCAGGTAAATTCGCTAATCCTTCTTTCCGACCACTGATACCTGCGAAGCTTTCTGCATAATCATACCATTTCTCAATATCTTTATATCGGATTGGCCAATCTACGGCTACCCCATCCTTAGCATTCGCCTCAAAATCCATTTCACTCCATCTATAACTTTGTCGTCCCCATAATAAAGATCGACCTCCAACATGGTAGCCTCTAATCCAATCAAATCGTTTCGTTTCACTATAAGGATGTTCCGTATCTTTGACCCACCAGTGCTTTGTAGACTCTCGGATAGTATAGCCTGTTCTTAACTGCTTTTCGTACTCTTTACTATCCGAGGACAGTACTAGGTCTCTGTTTGGAAAATCCCATGTATTCATATTCATAGTTGGATAATCCAACTTGTGGCGGACATTCCGACCTTTTTCTAATACTAAAGTTTTTAATCCTTTTTCAGTGAGTTCTTTTGCAGCCCAGCCACCACTAATTCCAGAGCCAATAACAATAGCATCATAGCTATTTTGCTCCTTCGCTTTAAGATTTAGATTCATTTAACTAAAATTTATAAGTCGAATAATTTGGCTTAAGAATGAGGTAGAAATAAATGAAGATTCTTGAGGCATTTATTTTTTCGTCATTCCTTAGTAACGACAAAACAATAACTTGAGCATCTTCTTCTATTCTTTTCCAGTCT
>CAYOBX010000532.1:0-4285 GCA_964402245.1 uncultured Saprospiraceae bacterium | reverse complement strand
CCACATCACGCAGTCAACGTCTTAAGTCTGACTTCTGACAGCGCAGTGATTTGGCCTCTGACTTCTTATGGTACTGGCTTCGCTAGCTTAGGAATGAGGTAGAAATAGTAGAGGCTTCTTAATTCCTCCATTTATAAGATTTATTATCTATTGCTCTCATCGTACAAAGAATTCCTTCTAGATGATCGTATTCATGCTGCAATAATTCTGAAAGATCACCTTCCATAATCCATTCTTTGGTTTCCCAATTTTCATCCAAATATTTTAGCGTGATAGAACGATGCCTTTTCACTTTAACTAGTAAGTTAGGAAAACACATACAATCGTCCCACAATTCCATCATCTCCTCGCTTTTTGCTATAATCTCAGGATTAATGAATACCGTCGGCTGATCAATATTCATATAAATTAATCGCTTCATGATTCCTAATTGTGGTGCTGCTATCGCTCTTCCAAAATTATATTTCGTTCTTATTTCTTCCATCACATTATGTAAGTCTTTAACCCAAACTGTTACTGATCCTAATTCACTTTTTGCTATAGGTTCAGAAATTTGATATAATGTTGGATTGCCTAATTGTAGTAAATCCTCTAAGTTTTTCATTTTTTACTATTTTCATTTTAAAGGTTTTAGTAACGACGAAATAATAAACTTACAATTTATTTCTACATCGTTCCTAAATGATGTATGCAATGTAATAATTTCCAGGGTCATTAAAAAGAAACAAAAAGTTTTAATAATTAAAAACAATTTTTATTTTTGGGTAACAAATATTATCAAAATCAAGCCTATAAATAATGAAATATTTTAAATATTTAATTGGAATAATCTCTCTTTTAGCATTGTTAGTTATTGCTAATGGATTCCTAACTCCATCTATTACTTATACCAGTGAAACTATGGTTGATAAGCCAGTTGAAGAAGCTATGGCCGTTATGACTGATGAAAGTAAACTCTCTCAATGGTTAAATGGACTCACAGATATTGAACATATTAGTGGAGAAAAAAATACAGTCGGTGCGGTTACTAAATACACTTATATTGATGAGGGACAGGAGTCTATTATTATTGAAACAATAAAATCTATTCAGCCTAACGACCATGTTGCTCTGAGTTTTGTAATGGAAGATGTTATGGATATGGAATACAAAATAGATTTTAAAGAAAAGGATGGAAAAACTCATATACATTCTTCTACAACTACTAAAGGTACTAGTTTGTTAATGCGGTCTTTAATTCCATTTATGAAAAGTTCTATGAAAGCCCAAGAAGATAAAAACATGTATAAATTGAAAAACTTAATAGACAGCAATACGACTAATTATTTTCCTGTACCTGTGGTGGAAGGAGAGGAATAATTTATAGTGCATGATTCTTATTTGAGTCTTATGAATTCTCAAGCTAGAAGTTTGTGCTACGTATAGCTAAACAAGTCTGTTTACTATTTTTCTTTAGAGGTAGTGATTTTGCTAGTTTTTTTATAAAAAAACTAGCAAAATCACTACCTCTTCCCTCTTCTCTCTTCTCTCTTCTCTCTTCTCTCTTCTCTCTTCTCAATTAAGCATCCTTACCTGTCTTATAAAAAACAATTCCATTAAGTATCAGACTATAAAATAATTTATTTGAATAGTAAACTGTTACAAGTAAAACATTCATTAACTGCATTAACTAACAACTATGAATTACCACATTAATTTTTTCTTGATTGTAGTGTTGATATTCTCCCAACAATCTTGTTATAGTCAATATAGTGACTCCAGAGGATTTAAAAAAGTTTCGGAGTCCAATGAAACGATTCAAGATATGTTAACTTTATTGATTGGAGATGAACAAAAGAATAAAGAAATTTTAAAGGAATTTAATAATAATTGGGACGATGGATATATTCCTATGTTACTAGATGTAGTCTATTTTTCAAGGGGCCAAGTGGATAGTAGACCTATTATTAATTTACTTGAAAAAAAGACCAATAAAAAATATGGCAATGATATATTTCAATGGTTAGAATGGTTGTGGAATGAAGAACCCCAGATTTTTCAATATCAAGGGGATTGGATGGCTAGGATCTATAAAGAAATTGATCCTAAGTTTGAACAATATTTTGAAAATCGCACCCATTTAAGTTTGATACGTTTAGATGAAGTACGTTGGGGCGGGGTTTTCCAAGATGGAATTCCTCCTCTTAGGCAACCGAAAATGTTACTTGCCAATGAAGCAGATTATTTAGAAGATGATAATGTAGTTTTTGGTATCTCCATTAATGGGGATCATCGAGCCTATCCTAAACGTATCTTGGCTTGGCATGAAATGTTTGTGGATGAAATTGGAGGAGAATCAATCGCTGGAGTCTATTGTACTTTATGTGGAACGGTCATTGCCTACAATACTAAATTCGATGGAAAAAATTACAACTTAGGTACTAGTGGTTTTTTGTATCGGTCTAATAAATTAATGTATGACAAGGCGACACAATCCTTATGGAATACCATAGAAGGGAAACCTGTAATTGGTCCACTTGTTAATGCTGATATTGAATTGAATAGTCATTCTGTTGTAACCACTACTTGGGGAGAATGGAAAAAATTACACCCCTCTACACAGGTCTTATCTTTAGATACAGGCCATCGTCGAAATTATGATGAAGGGAATGCGTATCATGAATATTTCTCTACAGATCGCCTGATGTTCAACGTACCAGAATTGGATGATCGCTTGAAGAATAAAGACGAGGTATTAATTATAAGAGCCAAGGAATATCAGAAAGACCCTCTAGCAATTTCTGCAAAATTTTTAGCCAAAAACCGAGTGTATCAGGATCAGATAGGGGATTCAAAATTTGTCGTCCTTACCGATAAATCTGGCGGTAATCGGGTTTATGAATCTAAAGATCTTACCTTTAAAAAATTGCAAAATACTACGGTAAAAGACGCGGATGGAGTAAGCTGGACTATTGGTGAGGAACAACTAACAGCTTCTGATGGTAGAATCCTTAACAGATTACCTTACCATAGGATATTTTGGTTTGCTTGGTTCAATACTTATAAGGATACTCGATTGGTAAAATAATAGAGGTAGCCCCTGCATCTGTTATTGGATTGTCAATTGGTGTGTTATCGAATTCGGTAATTGCCTGAAACTGAAATTGGGAAGGAAACTCGTTGGTTGTGTAGTGATTGGGTAGCTGAATGTTGGCATAGTTGAAAGCTTGATCGGGTAAATTCAACTCTGTAAATGAGGCAGCTGGAACTCCATTATCAATCACATCATCGGAACAAGCAACTATCAAAACCAGTATTCCTAAAATTAATATTACAATGATTTTATTCATTCTTCTGGTAATTTACTTTCACAAATATAGCTTTGACTTTTATTTCGCTCTATAGTTTAATATCGATCAATTATTTTTTATTATTCTTAAAAGATTTATCGGGATAGGCAGGTGGTAAAGGCACCTCCCTTGGATCTTCTTTAATTAGCTGTTGAAGATATTCAATGGCCTTGTCAAGTTGGATAAGTGCGCCTATATCTACTGCAGACAGGGCCTCCTTTCCATTTATGTGCGTAATCACATCCTCCACTCGTATATCAAGGTAAGGATCATCTAGAGGAGATTTTTGATCTGGATAGTCCGGATCTGTTTTGTAAATGTAGTCTATCTTATATCCGCCCAAATCCGTATCTCTACTAAAGATACCGCCAAGGGTAGCCACTTCGATATTCTTATTATCACTACGAGTATCTCCTCCCCGCACACTCGTATGTAGGGCGGATAACTCTCCAACAAATCTTCCAATTAGATCGGAGAGTTCACTACGAGTAGTGACTCGACAAAAACTTCTAAACCATTCAATATTTCTATTTTTGAAGGTATTTTTCCTAACTCATCTGTAATTAAATGCCGACAGGTTGTAATCCGATAGGTTTCTTTATAAGGACGAGAAACATACCCCATGCAAATTTTTGTGGGTGAATTTTCATCAAAGTTTTGTGTCAATAAATTTTTAGAATATTTGTCTTCTATTATTTTTTTCTCAGGGGTATATTCTAAATAAACCAAAGGGTTTTCTTCTCTTTTCATTTGTTCCCCAATTCTTTGTTTCACAGCTGGCATAGTATTTTTTTTTAAAAGAAGTTATGTATTCTTTGAAAAAAAATAATAAAATTTCGACCAAATAACTTATTTAAATGCTTAGTAAGGACGAAAGAATAAATCCGTCATTTGGGCGAGATTATTTTGGTCTCAGTTTTTCTTAAAAAATCCTTGCATAGCAGGGCTACGGAAGT
>CAYOBX010000531.1:0-4319 GCA_964402245.1 uncultured Saprospiraceae bacterium | reverse complement strand
GACAACGGAACACCTACGGATGTGAGTGATGACTATTTTACCGTAACCGTCAACGCATCGGTGGTTTTAGGGGATACTAATTTTGAGGCAGTACTTGGTACAAATCCCGACGGGTCTGGAGGTACCGTATTAGGTAGTTCCTCTTATGGTACTCCGCTTATTCTTGGGGATGGTATCAATGGTGCGACGGGTACTTTTGCTGCTGATGGAAATTCAACCTATACCATTACTATTCGAGGGGTAGATGCAGATACTTGTTTTACTACCTTCACCACCACAGCTATGAATGATTGTACTTTTGTTACTGCTTGCAATTGTAAAAATTATATATATCTCAACGACATAGGTTCGGGCAACGGAAAAATCTATAAGTGGGAAGTAGATGCAATAACAGGTGATCTTACGGAAATAACACAGTCCAATGGAGATCAGTGGATGACAGGTCTGGCATCCCCTCATGGGGTAACTACAGATTTGAATGGATCTATATATTTTGGAGATGCCTCAACGGGTCCGATATACAAGGTCGATTGTGATGGAGGAACATTAGCTGATGCTACCCTGTTTGATGACACTAGAATTAGATTTGATTTGTACAATATCGGTTCTTACAACGGACTAATGTTTGTAAATGGAGGTGGCCCAAATACTGCAAGAAATGAAATAACCGTATTTGATCAATGCGGAGGCTTTTTAGGTAAAATTTGTCTAAATTATCCAGATAATAGTGTACCAGATTGGGGGATGGAGGTTTTAGAAGACGGAACAATAATAGCAAGTGTAGGAGCATTTGGAAATTCACCTAGTGCATTATTCCGATTTACTTTTGATGAAAGTCAGATAAATGGAGCATGTATTGACCCGATTATAACAGGAGGCTACTTAGATGATTATGCGTCAATTTGGGGAACAACAACAGATGGTACTTATTTGTATGTTTTAGCTACTGCAACAACCTTTTCGGATTCCTATTTACTAAAGATAGACATTGCCACGGGCAATTTAGAAACTGTTGTTCAGGAATCATCAGACCCGATGGCAGGATGGGACGGTGCTATTGGAATTGTTTATTTAGAAGAGGTAGATATCCTATATCTCTCAGGGCGAGTAGATTGCATATCATTGGTTGACCCAAGTGATTTGAGTTATATCAAGGGATTTGGTGTAGTGGGACCAGATGATTTACCCAAAGGTATAGCTCGAACACGGGAATGTTGCCCAACCGATAATAATCTTACAATTGATACTACTTTATGTGAAGCTAGTTTGAATGAGGTCATTTTTTTGCAAGAGTTAATTAACTGCGATGGGACGATTTGCGAAGGAATGTGGAGCGAAGGAATGAGTAATATCGGTATGACCTATAATGATTGTGATAATTCAATAACTATCAATGCTTTAAATGCTTGTGGTGCTTTTACACTTGAATCAGACGGAACAGGTAACAACCCTCGATGTGGGGCTTTTACCATCACAGTCAACATACAAACCCTTGCCTTACCGACGGTCTCTATAACTGGCGACCAAACGCTGAGTTGCCCTATCAGTACTTTTTCGGCATTGACGGCTACAACGAATGCGGATTCGATTCAATGGCAAATGAGTACGACCTCCTGTACGGCAGGGTTTGTGGACATAGTGGGCGCCAATAGCACCACCTACACACCATCAGGTCTGACAGATACCACTTATTTTAGGGTTAATGCCTATAATGTAGGGAGTTGTAGTTCGGGTAATTGTGAGGTAAGTAGCAATTGTGTAACCGTTAATGTAGAGGAAAATTGTGTAGTCCCTTGTACTAATCCAACTGTTGCTGCTTTTGCTATTCAACCCTCTTGCACCAATGATATTGTCAACAGTGATGGCTATCTTCAAATCTCCGCTATTGAAGATGGCAACCGCTTCAATTGGTCAACAGGTAGTACCTACTCAGGGGATACAGATTATGCCAATGCTACGGATACCACAGGTTTGTCTTTCCCGATTATTGTCACTAATAACTTAGCAAACCCATCTGGCTCACAGGACTATACCATTCGGGTTTTTAATGGAGTTAGTGATTGTTTTATAGATGTGGTGGTGACGATGCAGGAGCAGGATTGTTCAATAGGTTGTGACTGTACAGAAATGATTTATTTAAATGAAGTCAATGGTGGCGGGTCGGTTCATAAATATGCCGTTGCCACTGATGGAAATCTAACGGAAATAGGCAATCCGTGGTTTAACAATGTTGCTGCCTCCGAAGAACTTTCAACACCACATGGACTTGGAATAGATTTAAACGGCTTCGTATATATTGCAGAACATGGAGAGGCTGGTCATGAAATCAGAAGATTTGACTGTGATGGTAATATTTTTCCTGAGTCAAGCTGGGCTTTCACTACCGGTGGACAAACCAATATTGCTTCTCACGAAAACAGTATCTATTATAATACCCGAGATGTTTTGAGGCATGGTGGCGACTTTGTGGAAGTCAATACCTGTACTCAACAAGCAGTTGCAACAGTTAATTTTTGTACCCCTTCCCACGGTGGTAGAACAGATGGTGATGGGAATTTTGATTGGGGTTTCTACAAAGACCCTCGTACCAATTTATTTTATGCGACTACCAGGTTTCACCCTTCAAGACCTTCTCACATTTTTGTTTTTTCATTGGATGATTTTGATAACGATCCTAATACTTGTATTGACCCAATTACACTTGACCAGCCTTTACCAAATAATGGGTTTACAGCCGGCATAACCACGGATATTAGTGGAAATATTTATATAGTGAGAAACAGGAATCAGAACGATAGATGTTCTTATCTGATGAAATATGGTCCAGGCCCGAATTATGATTACTTAGGTTCTTCCACGCTTGATTGTGATGCGGACAGTACTGGGTTTAATAGGGCGATTGGCATTGTCTATAGTGAAACTGCAAATTTACTTTATGTATCTACCCTATCCACTGTAGATGATTGTGTAGCGGTATTTGATACTTCTTTGAATTATCTAAGCACTGCTGTACCAAGTCCTTTAGTCAATACAAACGCCAAGGGTATTGCCATACAAAAAGAATGTTGTCCGACCAATAATAATATTACTATTGATATTAACCTTTGTAATGCTTCGCTCAATGAATCCATTTTCTTGCAGGAGCTGATAAATTGTGAAGGGACTATCTGCGAAGGCCAATGGCAGGAAGGCATGAGCAATAGTGGTATGACCTTTAATTTTTGCGATAATTCTATCACTATTGATTCTTTATCGGTTTGTGGTTCATTTACCTTAGAATCAGACGGCATAGGGAATAATCTGCAATGTGGGGCTTTTAGGATAGAAGTGAATATAGAAGGCATTATTAATCCAACGGTTACGCTTATTCCTGATTCGACCATTTGTGAAGGGGAAAGTATCTTGCTTTACGGAATTTTAGATACGCCCGGCAGCCCTACCTATCAATGGCAGCAAAGCACGACTTCCTGTTCGGCTGGTTTTACGGATATAGGGGGAGCAACCGATTCTACTTATTTAGTTACGCCGAGCGATACGACGTATTACCGATTAATTACGAGTAGTACAAATGGTTGTGCATCTGGTAATTGTGCAGATACGAGTACTTGTGTGCAAATATTTGTGCCTGACTGTGATTGGGGCGACTTGCCAGATACCTCTGCGATAACCAATACAGGAGATTACCAAACAACTAGTGCGAATAATGGCCCTGTTCATGTCATTATTCCGGGATTAAATCTGGGTAGTACCATAGATGGAGAAACAGATGGGCAACCCAGTTCAACTGCTTTAGGAGATGGAGTAGATGAAGATGGGTTAATAATTTTTACTAGCCTAGATTTATTTTCAGGTATAACCTTCCTCTTACCTTTTTCTTATGTCAACACAACTGGAGATACTGCCCATGTAGAAGCGTGGATAGATTGGAATGGAGATGGTGCTTTTGACGGAGTCGGCGAAATGGTAGCAGATTGGGACGATGCTGATACTCCTTTTCCTAATAGATTAGAAGTCAGTATTCCTTCCGATGCCATACAAGAAACTCTAATTGGACTAAGAATCCGAATAAGCAATCAAGATAATATGACTCCTTATGGTGCTCAACCCAATGGAGAGATAGAAGATTATTTGATTGGGGTTGGTTGTCCACAGAAATGTATCCCCTTGCAATTTAAGGTTATTAGAAAGTAAGTACCAACTCCTAATTAGTTTAAAATTTCAGGGAGATTATTTTTTCGATAGTTTTCTTTAAAAAATCAAGTCATAGTAGTAAGATAAAAATAGATTCAGAATTTTTTGAGTCAAAGAAATAAGATAAG
>CAYOBX010000530.1:0-4327 GCA_964402245.1 uncultured Saprospiraceae bacterium | reverse complement strand
CTTTTTTAAATACATTTGTATTCACTACAAAATATAAGAAAATGGCAGTAAACTACATAGAAGTTGATTTAGAATCTCATCAAAAGAAAGCGATTTTAAAGTACGCCTCTTTTTTTGTTATGGATAAAAACACAAAAGCAGACTTATCCAATAGTAGAAAAAAATGGATACGATTTGAACCAACAGCTATTACAGATGTCATTGGAGAGTTATCCTATCATTTTAATCGAACCTCTAGCGATAATGTATTTTATTTATTGGACGAATTAATTTGTCATTTGGAGGATTATGAACAATAGTCTTAATACAATTCAAAAGTGCCAACAAAACCAACCATCTTATACTTTGATCTAGAAGTGGCTCCTAAAACGCAACGGATACAGGAGTATGGGGCGTTGCTAGCAGGAAATACCTATAGAGGAGCAGCAAGAGAAAAATTTGAACAATTTAGTAAAGATGCAATGGTGGTATGTGGGCATAATATTATCCATCATGACTTACCCATTTTAAAAGAACAATTCATTGCCCCTTCCTTTTTATCAAAACCTACCATTGACACCTTATATCTATCCGCTTTATTGTTTCCCCAGAAGCCTTATCACCATCTGGTAAAAGACTATTACTTGAATGGTACGGAGATGAATAATCCAGTGGCGGATGCTCGACTAGCCAAACAGTTACTAGTGGATTCTGTGGCAGCCTTTCATCAATTACCGGCCCAGCAACAAGTAATTTACAACCACCTACTTAGCAGCGAAAGAGGATTTGAAGGATTTTTTGGATACGTAATTCCACAGATAACGAAGCGTATTAGCAAGGTACAGGAATTAGAACAATACATCCACCAACAATATAAAGGCTTGATTTGTGCGGATACCAAATTGAGCCGATTAATTGATAAAGAACCCATTGAATTGGCATTTGCCTTATCTATAATTGGGGTAGCAAACTCAGACTCTTTATTGCCCAATTGGGTAAAACATCAGTTGCCAAAAACCCTAGGTATTATCAATGAATTGCGGGTGGCTTGTGATGGGAATAAAGGATGCCCGTATTGTGACAAATTATCGCCTCTTAAAGGATTAAAACGTTTTTTTGGATTTGATGCTTTTCGGAGTTTTAGCGAAAATGAAGGAAAGCCTTTGCAAGAACAGGTAGTGGAAGCAGCATTAGCTAGACAATCTTTCGTGGCCATTTTTCCCACAGGCGGAGGTAAATCCTTGACCTTCCAATTACCTGCCCTAATGAAAGGCGCAGCGAATCATTCACTAACCGTAATTATCTCTCCCTTGCAGTCTTTGATGAAAGATCAAGTGGATGTTTTGCGAGAACGACATGACCTTACGGAAGCCGTAACGATTAACGGCTTATTATCGCCATTAGAAAGAGGAGAAGCTATTGAACGGGTGGAAAATGGTGGAGCTAATCTATTATATATTTCTCCTGAGTCCCTTCGTTCCAATACCATCGTGGGTTTATTAAAAAGGAGGGTAATCAATCGGTTTGTTATAGATGAAGCTCATTGTTTTTCTTCTTGGGGGCAAGACTTTCGAGTGGATTATTTGTATATCGGAAAGTTTATCAAAAAGCTACAAGAGATCAAACAATTGCCTGTCCCTATTCCCGTTTCTTGTTTTACGGCTACGGCAAAACCTGCGGTCATTGAGGATATTCAAAACTATTTCCAAGAACAATTAGATCTTTCTCTAAGCGTATATCAAACTAATGCTAAGCGGAAAAACTTAAGCTATTTCGTAATAGCTACCGCTAATAAAGAAGCGAAATATGAAAAATTAAAAGAGTTATTGCAGTCGGAAGAAGGGGCAAAAATCGTCTATGTATCAAGGGTAAAAACTTCTGAAGAATTAGCTTATCAACTCTCGCAAGATGGCATTATTGCAAAAGCTTATAATGGGCAAATGGAGCGAGAAGAAAAAATACAAATTCAGAATAATTTCATGTCGGAGGAAGCTACTTTGGACACCATCGTTGCTACTTCTGCCTTCGGCATGGGGGTGGATAAAGACAATGTAAAAATGGTGGTGCATTACACCATCTCCGATTCGCTAGAAAACTATTTACAAGAATCTGGTCGGGCGGGAAGAAAAGCAGATTTAGCAGCCAAGTGTTATGTTTTATACAATCAAGAGGATTTGGATAAGCATTTTAACCTCTTGAATTTATCCAAATTAAGCCACAAAGAAGTATATCAAATTTGGCAAAGCATCAAAAACTTCAAGCGGAAAAAATTTGTAAAATCTGCTTTGGAGATTGCGAAGCGGGCAGGTTGGGATACGGAAATGCGAGATTTAGAAACCAAAGTAAAAGTAGCTATCGCTGCTTTGGAGGAATCGGGATACGTCATTAGAGAGGAAAATATTCCTAGGATCTTTGCACAAAGTATTTTGGTAAAAAGCGTAGAGGTAGCCCAACAAAAAATGCAGCAAGGCATTCATCATTTCTTGGACGCAACGCAGTTAGAAAGTGCTAAACGTATTTTTAGTTCTCTAATTTCCAGAGCTAGAGCCAAGCAAGATACTAGAGTAGATTTGCTGGCAGACACCTTAGCCATTGAAAAGCACGAGGTAACGACTATCCTAAATATTTTTAAAGAAATTGGCATATTAAGTAATAACAAAGACCTATCTGCCTATTTCTTTACGGTGCAAGGAAAACGAAATTCAATTAATGTATTTAATCGAGTGTCCAGTATTGAAAAAGAGCTATTTAAAATTATTTTCCCTACAGCCAATAGAAACCGAAAAGACATTTACTTACGAGAACTCAACGAACAATTGAATGAGCAAGGCGTAGCCGCTAATCTCCCCTTAATCAAAGAGGTGCTCAATTATTGGTCACAAGTAGGCTATCTGAAAAAAGAACGCATTGATAAAACGAATAACCAATATCGTTTGAGTCTAATTCTTTCTCATGAACAGTTAAAGAAACAAATTCAACAGCGACTGGATATAGGTAGTTATTGTTTGACCATTTTAAAACAACGCTTCCTACCTGCTGCTAAAGAAGGAGGGACGGGTAAAAGGCTGCTTTCTTTTTCGGTACTAGATTTAAAATTGGCTACAGAGGAAGTTACGGGCAAACCACATCCCATTCGCTTTTATGAATTTATCTTATTGTATTTCCACAATCTCAAAATCATAGAATTAAAAGATGGTTTAATGATCTACTATAACCCGATGAAAATAACGAGGGCAGTAGATGACCAACGGAAACGATATACCCAGGAGGATTATACACAACTCGCTCAATTCTATGATCGTAAAACTGAACAAATTCACATCGTTGGCGAATATGCTAAAAAGCAATTAGTCAATAATATAGCGGCAATGGAGTTTGTGGATGACTACTTTTCTTTGCCTTATGACGATTTTTTAGGCAAGTATTTCAAAGGAAAAAAAGGCATCATTAGAAGAACGATTACGGAAGAAAAATTCAAACAAATATTTAGTGAATTATCTACCGAACAATTGGGCGTAGTAAAAGATAAGAGTGCGAATATTTTAGTGGCGGCAGGTCCTGGCAGTGGTAAAACACGGGTGCTTGTTCACAAGGTCGCTTCTCTATTATTAATGGAAGATGTAAAGCCAGAGCAATTTTTAATGCTCACTTTTACTCGACCTGCGGCATTAGAATTCAAACAACGACTGGTAGATATAGTGGGCGCAATTGCGTATCACATTGACATTTTCACGTATCACGGTTTTGCTTTCCAATTGGCAGGTAGAGTTGGTAATTTGGAAAAAGCCAAAAACATTTTAGGTACTATTCAAACGGCAATAGAAGCAGAAGAAATCCCACTCGATCGTATCAAAAATAAAAGCGTTGTAGTAGTAGATGAATACCAAGATGTCAGTCAAAAAGAATACGATTTCCTGATGACTTTGATTGACTGCGCAGAAAACATACGAGTCATTGCAGCAGGAGATGATGACCAAAACATCTATGAATTTCGAGGCGCAAACGTGGCATATATGCGAAGTTTCATACAACGTCAAGATGCCCAAACTCATTTCTTAAGCCTCAATTTTCGAGCGGATAAAAATCTCTTACAGTTTACAAATCAATTCCTAACTACCCGCCTTTCCGCTGAACGGATGAAGCACAATATCCAACTGATTCCACACCAACAAAAAAATGGTAGGATTGAAATTATTCGATATACTTCCGCTACGCTACTTTTGCCAGTAGTCGCTCATATCACCCAGCAATCGCTCGTTGGTACAACAGCTATTTTAACCTACAAAAACGAAGAAGCGGTATTGCTCACTACTTTGTTAAAACAAAAAGGCATTCGAGCCAGCCTTCT
>CAYOBX010000529.1:0-4338 GCA_964402245.1 uncultured Saprospiraceae bacterium | reverse complement strand
TCTAAAGAAGTATATTAAACATACTTGTTGCCGAGTGCCAGACTAAACTCCCTATAACTTATTGATTACCAATAAAACAGTTTTTTGTTTTTTGAATATGATTTCAGCGAAATTATATATTATGAAAATAACTTTTCGTTTGCCCTATTGATGCTATCGAACAATTGTAAAATATCCGGATAATTTTTCTAAAGGATCATCTGTCAAGGAAATCACATAGAAATAAGTACCTGGTTCAATCGGAGAAAATCTATAGGTTCCTTGCCAATTATTTTTATAAGGGGAAGCTGCAAAAACTTCATTTCCCCAACGATTGAAAATACGTAGTTGGTGATCGGGATATTCAGAAAGACAAGGGACTGTAAAGAAATCATTTAGCCCATCTCCATTCGGTGTAATAATATTAGGCACAAAACAGGATAGGTCGTTATTCACTCCTTTTACCTGGAATGTAACTTGTGTGGTATCACATAATGTTGGACAATCCGCATGACAAAGTTCATAGATAAAAACATCCTCCCCAAAGAAATTAGTGCGAGGCGTATAATCAATAAAGCCTTCTCCTAAATGTGTTATGCTACCTTCACCTTCGTCTACTATAGAAAAGGTCCAATTCATGTTATCTGGAATTTGGTCATTACTGATTAAGTCTATTTCGTTAATAGATTGATTGAAAAATAATTCTACTACATCTGTATTAGCTGCCAATCCATCGGCTTTTAGAACTTCTATAGTAATGGTATCTGAAGAATAATCTATACAGGTGTTTTGGGAAAGCGACCAAATGAATGTCAGTTCTTGCTCCTGTATATTTGTGATAACCGCCATTCCATTTGATGTAGCTTCTAAGTTTACATTACTTAATGTTTGCCATTGTCCTGTGGTATTAATCGGTAGATTACCTTCTAGTTGAATAGTACTTGGATCACAAAGTACTAAATCCATTACAGGATTTACAGGAGAAGGTGTTGATTCAAATGCCTCTCGTTGGATGATAGCGGAGGTAATAGGTATACTGTCAATGATAATGCTTACAGTATCTTGACTGTAATTAGGACATGCTACGGTAGATAAACTCCAAACCAAATCATAAACTTGTCCTGCGTTTAGATTGGATACAGTAGTAGTAGGTGTATTTAGATTGTCAAATTGAACGCCATTTAATTCTTGCCATTGCCCAACTGCATTTACTCCTGATCGGGCATTAAGCGTTAAGCTAGTAGCATTACAGATTTGTTGATCTGCCCCTGCAAATGCTTGTTCATTAGGTGAAGGAAGGCTTATGATTTCTAGTGTATCGCTATCATAGTTCAAACAGCTTTCATAGGACAAGGACCAGATCAAAGTGTTTTTACCCGCTTCTAGATTACGAATAATAGTAGTAGCATCCATTCTATTTTCAAAAATACCAGTTTGAGCAGTTTGCCAAGTACCTGTAGCAAGAGTAGGGATGGTAGCGGCTAATTGTATTCCTTCTTCTGAACAAATAGTCTGATCTATACCCGCAAAAGCTGTTTCTTGGGGTGGATTGATTTTAGTAATAGTAATGGTATCTGCACTAAAATTCTGGCATTGATCTGTAGAGAGGGACCATACAAATTGATTGTCTCCATCCTGTAAATTGCTAACGCTAGTGTTAGCAGTAAAAGGATTTTCAATAAATGCATTATTTAAACTTTGCCAAGTTCCTGTTACCAAATCATTAGTGGAAACGACTGCATTTAGAACTGCACTTTGTTCTAAACAAAGTGTTTGATCATTACCTGCAAAGGCTGTTAGATTAAAGGTAGTTTGATTCCTAATGAATACGGTATCGCTATTGCTTACATCACATTGTGGGTGTTGAACGGTCCAAATAAATGTATTTAATCCTGGACTTATAGGGACTATAGGATTCGCAATTGTCCGAGTAATTGTATTGTCTATATTTCGCCAAAATCCGACTCCCTTGATTGGAGGTTGCGCAGTTAATTGGGCATTATTTTGTGAACACAAATTTTGGTCTGCACCTGCTATTGCAGGGCTGATGGTTGGGTCGACTATATTTGCTCTTACAGCTTGTGATGTAGGAGAAGAGCAATTGTTATTTTTCGCTATGACAAAATAAGCAATGGCTTCTTGTGCTGTTACATTATTACTTACAACTAAGCTAGGTTCGCTTGTACTACTTATAAAAGCACCATTTTCTCTAAACCAATCGTATTGTGTATTAGCAGTTGGATTTTGGATTCTTAATTGTAATTGTTCTCCTAAACAAATAGAATCTATTGTTGAAATTACAGGCATTTCAAGAACTGATCGTACAGATACAACAATAGGATCACTAGTAACAATGAAGCAATTGGCGACTGTTATATTCGCTATATATTCTCCTGCTTGTTCTGTTGTAATATTGCTGAGTGTTAAGATTCTATTATTGATAACATCTCCTGTTGGTGTCACCCATTGATACGTGGCATTATCTACGAAGTCTGCTGTTAATTCAATATTACTGCCAGTACATAATGCTTCTTCTAAAGGTATGGAGGAGGAAACTGCTATGTTTATATTTTCTTGAAAGATATGCAAGTCAGCTGGATTTGAAAAGTGACTATCGCAACTATTACTCACTGCTTCTACAAGAAAAATAACTGAGTTATTAGCATCGAAATTAGGAATCCTTAGGATAGGAGTCGTAGTAGTTTGAATTAATTCTTGATCGGTATTTGAAAGAATATACCAATTGTAACTGTCAATTAAAGTAGTATCTTGAACACTTGCTGTTAACACCACATCGCTACTTTTACAAATACTATCTTGTGCTAATTCTAGCGTAGGTTGAATAGAGCTTGATTCAATTACTTGAATAAAAATGGAATCAGAAACTGCTGGACAGTTACTCTGTTGACTTTGAATAGTAAAGTTGTAATAGCCTTCTACATTTTTATCAACATTGGATAAACTAATTGCAAAAGTATCGGATTGGCTATCATTTTCATTAATTAAAATTTGATCCGTTTTTATCCAATTATAACTTACAGGGAATGGACTTGCTTGAGTATTGATTGCTGTAATCGTCGTAGAACTGCCTGCACATAAAATAGTATCGGTTGCTAATAAATTAATCACAGGGATTGACAATTGATTACAATCTATATCCAAATAATCAGGGATGCCATCTTGGTCAAAGTCTGGACAATTCTCAGGTGTAGGACATTCTATTTGGTCGGTGTATTGGTCATTGTCTGAATCCTCATCTATAAGGTTAGGTATATTGTCTTGATCTATATCTAATAAGGAATAAGGTGTAGGAATTGTATCCGAAATACCATCTAGATTACTATCCTCTAAAAAATCTAAAATACCATTATTATCTAGATCAAGTTGGCCCAAACCATTTTCTACAATATCCCAAATTCCATCATTGTCACTATCCAAATCTAAGTGGTTTGGTATACCATCCATATCGCTATCTATAATCGTTTCTGCATTGTCTATTATACCATCTTGATTGGTATCTTCTCCATCTGTTTGACCATTGCCATCCGCATCTACTGAGCCGATTTCATGGACATCAGTAACGCCATCATTATCACTATCTAGATCTAAAAAGTCGGGAATCCCATCTTGATCTGTATCTCCATTGTTGAGGGAATTGTCAATTTCTACTATATCCGCTATACCATCATTATCACTATCTGTATCAGATATATTTGGAATGCCATCACCATCTGTATCTAGTATTTCTTGGTCTTCTGCATCCCCAAATTCATTTGGCAATCCGTCTTCTGCATCTTTTATGCCGTCTTTATCTGTATCAATACCGTCAATTTTTCCATCGCTATCTAGATCATTATTTGCTCCTCCATTCTCTACAATATCAAATACACCATCGCCATCAGCGTCTAGATCCAAAGAGTTAGGAATACTATCCATGTCTGTATCTACAACATCTAAAAAGAATCCTGTTGAACCAGAAGCTTGTATTTCTCCATCTTGAAAACCATTACCATCTGTATCCGAACCTTCTGCTTCTAAAACGTCATTGATGCCATCATCATCGGAATCCAAATCTGTCATGTCATCTATACCATCCTCATCTGTATCTATAGGGGAGGTATTAATAGGTAATAAAATGGACATACTTTGAACAGGTTGTCCGAAGTCATTGACTGTAATTTCCACTCCGCCCATGAATCCATTGTTATTAAAATCTAAACTCAGACGCTCTCCACCTTCTAAAACATCTCCAACACCACCTGTATTCGCTACTATGAGTGCAGCTCCACCTTCTAGCACATCTCCAATACCATCATTGTCAGAATCAGAGTCTATTAAATTGGCAACGCCATCACCATC
>CAYOBX010000528.1:0-4348 GCA_964402245.1 uncultured Saprospiraceae bacterium | reverse complement strand
TAATCCTGAAATCTTATAAATCCTAATTCTGACATTTAAAGTGGTATTGAGAATTTACGTTACTCAAACATAAGTGATTAATCTTCAGTACTATTTTTTCTTAATCTGACGGCTATGGTTACCAACTTCGACGCTCTACGATCACATAATTTATCAAAGAACTAGAAAAATATTCTAAAAAGCACATGGCAAAGGAACAACAAAAAAGAACAGATGTTAATGACTTGGGGGAGTTTGGATTAATAGATCATTTGACAAAAAAGACGGTCCTTCATAATCGCTCTAGCAAAAAAGGGATCGGAGATGATGCGGCAGTTATTGATAATAAAGATTATTTAACGGTCGTTTCCACAGATGCCTTGGTAGAAGGGATTCATTTTGACTTAACCTATACCCCCTTGAAACACTTAGGCTACAAAGCGGTAGTGGTAAATGTATCGGACATCTATGCAATGAATGCAACTCCTAAACAGATTACCGTTTCTATTGCCTTATCTAATCGTTTTTCTGTAGAAGCTTTAGAAGAATTATACAGTGGTATCCATTTAGCTTGCGAAAAATATAATGTTGATTTAATTGGTGGGGATACGACCTCTTCTCCCAAAGGATTATACATTAGTGTTACTGCCATTGGACAAGGGAAAAAAGAAAAATTGTGTTATAGAAATGGCGCAAAAGAAGGAGATATTATTTGTATCACTGGAAATGTGGGTGCCGCCTATTTAGGTTTACAATTATTAGAAAGAGAGAAACAAGTATTTCTAGCCAATCCTGATATGAAACCTGAATTAGACGAGCATAAATTCTTAGTAGAACGACAACTCAAACCAGAGGCTCGACGAGATATGATTCGCGCTTTTGAAAAAAACAATCTAGTTCCTACCTCTATGATTGATATTTCTGACGGCGTAGCTTCCGAGTTGTTTCATATTTGTAAGCAATCAAAAGTAGGAGCATATATAGAGGAATCAGGAGTACCCATTCATCCTGATGCACAGATGCAAGCTATTAATTTTGGGATGGACCCAATCACTTGCGCATTAAGTGGTGGAGAAGATTATGAATTATTATTCACGATAGATCCAAGCGATATTGACAAAGTAAAGTACTTACCAGATATTTATATAATGGGAGATATTGTAGCAGCGGAAGATGGTGTGAAATTACATGCGAAAGGAGGAAAGATTCATGCAATTAAGGCGCAAGGATGGAATCATTTTAATGCTTAGGAACGGGAAATAAATGGTTCTTTGACAAATACCATGAAATGGGTGTCAATAGGCTCGTTTATAAATAATAAACAATTTCCTCAAATTCTTGTTTACCCTCGGAAAACTAAATATAGCAGGTTTATAAATTACAAATCATAGCGTGGCCATTTATTCTATAAAAGATCTTGAAAAACTCACAGGCATCAAAGCCCATACCCTTCGTATATGGGAGCAGCGCTATGGAATCATCCAACCAGGTCGAACTAAAACAAATATTAGATATTATACAGAAGACAATCTCAAAGTATTACTCAATATAGCTTTGCTCAATCGGAATGGTATCAAAATATCCAAGATTGCCAAAATGGAAAAGGAAGAGATTTTGAAAAAGGTAGCGGCTATTTCTGAAATTAACCTTGAATATGATGGACAATTAGATGCACTTACCTTATCCATGATTGAAATGGATGAATATAAATTTGATCGGATTATATCCGCTAATATCCAACAATTAGGATTTGAGCGAACGATGATAGAAGTTATTTATCCTTTCTTGGATAAGCTTGGATTACTCTGGCTAACAGGGTCTATTAATCCTGCGCAGGAGTATTTTATGACCTATCTTATTCGCCAAAAGATTATTGCTGCTATAGATAGTATGCCGATTGCCATGGGAATGGATGTCCCAAAAATCTTGATCTACTTACCCGAAGGAGAGGCTCAAGAATTGAGTCTCTTGTTCATGCATTATATTTTAAAGTCTAGACGTTTTAAAGTAATTCATATAGGTAAAAATGTAACCATCTCTGATATTCAAGACGCCTATCATATACATCAACCCGATTATATTTATACCATAATATCTAAAGATTTTGTCAAACCTCCCTTAAGAGAATATATCTCTCTACTAAAAAATAACTTTCCTTCTACTCAACTCTTGCTGTCTGGATATCAAGTACTTACTCAAAATATTCAAGATGAGCAATTTGTTACTGTACTGAAAAATTTAGAAGACACCTTAGATTTTTTAAGTGACATTAACTTAGCTGGACTTTAGTCATTAGCTTTTAGCTTCTAGTAGAACCTTGCTTATGTGGCTATTTCTTTACAGTCATTGTGAATTAAGGAGTGTAAAGAAATAACAAAGCTAATGTGGTAAGCGTGTATTTGGAAGCTGATAGCTAATGGCTATTTATATCCAAATACTAACACTAATTAAAGTCCTTTCTATTCCATATTAATATTATCTTTGCCCCATTTTTATATTTATTCACAAGATAGTTGTTTACTTCTAGCAAAATTATAAAACGATACTTAGTAACGACTTCTAACTAAAATTTAACTCAATGAAGACTGCTTTAAGATTAAGCGCATTCTTATTGGTATTCTTAACTTTTGCATGCAAAAGTGATAAAGCGACAGGTGTAAAAGCTGTAACAGGAGCAGCAGAGAAAGCTGCAAAACAAGTGATTCAATCAACTGTTTACAACTTAGATAGTGGTAAATTAAGTTGGGTTGGTTCCAAAGCTTTAGGAGATTCTCACTCAGGCACAATCAATTTGAGTAATGGCAAATTAGCAGTAGCCGATGGTGCAGTACAAGCTGGAGATTTCGTAATTGATATGGCTACTATTACCAATACAGATATGGAAGCTGGTAAAGGTAAAGAAAAACTAGAAGGACATTTAAAAGCGCCTGATTTCTTTGATGTTGCACAGTTTCCTACGGGTGTTTTTGAAATTACAAGTGTAACTCCTGCTACAGGGGTGGCAGATGTAACGCACAATGTAAAAGGAAATTTAACCCTAAAAGGAATTAAGAAAAGTATTACCATTCCTACTAATATCTCTGTTGCAGGAGGTAAGGTTTCTGCTGTTTCCCCATCATTCACTATCAATCGAACTGATTGGGGTATCTCTTATGGCTCTGGTTCTATTGTAGACTTAGCAAAAGATAAAGTCATCAATGATGACATTGCTTTAGTTTTAGAATTGACTGCTTCTACTTTAGTTCAATAAGAATTGAACGCAAAACGCTGAGGCGCAGAGAAGCAGGAACGAATGTAAAATTCTGCATCTTTGCGTTTTCTCTGCGTTCAATTATGTTCTTTTTTATTTTATAGGTAAGCTCTCCTCTTCTAGTTGCTTCACAATCTCCTCTGCTAATAAATAATTGGTACTAGAAGAATATCGAATTCGCTTTATTGCTCCATCCCAAGCTTCCGCTTTAGCTGCCCATACATGGTAATTACCAGCAGAATCTTGTTCGCAATAAACCCCTAATGGCATCTGGCATCCCCCTTGAAAAAGTTGTAACACTTTCCGCTCTATATTCGTTCTTGCCGCTACTTCTTTATGATGTAATTGTTGGATAATTCGTCGAGTAGCTTTATCTGCTGTACAAGTTTGAAAAGCCAAAACCCCCTGTGCTGGTGCAGGGATAAATTCTTTTGGATTAAGCGGAATGACTATAAAAGGTGCCAAATCCATTTCTAAACGCTCCATGCCTGCTGCTGCTAAAAGAATTGCATCAAAATCCCCTTCCGCCAGTTTATTTAAACGAGTAGGAACGTTACCTCTTATATCTTTTACTTGAACATCTGTGCGAATATTTAATAATTGGGCTTTACGACGTGCAGAAGAAGTACCTACGACTGCTCCTTCTTTTAATTGATATATTTTAGAGGAATCTTCCTGGCCTTTTCGGATAATTAACCAATCCGCAGGATTAGCTCTATAAGACACCCCCGCAATCACGAGTCCTTCAGGAGAGGTAGTTGGTAAATCTTTCATAGAATGAACCGCCATATCTACTTGTCCATTTAATAAAGCATCTTCTAATTCCTTAGTAAAAAACCCTTTCCCTTCTATTTTATCAAAACTTAAATGTTGAATTTTATCTCCTTTGGTTTTAATAATTTTCAACTCTACGGTTAGATCTAATTGCTCTAATTGATCTTTCGTAAAATTTGCTTGCCACAATGCTAGCTTACTACCTCTGGTACCTATTATAATCTTTGACTTCAATTTTTATTTATTTTCTAGTTTGACAAGTACATTAAAGTGTATAGAATAAAGTTTTTAGCAGTCGACAAGCAGTAGCTTTTAATAATTTTTTAGAGGGAGCGATTTAGTTTT
>CAYOBX010000527.1:0-4394 GCA_964402245.1 uncultured Saprospiraceae bacterium | reverse complement strand
CACTACAAATGAATCATAAAATATATTAATTATATTTTCTTTCGTTCACCCTATTTGTTTTTAGCAAAACCTAAGGTATTAATTACAAAAACTACATTCAATACTTAAATTTTAAAAACCATGACAAAAAAGCTATTAAGTTTCTTATTAATTTACATTTCAATCATAGGAATGATAGTTGCACAAAACGTAACTTTAGAAGGGTACGTTTTCGAGGATAACAATCGAGGTTATTTGAATGCTGTGGAAATAGTTGTTTTAGATAAATCAAGTCGAGCAGTAGTTCAAAAAACAACAAGTAACAAGGAAGGTTATT
Source organism: uncultured Saprospiraceae bacterium (assembly GCA_964402245.1). Taxonomy (GTDB): domain Bacteria; phylum Bacteroidota; class Bacteroidia; order Chitinophagales; family Saprospiraceae; genus JAFMDF01. The sequence continues at coordinate 4,078 of CAYOBX010000527.1, read as the reverse complement.
TTAGTGCAGGACTACCTATAGGAAAGGAATTTGTAATAACATTATCTAGAGATTTATATTTTCCAAAGGAGGAGATAGTTTCTACAGTTGGCAAATCTGCTTCTGAAAAGGTGTATGTAAAGTCAAAATTGGAACGCAAACCAGGATACATTTTTGATGTTACCTTAGCAGAAGCGGGTAATAGTACGAATGTAAATGCTATATCTGGTTCTCAAATTGAAGTTTACAACAACACTTTAGACAAAGAAACGCTCGTTATAGACGATTTAGTGGAGCCAAATTTTGATGTAACTTTTGAGAGAGGGAACCACTATACTGTATTGATTAGAAAAGAAGGCTTTTTTAATAAACGTTTGGAGGCATATGTGGATGTAGAAGGGTGCATATTGTGCTTTGAAGGGGTTGGTACAGTAGAACCAGGTGTTTCTGATGTAATGTCCCGAGGTTTTCAAATGGGTTCGGTTTTAGCTAATATAGATTTAGAGCCTGCTCAAATAGGTAAAACGATTGTTATTGAGAATATCTATTATGATTATAACGATTCTTCTATCCGACCAGAAGCAGCGGCGGAATTAGACAGATTAACAGGCGTACTAGTGGATAATCCATCTATTATCATGGAATTGGGTTCTCATACGGATTCTAGAGGTGGAAATGAATCTAATTTAAAGTTATCTCAAGAGAGAGCAGATGCTGTGGTGGATTATATTATTACTAAAGGTAAGATTAGTCCTACTCGATTAAAAGCTCAAGGATATGGAGAGACCCAACCTGTAAATGATTGTGACAAGAGAAGAAAAAAATGTACAGAGGCAGAGCATGCAGCTAACCGCAGAACTTCTTTACGTGTTTTAGGTTTTGAAGAGTATGATCCTTATGCTGACAAAAGTCTAAAAGATATTTTAACGGAGGAAAGGTTAATGAGAGAAATAGAAGACTCTGGAGTCATTGAGATACCAAAAGATGCTGCTCCTCCTAAGAATAAGAACTAACTTACTCAAACATAATTTATGAAGGTAAATATACCCGAATCCAATCAAGAGCGAATAGTTGTAATAGGTGGTGGTTTTGCAGGATTGACTTTGGCAAAGAAGATAAGTAAGCTAGATTATCAGGTGGTTTTGGTCGATAAACATAACTATCATCAATTCCAGCCTCTGTTTTATCAAGTAGCTATGGCAGGTTTAGAGCCAAGTTCTATTGCCTTTCCATTTAGAAAGTTATTCCAATCAGAAAAAAGAGACTTTTACATTCGGATTGCAGAGGTAACTAGTGTAGATACTGACAAGAGATGTTTAAAAACCTCTTTAGGGATTTTAAACTATGATCACTTGGTCATTGCGATTGGTGCAGATACTAACTTCTTTGGGAATGAAAATCTGGCTAAATATTGCCTACCCATGAAGTCGATGGGCGAAGCACTTCATATAAGAAATAAGATTTTAACAGATTATGAATACGCTTTGTCTACCACAAATTATGATGAACGACAAGGTTATATAGATGTAGTGATTGTTGGAGGTGGACCTACTGGTGTAGAGGTCGCAGGTGCGATGGCAGAAATGAGAAAGTATATATTACCAAAGGATTATAAAGAATTGAATCCTAAGGAAGTGGATATATATTTAATACAAAGTGGACCAGCATTATTGAAAGGAATGTCAGAGAAGGCTTCTAAATCTGCGCTCCAATTTTTACAAGATTTGAATGTAACCGTTCAATTAAATTCTAGGGTAACGGATGTGGATGGGGAGTTTGTCTATCTAAAGGATGGTACTAAAATTCAAGCAAAGAAAGTGATATGGGCAGCAGGTATTAAAGGCAATACGATCGAAGGATTGCCCGCAGAAAGCTTAGTACGAGGAAATAGAGTAAAAGTAAATACTTATAATGAAGTAGTTGGACTAGATCGAGTATATGCTATAGGCGATATCGCTTATATGGAAGAAGGAGAAGTCTTTCCAAATGGCCATCCACAGGTGGCCCAAGTAGCCATTCAGCAAGGTAAGAATTTAGCAAAGAATTTTAAGAATAAACAAAAGAAGAAACCCTTAAAAGCTTTTGTTTATAATGACAAAGGGTCTATGGCTACCATCGGCCGACATTTGGCAGTAGTAGATTTACCTAGATTTAAATTTAGTGGTGGCTTTGCTTGGTTTGTTTGGTTATTTGTGCATTTATTTTCCATTATTGGTACCCGTAACAAAGTAATCGTATTCATTAATTGGGTATGGAATTATTTTACTTATGACCAATCTCTCCGTTTAATTATGAAAAGTAAATCCCCTAGTAATAAGGAATCTCAACCTACTGAAAGGGTGTAGTTTTTCTTTAGCAGTTAGCAATCAATGCCAATAACGGGCTAAAATAAAATTAAGTGTTTATAGTCCAGATCATGGTGATAGGTTGTTCAAAATTGCGGAGATATAGTAACTCTGCGTGCAATATTTCATTATTGATATTATTTTGCGGTCAATAATTTAGCCCAGTATTCGCATTAAAAGCTAATGACTAAAGGTGAGCTTTGTGGAGGGATGGACAAAAAAGTAGCGGTAGCCTTTCCTAAGAAAAACTACCGCTATTTATACATACTCACATTGAAACTGTATTGTAAATCTATAAAATTAGAACACATGTTTCAGATAAGTAATGTCAAATAAAATGCCAATCTATTTTATCTGCCCTATATTAAGTGTTTAATCCTTGTCATTTGGGCTATCTTTTTATTTAATTTTCTCGATTAGCCGTGGGTCGATTTCTCTGATAGCAAAACGGTCTGATTTCTGAACCGTTATCCAACTCCTTGATAAGTAAGAAAGAAAATAGCGATCAATAAAAAATTCCAGAAAATATAATTTTTAAGATTGATGTATTGATTAATTGGAATGCCCATCTTCAGATATACATACCCTATCAATAATATTTTGTTGACCATATAAGCTACAACGGTAGCAAATGCGATGCCCTCCAAGCCATAAAATTTCACCAAATACAGACTCAATGATAAATTGATTATTAACTCAACGATAGCACTAGCTACTAACATATAAGTATGCTGGCGACTGTAAATCAAAACTTGTGGCAATAAAATTCGACTACTGATTACTAATAAGTAGATGTTGAATACTTTGGCAGATAGGCTAAATTCTTCATTATATACTAAAGGAAAAAGAAAAGGACTAAGGAGCATCAAGACTATAGTAATCGGATAGAGCCAATTGGAAAGCTGATTGATTTTTTTTTTGATAGTAGCAATTGCTTCCGTTTCTTTTTCAACAGCCAATGGAATCATAGTAGCTACCAAAGCAGCTACTAAAATACTTACGATAGGTAATTCTCTGGCACCGTACCGAAAAAGAGCAAACATTTTTTCTTCTTCAAAATGACTGCTCACAATAAAGCCGTCTACATATTCCATCCCTCCTCCCAATAAAGCATGCAAGCATAAAGGGAGCATTACTAATAGGATTTTCTTTTGTAATGATCTATCCAGTTTAAATGATCCATATTGGTATAATAAGTACCCTAACCAAATAAACTTAAAGCAACTCCACAGTACTAGACCTTGAAATAGCCCTTTTATTCCTGCACCTATATATATAGGCAATAAAATAGCGATCAATTGTAAAAAATGAATCACTATTCCATAGTAGACTAATTGCCGATCTTGTTTTTTTAATACATATATATATTCAATTAATTGGGCAGGAGTATTGAATAGCAGATACCATGCAATTAAGGAAATATAAGGTAAGGACTCGTACTTTGTTAACTGTTGTACTAATAGATGCTGTCCAAAGTAAAGTAAGGTAGCGGCTATCGCTGATAAGCTAAAGAGTAGGAAAAATAGATTAACTAAAAGGCTTCCTTTTTGATGATTGGTGTAAGAAGGAAATAGGGTGAGTAAGCTTTTTTGTCCAGCAGATAACCAGAAAAAAGATACAAAATTACCTAAGAATAATAGTAATTCATAGATGGAAATCTCTGTTGTAGAAAGACCAAAAAACCGAATTAATAGAATACCAATTAATAGCGTTGTACTGAAACGTATTATTTGATATAATTGGAGTGCATTCAT
>CAYOBX010000526.1:0-4417 GCA_964402245.1 uncultured Saprospiraceae bacterium | reverse complement strand
GAGGTAGGGATTTTGTTAGTTTTTTTATAAAAAAACTAACAAAATCCCTACCTCTAAAAAACTGTATCAAAGCTACTGCTTGCCGATTGCCAAAAGCTACCTCTTACACAACTAGCCCTGTTGTTACAAGCATTAAGAATAAAAGTATAAAGTAAAAAAATGTTTTAAATTTATATAATAAAAAACAACTTGTTTTCATAGAATTGATTTTTCCCATATAAAATAATTATTTTTTGTCACCTCCCAAATACTAAACTAGATTTCAAATCCAGAAATTTCGATAGGTCTTCCGTTCCATTAAAAATACTAACCGTTTGCTCAAAGTAAGATCACTTATATTTTTTTTAATACTAAAATAGCATGTCACAATAAAACTATTTTACGCATGAAATAATTGTTTATTTGATAGGAAAATAAGATTTATTAAATATATTTGCACTGCATTAACACTTAATTATCAGTCTTAAACATATTAAAAATAATAAGATTTTAATTTAAGACCATTAATGCAAAATGGAAAAATTTGGTCTGAAACACTATACAAGTATAAAGCGTATTGTCTAATAGCTTAAGGTACATCTTATGTTTACAAACAACCGTTTATACTATTGATATTTATTGGAAGAACAGAGAAGTGAAAATAGAGAACAGAGATTGATTTCGTTTAAAAAGCAACAATTTTTTTTTAAACGAAATTTATCTCGCATCTCTATTCTCTGCTCTCTGTTCTAATAAAAGGAATATCACAAACCCATCACTATGGAACATTTTTTACCTTTAGCGGTAGCCTCAATGGTTTTATCTCTTATTTCCATTATGCTATTAGATTATTTTGGGCCAACTACTTCTATCTCTGAGAATGACTCTTTGAGTCCTTTGCCTACTGATTCTTTTGAGCAATCGGAAGATCAAGTGGATAAGGTATCCACAGAAGAATTAGATGTGGATGTATTGCTAGATCAGCAACAGTCGCCGACTTCTAACCTACCTATTCCAGAGGAACCTACAAAAATTAAACCCTTTGTACATTTAAGAAATTTTATCCAAGTTGGAATGATTTGGAGCTATCGGACGATAGTATAATCAAGGCAGGTGATTTCTCCATGAGAAAATGAATAGATGGAAAAATGAGTAAATAGAGGATAAGTACTAAAAAAAAGTAGACAGTAGGCAGACATTAAAATCTGCCCACTCTCTACTGAAATTGGTGTAGTTTTCTTTTTTGAGACCCGTTTCCGACGAATAGATCCGCGAGATCTATTCGTCATTTTATGTGCATTGTCTACCTTAGCCAAACTAAAACCATTCTTTGCTCCTCTTTTTCCGCAAATGCTCAATGAATAGATTAGAAAATGATGAAATGAATAAATTAATTGGCTGCAAGTTTCTTTTTCATCGTTCCTAAGATTTGCAGGATACCATTATTTAATCATTCAGACATCTATTCATTTTCTCATAAACAACTACTTACTAAGAGCTGCCTTCCTCAACTTCTGCAAGAATGGTGATGCGAATATAAAATCTTGTAAATTCTCGTTCGTACTGGTTAGTACTTCTTCTTTTGTTCCACGCCACGCCACTTCTCCTAAGTGCAATAAGATAATCGTGTCTCCAATCTCCATTACAGAGTTCATGTCATGTGTATTAATGACCGTAGTAATTTGATTGTCAACCGTAATGCTATGGATTAATTCGTCTATAACGATGGACGTTTTTGGATCTAAACCTGAGTTTGGTTCATCGCAAAATAAATATTTGGGCTCTAATACAATGGCCCTAGCAATACCTACTCTTTTTTGCATTCCGCCACTAATTTCGGAAGGGTATTTACTGTTTGATCCCTCTAAGGTAACTCTTTCCAAGCAATAATTCACACGATCCAACTTTTCTTTTTTTGTTTTGTTGGTAAACATGTCTAAAGGAAAGCGTACATTTTCTTCTACCGTTAACGAATCAAATAGGGCCGTTCCCTGAAAAAGCATACCCACTTTCATTCTTAATGCCCTTAATTCCTTTTTGTTGAGTTGGTGGAAATTAAGGTCATCATACCATACATGACCGCTCGTTGGCTTCATCAAGCCCACTAATAATTTTAGGAAGACGGTTTTGCCAGCACCACTCCTTCCAATAATCATATTGGTCTTACTTTGTTCAAAAGTGGAGCTAATGCCTTTTAAGACTTTGGTCTCTCCAAAATTTTTAATTATGTTTTCTGCTCGAATCAAAAGATGAAATTGATGTTATTAATTTAAACTTGGATTTTGCTCGACGGCTGTCGCCAAAATCCCTATATATGCCGAGCTGGCGTTAGCCAGCGAGGCTATATCATCCTGTCAGCACTACAGCAATCACTAAATCTGCTAATAAAATAAGTATATCACTATAAACAACTGCTTGTGTACTAGCTTGCCCTAATTCTATGCTGCCTCCTTTTACATAATATCCTTGATAACAGGAAACAGTGGTTAGAATTATAGCAAACACAACAGATTTGACGAACATGACAAAGACATTATAGGGAACAAAAAAGGCCCTTACTCCTCTAACATATTCAGGATCTGTCAAACTTCCGAAAGGGACAGTTGCAAGATAACCTCCTACTATACTAACAAATGCGGCAATACTTACTAAAAGTGGAATAACAATTAGAGCAGAAAGTACTTTTGGAAGGATCAAATAGGCGGCTGTATTAACGCCCATTAATTCCATCGCATCTATATGTTCTTTTTGTCGCATACCACCGATCTCAGAAGCCATATTAGAGCCTACTTTTCCAGCTAATACTAGTCCAGTAAAAGTAGGGGCCAATTCGATAATCGTAATATCTCTTACAATATAGCCAATGTAATATCTTGGAATCATATTCCCACTCAGTTGATAGGCAAATTGTACGGCCGTTACGGCTCCTATAAATAAGGAGATTAAACATACAATAATTAATGACCCCACTCCAATATCATTCATCTGCCGCATCGTTTCTTTCCAATACATGGAAAATTTCTCTGGACGAGTGAACATGGAACGCATCAAGATCAAGTATCGACCAAGATGGAAAAAAATATTTAGATTCATATGTGTTTTTAAAGCACAAGTTCAAGAATCAAGTTCAAGTTCAACCCGTGATGTTGCCTCTAGACGCATGTCAGCATTGCACTTTGGACTTGAACTTGATACTTGCGCTTGAACTTCTATTCCTTTTGCCACAAAAATAGTTTAATTTAGGATTTATACAAGTAAGGATTATCGTCCTATTTCCAACAAAAAAGCTCAAATTCGATACCGAATTTGAGCTTTTTTAGACTACAAGGAGTTATTTAATGGTTCATTTCCAACATCCTTTGTCGTTTTAAGCGGTTTTTTTTTCTAGAATAACTGTTAGAAAAGCTTTTCCAACGCATATTTATTACGCCGAAGATGGCCTCTTTTATAATCCCTTTTGACATTTTTGAAATGCCTATTATTCTATCTGTAAAAGTGATGGGTACCTCGGTTAGTTTATAACCTAAGGTACGAGCAGCATATTTCATTTCTATTTGGAAAGCATAGCCAATAAATCGAATCGCATCTAAATCCAAGGCTTCTAATACTTCTCGTCTATAACATACAAATCCGGCCGTTGGATCATTGATGGGCATCCAGGTAATCATTTTCACATACCAAGAAGCTCCGTAAGATAAAATGAATCGATCCCAAGGCCAATTCACACATTTCCCCCCTTTTACATATCGAGAACCTACTGCTACATCCACTTTTTCATCTATACAAGCAGCTCTTAAACGCACCAAATCCTTTGGATTATGCGAAAAATCGGCATCCATCTCGCAGATGAAATCATAGCGCCGCTCTATCGCCCATTTAAAACCCCTTATATAAGCAGTGCCTAAGCCTAGCTTCCCTTTACGCTCAACAATATGTAGGGCATCAGGATAGGTTTCCATCATGGATTTAACGATTCTACCTGTTCCATCAGGAGAACCATCGTCTACAATTAATACATGAAAAGACACAGGGAGGTCAAATACGGCTTGAATGATTTCCGTAATATTTTCTTTCTCGTTGTAGGTCGGAATAATTACTAAATTGTTAGACAAAGCAGAGAATTTTAGTGTTAGTGTTAATGTTTTTTACTTTCTCGTATATTGTCTTATAGCACGCTTTAAAGATGGGACAGTATACTTAAACCAGGTTCTTAATCTATATCAATATACAAAAATACCACCAAAAATGAAATCATACCCTATATAATAGGTTAATGATTGGTTATTTAAACGGGCAAATGTATAATTTATTTCAAAATCTTGCCTACCCACCCAACCATTATTAGAATTTTAACAGTCTTTCAGAATGAAGGTATAGATCTACAACAAGAAAATGATTTTGAAACCCTACAACTTGTAGAATAGAGAAGCGAGAACAG
>CAYOBX010000525.1:0-4417 GCA_964402245.1 uncultured Saprospiraceae bacterium | reverse complement strand
TTCAAAGGAAAAATGAGGGCTAAAGAATCCGTCCTAGATGGACAAGTTATTTTTTGTCGTTACTAAGCAGCTTCCTGATTTTTTTCTCTCAGTTAGGCAGAAGAAATAGAAATGTTCTTAATAAATCCACCACCCCTTTTTCAAATAGTAATGAACAATTTTTTGATTCATCAAAGTATTAATTTCCACATCCTCAGTTCCATTCAAAATATCTTTTCCAAAGATGGTATTCGCAAAAAATCGTTCAGGAGTGAGGTATCGAGTAGGCACTTCAAATTCTTTTTGATTGTACAATTCTGTTGCCATTCCACTTAAAGAAATATTGTCTCTACTGTTCACCGCTAAGTACCAGCCCCAATGATTGAAACTTGGAATATTATCATGGTAGGGTAATACTTGTAAGCCTGCTGCGGTCATGGTTTTACCAATGCATATATAGGCATGCTTGACATGGACAGGGCTACTTGCTTGAATACTCACTACCCCACCCTGCTTTAACAACAAACGAACATTGTGGAAAAAATATTTAGAATATAATTTACCCAAGGCTTCGTTTCTGGGATCTGGAAAATCAATAATAATCACATCATATTGATCGCCTGCTCTCACAGAGTTTTCTACAAAAGTATAAGCATCTTTATGAATTAAAGAAACATCATTTTTGTAAAGAGCAGAATCATTTAATGCCAAGAGGTTAGGTTCTTTATTAGCTAATTGAGTAATCGCTGGATCTAATTCTACTAAAGAAATTTGACCAATATTAGGATATTTTTTTACCTCTCTTACTGCTAATCCATCTCCTCCTCCTAGAATCAATACATTTAATAAGTCCTTATTTTGTTGTTTTCTTTTGAGTTTATTTCTGAAGTGTACCGCAGGATGCACTAAATTCTCATGATAACGATCTTCATCTGCACTACAAAATTGTAAACTCCCATTTAGAAAGAGCATAACATCTTTCGACTTGGGATGTTCTGTCATTACGATATGCTGGAAACGCGTATCTTCTTTGTGAATAATTTTCCCTGTAAATAATTGCTGTTCTGCGGAGGCTATAATAGTTTCTGAATGGTATAGTCCTAAACCACCCCCAATCACCGCTACTCCAAGTAAAGCTAAAGTCGCAAAAGATACTCGCACTTCTTGTTGTCGAGATAAATAAATATAGGTGACAATCGCTATTAATAAATTAAGCGACCCAACCATGAAGGACGCATATTGCAATGGCACCACCCCTACCATACATTTCACCCATAGAATAGTACCTACGGCAACCCCAAAGGCATCCAAACTTAAGGTCATTGTGATATTACTTCTAAACCCAACAAACCGCTGATTTATCAATGCGATTAAGGGTTGTTCAAATCCGATTAAAAATCCTAAAATGAAAGCGATGAAATAAAAGACCAATTTGAAATGCACCAGCATATAAGCATAGGCGGTCATTATGATAAGCGGAGAAAAACTACCTATTAAGGAAAGTAATACTTCTATAGTAATAAAAGCATTCACTGCTTTGGTGTCTGGTATGAATTGGGCCACCCATACCCCAACGCCTGTTGCCAATAACATCAGTCCAATCACTACAGGCCATTGCTCTGCGGGATTTCCTAATATATTGGAACTTACTTGGGCTAAGATATATTCATCTACGATACAAGCTAATCCACTAGAAAATAAACAAAAGGAGGAAAGTACCACTCCCCAATGTGGGCGTTTTATACTCATATTACTTGGAGAACCTATTTTTTAAGAATCTGTCCTTCTTCATTAATTACCCAATTTTTATTTGCTTTAATAGTAGCGATTACGTTTACTAAACTTCTAAAGTTTAGTAAACGTCCATCCTACTCTAGATAAATTTATTCGCCATTGATCTTCATTTTTTGGTGGCGTTTTAGAGTTATTCAATTCTTTAAGGGCACTCCAAGGAATAGCCATTTCTACAAGCTTTTAAATCATTTTACTCGATCTGCTAATTCCTGTATTTTTTGAATTGTTTTAGATCGCTTTAAAATAGGATATTGAAAATCGTAGGCTTCTTTTAAAATTTTCTCTCGCTCATCTTTACTGCAATCCCACTGTAATAACATCGAATCTAAAAATTCTAAATTATTCAAAATGGTTAAATCTATCACACTTGCATAATCTCTTTGATTCCGTCCGACTGGTTTATCCGCATTACGTAAACGCCAGTCTTTTGCGGTTGACCCAAAGACAATGGTGTTTAACATATCACTTTCACTAGCTAGAGGCAATCGACTTTTGTAGGGCTGCGGATGGGTTAATAAACGTTCATCTGTTTGACTTAATAAAGCAGAAACCATTAAGGAATAATTACCACTAGTCAAGTGTCGTTTAATATTAAATGGATCTCCTAAACGTAATTGCTCTTCCGCTTTTAATCTTTGGAATTCCTCCATTAAATAAACTTGGAATTCTGGACTTAGCCAATAACAAAAATTAAGGGCAATATCACTATGAGCAAATGTTCCCCCATATCTTCCACTTTTAGATATAAGGCCAATAGCTCCCGTTTCCTCAATATACTTCTTAGGCGTTGCGTAATTTCTATTATCCGCAGCCTGCATTCTAAACTGTACCATTCGGTCCAGTTTAAAATGTTCGTTTTTTCTTTTTTCCCAAGTTTCTAAAAATAGTAAAGTATTGCTATTTTTTAACCAAGACCTCAGGGCCACAATTGGTTCAGCGTCTGCTACATTACGCTTAGCAATATCTGTCAGACTGATATAGCCATCTTTGTTAATATTGATGGCTGTTCCGTCAACTATTATTTTTTGTTTTGTCATGCATACAGTTTGGCAGTTTGCTCTTGTCCGTTCTATGTGTGTGTTAAGAATTAGCTGTTAGCTTCTAATTACGGGTGTACTCAGAAGCTAACAGCTTCTCTAAATTTATAAATCCGAGATTCTATTTTTTAATCGCTTGATTTTGGCGTCGTATACTTTATCTAAAGATTTGAATTCAGCTGGATATTGCTTTCTGATCGCATTAATAAAAGTAATCCGAACTACTCTACTCTTTAAATTTTCCTTATCACTCAATGAAGCATCATATTGTTCTCTTGCTATAGAGTTATTGGATACTTGCTCCATTGCCTTGGCAGAAGCATCAGAATTGTTTTGGCAAATTTCTTCAATAATAGCCGTTTCTTTTTCTTGCACTTCTTTATAGACCCCCTTTAATTGTAATTCGAGGTCTTCTTTTTTCTGTGTGTCTTCTTGAATTTTTTTCTTTGCTTTTTTATGCTTCTCCACCTTTTCTTTCACTGGATTAAAAAGAATAGTTTGTCGAACCATGCTGTGTAAGTACCCACCTACATTTTCTATTTGGACTCCATTCTTCAATTGGGCTATTGTATAATTGATTCCTTCTCGTACTTGGAACTCTGGATAATCATCTACCCATCTTTCTACCACTTTCTTTCCCACATAATCTTTTACCAATAAATATAAATCATCAATCAAGCCTTGTTTTGGGTGTATATTCTTTAGGGCTTTAATTTTAGGTGATCTTGGAGTGCCATTATTTGCTCGAATGGTAAAGACGACCCCTACAATTTTTCGCCCTCGCTTGAAAGGATCAAATTCGAACTGTATATCTGTAAATTTCTTTAAATCTCTTTGAGCTTTTAATAAGACCCGCTGTTTGAAATTGCCGAATAATGGATAATTATCTTTTAAAGATTTTTTTCCATTATTATCAATTTCCTCTATCACTCCAATAATTTCTTTCAACTCTTGCAGGTCAAATTTTCTAGAACCGATCCGCTCATATTGTTTTAATAATTCGTATAATCGGATGGAATAAGAACTCGGTAGTTTTAGAATATTATTGACATCATAAATTGTGAATTGCGATTTCAATGACAATAAAAACGGACGCATATCTGGATGGAAAGAAACATCAATAAATTTACCATCTTCAGAATTTGGATTGACTAGCCTATCCACACCAACCACTATCGGAGTAGTTAGTTCCATCAAGCCTTCTTCTGTCTCTCTAATTACTTTGATGATTTTACTCATCAATTTATTCCCCCCTCTTCGAAGACGATCATAAGCATCTTTGTTATTTTCTACCTGAAAATCTTTGACAATATCACTAAGATAAATTCGGTAAGGTTGAAAGTCCTCATCATTCTTGTGAACCATTGAAAGCATCTTGGTAAAGATCCTAGTTTCCCAAATATCAAACTTATACCTAGCCTCTACTAACTCGTTTGACTTTCGTATTAATTTGACAACATTTTTAGATGTTTTCGATCTCCGTACTTTACTCGCAGAGTTGGATTTCATAAGGGCGCATTGTTTTGCTTAACAATATCCAAGTTTCGGATATCATCAGTTGAAGTTCATATGACCAAAGTGACAAAGTTTAAGCATCTTGAACATTG
>CAYOBX010000524.1:0-4429 GCA_964402245.1 uncultured Saprospiraceae bacterium | reverse complement strand
CTTAGTAACGACGAAAAAATAATGCCGTTGAAGATATTGGTATTCTCAAGCTGGAAGCTTGAGCTACGCTAGCGTACTGCATTTTTAGTAATATCCTGTCCTTTGATTAATTCTTTAATTTCTGTGGAAAGAATAATTTTCTTAGCTTTCACTTCTTCTTTCAAATAGTTTTGTAATAAGTCCATTCCTATCTGAGAAAAATTAGCTAAGGTCTCTTTACTTCTTCCTTCTCGTAATCGAAATAGTAAGTTCACCATTTTGTAATCTGGATTGCCATCTATAATATAGTAGGTATCTGCTGCGACTACCCTGCACTTAATGCCCATCCTGGAGGCATGTCCAGTCGCTATTAATTTCTCCGCAAGTTCTTTGAAGAAACTTTGGAAATCCATTTTTACATTGGAGGTACATTCTAGTTTTATGTGTGGCATACCGTACTGTTTTTTTTACATTAGTCTGTACAATTTTAAATGATTATTCTTTTCCAGTCTAAGAAACTTAAAAAATGAGTCCGTAGCCCTGCTAGGAACTAATTTTTTAAATTCCTTAGACTGAAAAATAATTAGCACCAGATTGCCCAACTTATTATTTCGTCGTTACTTATTCAAATATTCATTTTAAACTCAAGCTACATCTTCATATCCTGCAACAATCGGGTTCGAATCAATATCCGAATCTCTTACTGGCACACCTTTAAAAGGGGAACCATGTTCAAACCAAGACTTAGGAGCAGGTGCTCCCCAAAGGGTTTGTCGACGAGGGTCTCTTAAATCCCAATTTAGTGGTTCCCAATCCGTGTCAATTGTTAGGTAGTCACAGGTAAAAGGTTCTAAGCGGTGACCATCTGGGTCTAAGATATATAAGAAGAAAGCATTAGAAATACCATGTCGTCCAGGCCCTCTTTCTATATTTTCAACATAGCCTTGGGAGGCCATGACATCTAGTAAGTGGATAATATTATTTACACTAGCGGTCCATATGCCTGTATGATGTAAGCGTGGTCCTCTGCCGTTGGTCATTGCCATATCGTGAACATTTCCTTTTCGATGCGTCCACGCTGCCCACATATCTCCTTTTTCCGTTAAGGTATACTCCGTTAATCGAAATCCCAATTGTTCAATCATGAATTCATAAGTGGTTTGGCAATTTGGAGTGAAGCAATTGATATGATCGAATCTAAGAGGCGATAAGCCTTTATAGTGAATATAATCCCTCATCAATGTGGGGACTCTAGTTTGTTTAGCGTGAAATTCTAAAGGCAAGCCTAGCGGTGTACTCACAGCTAATGTACGTTCTTCTCCATGTCTTGTCACCCATTTATTTGGTAAATTTAAACTATTGAAATGAAGTGCTAAAGCGTCTAAATCTTTATCAAAGGCTACTTTAAACCCTAATGCCAAGACCTCTGATTCTTTCCCTTGTTGTAAAACATAGCAATGATGATTTTTCTCTTCTAAGCCTCTTAGATAAAGGGTATCTTTTGTTCTTTCCGTTTCTACAAATCCCATAATATCTACATAGAATCTACGGGTAGCATCTAGGTCTTTTACGGTACAGTGTACATGACTGCATCGTTGGATATTGAAGGGAAGGTTGAAATTATGTGGTTTTATTGACATATCTAATGAGTAAATGACGAAATTAGTAAATGAGAAAATGTTTAGATGCGCATATGATTAAATATTTACTCATTTCAAGCACCAAGTTTTGGGATAGGATGATTGCCTAAAGCTACCGAAATATTTTTTGTTTCCATATAAAAATCAAAACTATAATCACCTCCGTCTCTACCAATGCCACTATATTTAACGCCGCCGAAAGGAGCCGGTAAATGGCGAACATTTTGGGAATTCACCCAAACCATACCTGACTCTACGTTTAGTGCCATTCGGTGTCCTCTGGCACTGTCCTTTGTCCAGATATATGCCGTTAAACCATACTTTACAGAGTTCGCAATTTCGACTGCTTCTTTTTCTGTGTTAAAAGGTATAACGGTTAGAAATGGTCCAAAAACTTCTTCTTGGGAAATACGCATGTCTTTGGTGGCATCTACAAAAAGAGTCGGGTTTACATAGCATCCTTTGCCTCTAGGTTTGCCCCCTCCTACTGCTAATCTGGCACCATCTTGTTGTCCAATTTCCCCATAGCTAATCACTTTTTCTTGGTGAGTAGGATGGATCATTGGGCCAATTTCGGTAGCTGGATTTAAAGGATTACCGACCTTGATATTAGCGACTCGCTTGGTCAGTTTCTTAACTAACTTGTCATAGACAGAGCGTTGTATTAATAATCGACTACCTGAAGTACATCGTTCTCCATTTAAACTATATTTCATAAAAATGGCAGCATCTAGTGCTCGATCTAAATCAGCGTCCTCAAAAATAATGGTCGGATTTTGCCCCCCTAATTCCAAATGTACTCTTTTCAAAGTGGGCGCTCCTTGTTGCATGATTAAGCTACCAGTTGTAGTTTCTCCAATAAAGGCAATCGCTTTAATGGCCTCATGTTCTGTTAATGCTTTTCCAGCGGTTTCTCCAAATCCATGTACCACATTCCAAACGCCTTTAGGCAAACCTGCTTCGTGGGCTAATTGGCACAATAAAGTAGCAGATGCTGGACTGAATTCTGCTGGCTTGTGTACTACCGTGCAACCCGACGCCAAAGCAGGTGCTACCTTCCAAGTCGTCAACATAAATGGCGTATTCCATGGGGTAATCACCCCTACTGGACCGATAGGTTGACGAACTGTAAAATTCAAATGTTTAGTATCTGGAGTCGATAGACCATTAGGTGCGTCGATTACTTTATCTGCAAAATATCGAAAATTTGCTGCTCCTCTGATTGCTGCCTTTTTCATAAAACGAATCGGCTGCCCCGTATCATAACTTTCCAAAACAGCAATCTCTTCAGCATGGGCTTCTATTTTATCCGCTATCGCATACAAAATATCTCGGCGTTCTTTGTGCGGCATACTCCGCCAAGTTTTAAATGCTTTGGCTGCGGCTTTTGCTGCTGAATCTATATCTTTCGCATTTGACTTTGCAACACTAGCAATGAATACTCCATCAACAGGCGAATGATTCTCAAATGTTGCTTTTGATTTTGCGGCAACAGATTTTCCATTTATAATATTTTTGACTCCTTCCTTTTGTAGTGACGGCAAAATTTTTGCAAGAATTTCTTTATTTTTTTTGAACATATGGATGGTTTTTAGCAGAGAGTTTATTCTTTAGTGCATCGCAAAGATAAGTTAAGCATTCGATATAAAATTATACTTTTTGTATATAGATGTTGTATTTTTTTGTAGATGTAATATTTTTTTAATATCAATAGGCTTATCTTCGTTATCAATTTGGATATCCTTTTAAGCTCGGACGAAAGCTAGTTCTAAAATAAGCGGTCAGATCGTTTAGTAACGATAAAACAATAACCCTACCATTTGGACGGTCTCTTTCATCGTTACTTAGAGCGGTCAGATCGCACATCTATTGAAGCATAATGACAACATTAACGAAAACCCAAATTCAAGCACAAGCAAAAAGACACCATGATGCAGAGAAAGCTAGGCAGCAAATTAAGCCTGTAACTATTGAGCATCCTGATATGACTATTGAAGACGCTTATGCAATTCAGACTGCTTGGAAAGCCATCAAATTACAAGAAGGAAGAAAAATAGTTGGTCATAAAATAGGCTTGACTTCTAGAGTTATGCAAAGAGCTATGAACATCAACGAGTCTGATTTTGGTTTTTTGTTAGATGATATGGTTTTTGCGGATGGCAGTACTATTCCAACTAGTGATTTTTTAGATCCAAGGATTGAAGTAGAATTGGCCTTCATTTTGAAAAAAGATATAAGTGGTCCCAATGTCAGCATTTTTGATGTGCTAAATGCTACGGATTATGTGATTCCTGCTCTGGAATTAATTGCAGCACGTTCTTTTAGAGTTGATCCTGAGACAGGTTACAAGAGAAGCGTTAAAGATACCATTTCGGATAATGCAGCAAATGGAGGTATTATTATGGGCGGGCGGGCAATGAAACCTGATGCTATTGATATGCGATGGGTTGGTGCTTTATTATATAAAAATGGCGTAATTGAAGAATCTGGTGTTGCCGCTGCGGTACTGAATCATCCAGCGAATGGGATTGCTTGGTTAGCAAAAAAGTATGCTGATTTTGGTTTGTCTTTAAAAGCTGGAGAGGTTATTTTAGCAGGATCTTTTACTAGTCCTATCAAGGTAAAAAGTGGAGATACGATTCATGCAGATTTTAAGGAGATGGGAAGTATTTCTTGTTTTTTTGAGTAATGACTTGCTTTTCGCTAAAATCAAAATGAGAAAAATAAATCTAGCTTATACATTTTAAATTGTGTGGAATAAGGTCATAGCAGTAGGCAAGCAGTAGCTTTTATATAGTTCTTTAGAGGGA
>CAYOBX010000523.1:0-4440 GCA_964402245.1 uncultured Saprospiraceae bacterium | reverse complement strand
GGAAACAAAATAAACTCGTCGAAATTGACGGACTTATTATTTCATCGTTACTTAGGCGTTAATAAAAAAGAGACAACCTATGTTTTCGTTACTCCAAGACTATGGCAAAAAGGAGAAGATTGGGCTAAAAACCAAAAAGCAAAAAATATATGGAAAGATGTAAAAGTTCTTAATGCAGAGCTTTTGGAGGAATGGGTGGAGATTGCACCAACTGTTGGTGCTTGGTTATCGAAACATATTGGTAAATACCCAACAGGTGGCATTCAACCAACAGATGATTTCTGGGAAGAATGGTCAATAGGAGAAAAATATACTATTGTCCCAGAAATACTTTTGAGTGGAAGAAAAAAAGAAAAAGAGCAGGTGTTAGAGGTATTAAAGAAACCCACAACTATTTGTATTCAATCTATATCGAGAGAAGAGTCGTTAGCTTTCATTATTGCGTGCTTTAAAAGTACTTCAAACTTAGAGGAAGATTTTTTTGCTCGAAGTATAATTGTTGATACAAAGGATGCTTTTAGAGAGTTATCTACTAGTAGTAATCCATTGATACTCATTCCTAGATTTGATGATAATGGGGTAATTAATAGGGCAATTCAAAAAGGACATACAGTAATAATTCCAATGGGTGCAGATGCCTCTAATAATTGGAGTGAAAAAATTACGCTTCCAAGAATTGAACGAGATGGTTTTATTTCTGCACTAATGAGTATGGGAATAAGTAAGGAATTTGCCGCAAAATACTCACGGGAGTCAGCAAGAAACATTGGTGTATTGAGAAGGCAACTCCAATTCATTAGAACTCGCCCTACATGGGCAACAAAAGAATTCGTTTCAGAAGTAATTCCTGCACTAATTGTAGGTAGGTGGGCTGAAGATTGTGAGGACGATAAAAGAATTATTTCTGAAATAGCAGGAGAGTCTTATGAAAGTTATTCCAGAAAATTAAAAAGATGGGTTTTTGCATCAGACGCTCCAATTATTAAAATTGGGAATACGTGGCGTTTGGTTTCTCCTTTTGATGCTTGGACAAATGCCTCAGAGAATTTAACTATAAGTGACTTCAATCTTTTACAACAAGCTGCCTTAGAAATATTAACAGAAGTTAACCCTGTTTTTGACCTTGAGGCTAATCAGAGGTATATGGCTACACTTCTAGGTAAAAGTAGAAAGTTTTCTGGTTCAATAAGAGAGGGCATTACCCAATCTCTAATATTAACTTCTTTACTTGGCAATCAACTAAATTTTGACTTATCAGAAGAGTCTAGTCGTTGGGTAAATAATATAGTTGCTGAGATTTTAAAAGATAATAATCCATTAGCATGGAAATCATTTGGCAGTAAACTTACATTATTAGCAGAGGCATCTCCATTAGCATTTATGGATGCCTTAGAACGACATTTAAAAGAGGAAGAATCTGTAATAGCATCTTTGTTTGTCGAAGAGCAAGGATTGATTATGCCAAATAGTCATCATTCAGACTTGTTATGGGCTTTGGAAAGGCTTGCATGGTTTCCAAAATATTTGTCTAGAGTTTCATTGATTCTTGCTAAACTTGCCTCAATAGACCCTGGAGGGAACTTATCGAATAGACCAATAAATAGCTTGAGCGAAATTTTTAAGGTATGGTTTTTTCAGACGTTAGCTCCATTTGAGGAAAGGATGAATGTGTTAAAACTCTTGACCAAAAAGGAATTTGAGGTTGCATGGAATTTACTTATTGGTTTACTTCCTCAGGGCTCAGAAATTTCAATTGGTACGGAAAAACCTCGATGGAGACTTTTTAATGTGGGAACTCAGATAAATTATACTCACGAGGAAGTGTATAAGTCATATACAACAATAATAGATGTCCTTATTGCTAGTTTCGATAATACTGAATCAAAGTTAGTAAATCTTATTGATGCATCAAAAGATGTTCCTGATACAGAACGAAATAAAATTTTACAATTTGTAAAGCAAGTTTATAACGAAGTAGATAAGAAAGATGCATTAGTTTGGAATGCTATTCGTCAAATTCTAGGTAATTACAATTCATACCCAACTGCAAAATGGGTACTACCTAAAAGAGAAATTAAAAAATACGAAGACTTATTACTGGTCTATGAACCAGAAGATGATTTGTTAAAATGTAGTTGGTTATTTGATGATTACTGGCCTACTTTTCCTGAAGGCTTTATCTATGGGAGTATAACAGAAAAAGAACGTATTCAACAAGTAAATGATAGAAGAAAAAAAGAAGTAAAGAATTTGTATCTCAAATTTGGGGTAAAGAAAATAATTGAAATGGCGAAATTTGTCAAACTACCTCAAACACTAGGAGAGATTTTGGCATATTTCATCGACAGTCAAGAGGAGATATTAATGATTTGTGAGTTATTAAAAAGTGAGAAGAAAGAATTGAATTTTGTATATGGATTTATCATTACAAAGTTTGTCCAAAACCAAATTTCATGGGTTTTTGATTTATATAATACATTAAAGGAAAAAAGCTTTTCTAGTAAAGTATTGGCTGGTGTTTTTTTACCATTGATTCCTACAAAAATTCAATGGGAGTTTATTGACTCACAACAAGATAGTGGGTTGCAAAAAAGTTATTGGCTAAAAATAAATCCTAATTTTCATCAATTACCAACTGAGGATAGAATTATAGGTCTCAATTACCTAATAGAGTATAAACGGTATTTCAGCTCCATTAACGTGTGCTCTACCTTCATTGATGAAATAACTTCAGAAATGGCTGCTAATATTCTAAAATTAGCTACTACTGAAGAATCTGATGAAGAACCAAATTCCATGACTAGCTATTACATAGAAAAAATATTCAATAAGTTATACGAGAGAGATGACCTAGATTTAAATACTTTTGCAAATTTAGAATGGCAGTACATTCCAGTATTAATTTCAAGACGAAACCGTACAAAACCTAAAAAGATTTATCAAGAATTCTTACAAAACCCTTCCTTCTTTATAGATATTGTAAAATGGGTATCCAAACCAAATAATGAGGCATTATTCGAAAAAGAGGCCAAAGGTATGACCAATAAACAGTTGACCAATAGGGCAATACAGGCATATCGTCTAATAGATTCATGGAAAGATATTCCTGGAGTAGATTTAAAAGGGAATATTGATATGGCAATTTTATCAGAGTGGGTCAAAACGGTGAGAGAACTAGCCAGCGAATGTTATAGGCAATCTTCTGTTGATGTTACAATTGGTAAAAAGCTAGCTTTATATCCTGAAAATGGAAAAAGTTGGCCGCCTAATGAAATATGTGAAATTATAGAAAATATTAATACAGAAGATATTAAAAGCGGGTTTTATACTGGCATATTTAATAAGCGTTCAGTTACTACTAAAGGAGTGTACGACGGTGGAGATATCGAAAGAAATCGTTCCATGTATTTTCAAGAATTGGCTGCTACTCATAGAAACCAATTTCTAGAGGTGGCAAAAGTTTTAGATAGGTTAGTACAACATTATGATAGTAAAGCAAAACGAGAGGATGAAGATTCTGAAAGGCGTAAATTAGAGTATTAGATTATGATATATAAATTGTAGACTTTTATTTAAGTATCTTTATCCTTTAACCCAAAATTTGTTTCAAAGCATTTTGATTAAGTGTCGTCATTCATTCTTAAGTATTCAATTATTTGGTACCAATTTTAAAGAATTAGGAAAGAAAGAATGACAAAAAATCCTAAACGTGACAAAAATGAAAAAAGCCTTTGATAAATCATTGATTATCAAAGGCTTAATTCTGTTTTTAGTAGCGGGGACAGGACTTGAACCTGCGACCTTCGGGTTATGAGCCCGACGAGCTACCAACTGCTCCACCCCGCGATATTGAGGCGCAAAGATACGGTCTTGTTTTAATTATACAAGCCCTTTAGGAAAAAAAATCTATTTTTTTTTGGGAGAGGGTATCAATTTGTTAATTGGGCTATTATAATTATTGATACCCTGACCAATTTTATAGGAAAAGAAAAAGCCTCTTTCTATTAACGTAATTAATATATACTCGAAACTGCTTAAAAAGTGATTTCGAATTCGATACTTAGTATGAGTAATTCTTTGTGATTGCCCTTGACTAGGGTAATCACAAAGAATTACTCGTACAATACTAGAATAGCGATTTCATCCAGTTTTCAGTATAACTACAATACTATTTTACCCTGTAAACGCATCCATTCGTAGAAAAAATCAATAAAAAATATAGGAGCGGATACTGAAATTGTAGAAAATGCGGTTACCTTGTGGCGGTTACCTAATATTTTATAGATGACTAAAAAGGGTAACAATAATTGAAAATACAAAATATGAGTGCGACTAAAATAATTCCTTTAAACGATAAAAAGACCATTAATGGTTGGGCGATGTTCGATTGGGCCAACTCCGCTTTTGCATTAGTCATTACTGCTGCTATTTTTCCGGGCT
>CAYOBX010000522.1:0-4448 GCA_964402245.1 uncultured Saprospiraceae bacterium | reverse complement strand
GTTATTTGATAGAATTTAATGAAGCTATGTAGACTTCTTTTGTAAGTGGGAGAAAAGGAATATTTTTTTATAATATGCCCTTTCTTAATTGAGGTATAATACTAGAGTAACTTGTAAAAATTATTTGAGCTGTAAAATAAGACATTTATTGCAAATAATTCAGAGAAATTGATAGAATTTAATAAGTGCTAGTTTTTTCAAGAAAAGAACGTGCGATCTGATCGTTCTAAACGATCTGACCGCTTTATTTAAGTACCACAAACATGTTAGAGCTCACAAGAATGCCCATTTGCCCCTTATTGGCCTTGTTATACTTTGCACGGTGTGAAAAAGTGATTGAGTAGATCTTCAAAATCACTCTTTTATCCCGTTTGAAGTATGGTTATAATCTTAGACAGGAAATATCTCAAGCGTCACTTGTTATTATAAATTATTGTTCCTTGACCACGAGATTTGTCAAAAAATCGAAATTTTTAATATTATTCGAGTATAGCATCCAAATCTTAATAGAATATATAATAAGAATAGTAAGGGTTTTCTTATAAAAAGAATATTGCCTAAAAAATCAAGTTACAAACTTGAAAAATATCCATTTGAAGTTACAAACTTCAAATATCGGCATGGTGCTAAACTCAAAAGAGGGTGCGATGGTCGAAGTTTGTAACTTCGACCCAATATTTTAACGTTTTTAGCCTAATTTTTAGCGAATACTTTTTTATAAAAAACCCTTTAAGAATAGTTTAATTTTCTTGTAAAGAATTTAACAAATGAGTAAAATATATTTATTACTTATAATATTATATTAAATTTGTGAAAATAGAAATCACTCGAATAAGGAAAAGAATTGCAAGGCAGGTATTCTCAATACTGAATGCTTTGTACACCAATTTTAGACCCATTCCCAACCCATAAATTGTAGTCGAGATTATTCACTACCCCATTAGCATCTCCATCCACAGAAAGGTATTGTCCTAGTTGTGCTTTATTTAGAATCCAGTTATTATAATCTTGATTATTAATAATGCCATTTCCATCATAATCTCCAGCATATAAACAATATTTGCCCATTATGTTTTTCATTTGTTCAATGCCTTGGACAGAGGATAAATCAGTAG
The DNA here is from genome assembly GCA_964402245.1 of uncultured Saprospiraceae bacterium. Classification (GTDB taxonomy): domain Bacteria; phylum Bacteroidota; class Bacteroidia; order Chitinophagales; family Saprospiraceae; genus JAFMDF01. The sequence continues at coordinate 3,333 of CAYOBX010000522.1, read as the reverse complement.
TGAAATCTAGTGTAGCAGTATAGGGCGTATTGGAAACTATGGCTAAATGATTTCTATGGTGAATAGAGATATATTGATTCAGTGCGTTCGGTATAGCAATACCTTCTTGACCAGAGATATCTACAATTGTTCCATTAGTTGTAAGAAATCCAGCAGCTTGTGATAAGATCGTATTATTGGCTGTTCTCACCATAATCAACACCCAATCGACCACATCAGAAGGGATAGCCGTTACACTTTCTGTTCCGCTATAATTCCAGGGCGCAGTATCAAAGGGCTGGTTTTTAGGTAGTAAATTTTGAATATTCAATTCTGTACTCAGTAGTTGATTGGCTGGATTATATAGTCCTTCAGGATATAACTTTGCTTGTACTATTGTTGTTCCAATACAGGAGCAACCGTCTACTTGAATAATATCATTCACCGTGAGTGAACTGCCATCATCACATAAAGTTCCTGCGGGTTTAGGATAGCAAGCATCATTGGGATTGCAATCCACATCATCGCAAACTCCATCCGAATCCGCATCTCCACCTTGCGATAAGCAGACATTTATAATACCTGCACAGGTACAGCCATCCGCTTGAATAATATCATTTTCTGTATTCGGATTATTATCGTTACAAGCAGTGCCAGAAATTGTAGGTATCGAATTATCATTATCATCACAATCTACACTTTCACAATAACCATCTTCATCAATATCTACGCAGGTTTGAAGTGTGCAATTTGCACATTCTTCTGTATAAACTACTGCCGCATTGTTACTTATGTTTTGTAGGTTAGCTTGCACCCAGTTGTTCATTCTTTGTGCCTGTCCATTTGTAAACATATACATACAAGCGTCATTTACATAATCCATATAATTCATATGTAGATCTGGGCTTCCGCAAGAAGTATTTTGAGTAGGGCAACCATAGTTGGGTTCAGAACTAATAGGTGTATCTGCTACATCATCATCATTTGAGCAACCACCTATATCATTACTATTTGCCCATAAATGATTTAGATATAAATAATGACCAACTTCATGAACTAAAGTCCTTCCCATATCATAAGGATACTGAGGGAATACTTGACCGCAACCATAAGATCCAAATGCATTGTCATCAATTGTAATTCCATCTCCGTCTCCTAAACCACCTAAGGGAGCATACCCTAAGTCCCTAATATCTCTAACTACAATATTTATATAATTATTCCATCCATTAATAAAGTCTCCAGAAGTTAGATTAATAGTTACTGCAGGATCACCATCTATTAAATTAAAACCAGTAGGATGATTAAGATTTGCCAATACAAATTTTACACAAATTGATCCTGGACTAACTCCTGGATAGGTAGAAGCATTACTCGACCAATTAGATAGATCTGAATTATTAGCTTGGAAATCGTCATTTAGAATATCAATTTGATTTTGAGATAAGTTTCTCAAACAGGCAAGGTCAGGATTAGAAATGTTTTGAAAATGTACGGCTATAGGTAAAATAAGTGTATCTGTACAGGTAGCACTATTTCGTCTTATTTTATCATTTTCAACTTGGAAATTCTTAACTCTTGAAAGATACTTTCTTCGGTAGTCTAAATCATTATTTAATTTTTGTTGGAACTGTGCACTTCCACAAGATCTCTGCTGACTATAAGATATAGGTAGATAGAGAGGTATGATGAATAATGCTACGATTAGTCGTGACCAAAATTTTATCATGATTTCTTATTATTTATTGATTCTTATTTGTCAAAATCCATATAACAATAGTCCATGCAATTTTAAAACGATTATTGACACTCAATGAGTTACAAAATTATTTCACGCAGAGTCCACAGAGTATAATATCTTGATTATCAATACTCTGCGAGATCTGCGTAAAAAAACTGCACGGACTATTGTATAAGTAAGTACCTACTATTCTCCAAGACAAGTACATCCATCCGTTTGAATTTTATCATTACTGGTTAATGGATCACCATCGTTACAAAGCGAACCTATTGCCGCAGGTATTAGAGGGTTATAATCATCGCAGTCTATTGTTACAGAGAAGCCATCTTTATCAAAATCTGTGCACTTATTTCCTGAATTGGCACAATTAGATCTACAAAATCCTCCCCTATCTATCCCTTGTTCGAAGGCATCTAATTGACCATTCATACAATCACTTGTCAAAGTCAAAGAAGTAGATAAAACAAATAAGCCACTTATTCCATCGGAAGCAATTATGGTTCCTGAAGGAAAATAGGGATATACGCCCCAACAACCATTATACCCTGAATAGGTGGTATTGCTATAGGTATCATAATGCGCTACTCGACTAGGAGCACTGGCATTAGAAATATCAAAAATGACGACTCCATCTTCATAAGAAGACACGACTGCATATTGGTCAACTATATAGGGATTATGGTAAGTTACTTTACTATTAGTCGTAATCAAGGGATCTTGAAAAGAACTGATTTCTTCCAAATCATCGTCTTCTAAACCACTGAGGTCTACCATCCGCATAGGAAGACCAGTTGGCACTTCTTCTGCGTAAATTAATTGAGTACCGTCTTCCGTCAACCAACAACTATGATTATACCCTCCCGAATTAATAGAGGCTTTATAAGTAGGTGCTGTTGGATTTTCAAAATCATATACATAGAGTCCGTTAAAACCACTGGAACAGTAGGCTATATGATCTTTTACAAATAAGTCATGTATATATCCTCCTGGTAAAGAGACGCTTGCAAGTAATGTAGGATTAGCTGGATCATGGCTTAAATCATAAACAATCAATCCATTATTGCGAGTGTCAGAACCAATAACATACATTCTAGCATTGGGTATATCTATGTATAAATTGTGTGCTCTATTAAAGGTGGAGTTATCTTGATTTACTTTAGTGATCGGGCCACTTGGAAGTGCTGACATATCGAATATTAATAAACCTTCCTGCCCTTCATCTGCGACAGCATAGGTATAGCAATCATATGTTTTCATATCCCGCCATAAACTAGCAGAACCTCCAATGAATTCATTCTTTAGAACAGGAGTAGATGGGTTTGTTATGTCAATAAAATGAATTTTTTCAGGAGATCCAATAATCGCATATTCCTTCCCTCTTCCATCTACATATCCCCAACAATCATTATACAAGTTACCAGATCGACTAATAGTATTTCCATTCCAATTAGACATCAAGGTCATATTAGAAGAAATTTGTGCTGTTAGTTGTTGATCAAATAATAATATTGATAATAAAATTATAATGCTGGAAAATACTTTATTCAATATTTGATATTTTATTAAGTAACGACAAAACAATAACTTGAGCATCTTCTTCTATTCTTTTCCAG
>CAYOBX010000521.1:0-4450 GCA_964402245.1 uncultured Saprospiraceae bacterium | reverse complement strand
TTACCTATATTTATTTTTAGCCATAATAATCTCTCCCATAATGCTCATAGCAATCTCTTTGGGTGTTTTGGCATTGATATTCATCCCTATCGGAGAGTGGATGCGATCAATCAGCTCCTTAGAAAAATCGGCTTCTTCCAATCGAGCCACTCTCTTTGCATGGGTTCGCTTACTACCTAATGCACCTATATAAGCAACTTCTGAGGGTAATAATAATTGAAGGGCATTATCATCAATTTTAGGATCATGAGACAATACGACTGCATAGGTATAGGCATCCAAAGTATAATCCCCTAATACTTCCGCTGGATATTTTTCAATAATTTGATCTGGAGCTATTGGAAATTGAGTTTTATTAGCAAATACCCCTCTTGGATCAATGACAATGGTTTCAAAGTCATGCATTTTAGCTAAGCGGACTAAATCTACCGTGATATGTGCCGCACCAATAATTAATAACTGACTTCTTCTAGGGAATACTTGCACAAAATAGCTAAGTCCTTCTATTTCAACTACTTGGTTTTTTCGTTCTGTATAAGCCATTAGCCCAGCTTCTATCAAAGGAGTTGAAATTTGCTGCCCAATGGCCCTTCGGTCAGGGTATACTAAAACGTGTTGACTGGCCCCTTCTTGTAATCTAGTCAATAACACACAAGCTTTGTTATTTTGCAGACAATCTTTAAATTCGGTCCATACGGCCTTTTCAGCAGGACGGGCATCTAAGGCCATAAACTGCTCGGCATACACCTGCATTTTGCCACCGCAGCTTAAGCCCACCTCCCAAGCTTCCTCATCTGCTACCCCAAATGCTAATTCCTGCCCCCCGCCATTTTGTATTAAGGGCATAGCAGATCGAATCACGGCATTCTCTACGCAGCCACCACTTACAGAGCCTGCCATTTCCATTTCTTCTGAAATAATCATAGAAGAGCCAATAGGCCGAGGGGAAGATCCCCAAGTTTTAATAACAGTGGCAATTCCGAATTTTTTATTTTTAGTAGTCCATTCTTTAATAATGGGTAATAGGTCTTTCATAATTGTAGATGGATATATTAAATTTACTTATTGCCAATTTTCAAACTATAAATCAGTTCTTCGATGGTTGAAGTTTGTAACCATAGCCTGTCAGGCTAAAAAATAATTATTTGGTAATCAATTTTTTATAAAGATAATTTATAGTAATCGGCAAGCGGTAGCTTTGATATTGTTTTTTAGAGGTAGCGATTTTGCAAGTTTTTTTTATAAAAAAAACTTGTAAAATCGCTACCTCTAAAGGAATAGAGTAAACATACTTGTTGCCGAGTCTCAAACTATGAATAGTTACAACAAATAAACCATTAAAGCATACTAGGTGTTCTCTCAATAACTAAATTCTATTTATATTTAGGAAATAAAAAAGGAATTAAATTTAAAAATGGCACAAATAAAATTCACTTCTGCCTTAAAACGCTTTTTCCCTACTTTAGAAGAGGGGCCAATAGCAGGCAATAATGTTAAAGAAGTATTAACCAATTTAGAAGTTAAACACCCCGGTATCAATGATTTTTTAAGAGACGAACAAGGGCATATTCGCCAACATGTAAATGTATTTGTAAAAGGAGAGTTGATAGAAGATGAGGCTACTTTGATGGATCGGGTAGGGGAAGGCGATGAGGTATTGATTTTTCAGGCACTCTCTGGTGGCTAGACTAGGATTTGTAGGATTTTAGGATTTGTGAGATTGTGGCGAATGCTATTATTTCTGTGTTTATATAAACTGAGGAAATTGCTGCTTCCATTCCTCCAAAATATTACTAGAAACCTTATGGTGTCCGTAAGCGATTAAAATGGCGAATACGGTTATTATACTAAAAGGAATACTAGCCCAATCTGGAAATTGCTCACTATGCATTCCATAAACCGGCATATATTGTATAAACGAGAATAATGACTGTGATCCTATAAGCAAATCAAGAACTAGAAATTTTGTTTTATTCTGCTGCTGCTTTATATTCCTTTTCAAGATGAAAAAGGAAAGAAAGGCAATACTGAAAATTATTCCATAGGCAAACCAATAAGGGTAAGGAATAATACTATAGATGATATTAAAGATAGCGCATAAAAGTAAAGTCAAAGCTATTTTAGGTATGGTCAAATAAGCCTTCACCTCCTTCCATGTATGTTTTTTTATTCTATTTTGAATAGCTTGACTCTTTTCATTCATCAAATTATTAAACCCAGTTATAGGAAATTCCGAATACACCTTATCAATACCTTGCTCAAAAGTCATGGCAGGATTGTCCTCCCACATCGCCTCAATCGCAGAGGCAAAATGATCGACTAGTTCTATTTGCACATCATAATAACGGACGTATTTTTGACGCATGAATTTGAAGAGGGCTTCTATTTGTGATGGTGTTAACTCCTTATTTTTCATAATACTGGATTTAAAGCGAATTGCTGTTTAATTTTCTTTCTTTCTTCTTTTAATATATAATGCATATCCTTTGTTCCCATAAAGTAGATGGCTAATGAAAAAGCACAAGGTACTAAAGAATTCATCTCAAATAAATTTGATGATAAAGAAATAACAATAATGGGAAAGAAAGAATAAGTCATGGTCACACGATGTAAATTTAAAAAGTGTTTACCCATTGCTTTATCGAAACGATTTGAAGAATTTCCTTCTATTAAATTAGGGAATAGTATAAGAAATACAAATGGTAGGAAGCCAAATCCCGTTTGCGCCCAAGAAGTCTCTTTAAAATAAGTTATGCCTATCCAACAAATGGCAAAGATTAATAATAGTTCCAATATTTTAGGCCATCCAAACATAGATTTGATTGAAGTCCAAAGGTCTTTATATGCCTGAATACTGATCTTTTTCATTTTCTCCTTTTCCAAATCTTGAAAATCCCAAAACTCTTTATAGACCATCATCTGCGCCCGATAAAAAGACACGCTCGGATCTTTTGCCCAAATCTCCTCAATCGCTGACGCATAGTGATCGACAATCTCTACTTCTACATCGTAGTATTTGATGGCATTTCGCTCTACTAGTTTATGGAGTTCTTGTATTTGTAGGGTTGTGAGATATTTTGCTTTCATAGTTGATGCTAAGTAAATTGTTTTTTTAGTAAAACTATCTCATTTTTAAGCGATGTATGAATACCTTGCATTAAAATAATACTAATAGCAAAGCATAAAGAAAAAAGTAGAATATTATTAAAGATAATAATTCCCCAAAAGCTGCAACTCCAAGCTATGATCATTGGGTACATGCTAAAGCTTTCATAGATAGCGTGTAACCTTAAAAAATGCAATCCACAGTTCTTTTCAAATCGGTTTACTTTTATGCTTAGATAGCCGGCATAAAACATAATCGAAAACGCTGGAACTAAAGGATAGAAGAACATCCCGCCAATAAGAAGAAAGCACGTCTCCTGATTAGCATACATCCCCTCATTAAAATATGGAAATGTGAAATAAATTAAACTTGTTAAGACTATAAACTTAAGAATGGTTGGCCAATAAAAAATAGTCTTTAATTGCTCCAATACGCCTTTGTTTGCTTTCGCATATAAGATCTTTTTTTTATCCTCTACCAAGCCTTGAAAATCCCAAAATTCTTTATAAATCATTACCTGTGCTTGGTAAAAAGTGATGTTGGGATCGGCTGCCCATATAGCTTCAATCGCAGATGCATAGTGATCTACAATTTCCACTTGTACGTCATAATGACCAACGGCACTTCGCTCAACTAATTTATGGAGTTCTTTTATTTGATCGCTGCTTAGTTGCTTCATGAGGCGTATTGTTTTTTATGATCGGCTACTTCCTTTCTAAGTATCTTAAAAGTTTCTTTTGTTATAATAATAAATAAAGCAAAAACTACTGAAATCCCTATCATAGTAGTTGTCGAAGTAATATCCAAGTGTCCTAATATATGGTTAACTATATTTAACCAGAGAACCGTCATACCAGAAAAACATACTAGGATCGTATCTAATCTTAAGAAAGAATGGCCTAGCTTTTTATTAAAAAAACGAATCTCACCAAATTGCATAACTGCACATATTGTCCCAAAAAGTATTAACATTAAGGACAGATTTGGTGGCGTAATTATGTCAAACAAAAAATTAAAACCGTAGAATACGAGAGTCGTAATACCAATTAATTCTATAACTTTAGGCCAAGTGAAAGCTTCTTTTAGATGCCCCCAAAGTTCTTTATTAGCTCGTTGACGTAAGACCAAGCTTTTATCCTTTACCAAACCCTGAAAATCCCAAAACTCCTTGTACACCATCATCTGCGCTCGGTAAAAAGAAACATTGGGATCTTTTGCCCAAATCTCTTCTATAGCAGTAGCATAGTGATCTACAATCTCCACTTCCACATCATAGTATTTGATGGCATTTCGTTCTACTAGTTTGTGGAGTTCTTTTATTTGATCGTTGGTTAATTGTTTCAT
>CAYOBX010000520.1:0-4452 GCA_964402245.1 uncultured Saprospiraceae bacterium | reverse complement strand
ATTCCGTAATCAGTAACACGGAATTCATTCCGTAATCAGTAACACGGAATTTATTCCGTAATCAGTAACACGGAATTCATTCCGTAATCAGTAACACGGAATTTATTCCGTAATCAGTAACACGGAATTTATTCCGTATACAGAATCAAGCATCGCGTATACTAGCTGTATAATATCTGCGCTACGCTCGATAGTCTTACGGAATGAATTCCGTAAGACGAGTACGGAATGAATTCCGTGTTACAGAAAGATAAGAAATGAATAGATTACTAAATTTAAGAAATATAGTTTACATCATATTATACATCATATTAATAGGAATTACCTTCATCTCTTGCGAGAATGATTTATCTGAAGTACAGCAATTCATCGTAGAAGATCAAGTAACAATCGAGGTAGGAGAAGGCGTGGAAGTCATTTATAGCGATTCTGGAAGAATTGAAATGAAGGTAATTGCTCCTGTTTTACATCGTCATTTAGATCGGGTAAATCCTAGACGTACATTCCCTAATGGCCTAAAGGTATTATTTATTGGAGAAAATCAAGAGATAGAAAGTTGGCTGATTGGCAAACAAGCAACAGAATTTGAAAATACCCACCAAACCATTATTCGAGATAGTGTTGTTCTTTTTAATCAAAATGGAGAAAAATTGGAAACAGATCATTTGATTTGGGATCAAAAAGAGGGTCTTATCCATACCGATCAATTAGTTAGAATGACAACTATTGATAAAAGAATTTGGGGCTACGGCTTTGAGGCAGATCGAGAATTTAAACGTTGGTCTATTAAAGCAGTTAAAGGGGAATTAAAAATTGATCCTAACAATTTGATTGATTGATTAAAATAAGCCCCAAAATGGGCGACATCCCGTAACCCATGACGCAGTCATGGAAAAAAAATACAGCATGGATATCACAGTACAACAGCTCAAAGAAAAATTAGATAAAAAAGAAGAATTTATCTTGATTGATGTTCGAGAAGATCATGAGCATGAAGAATTTAATGTAGGGGGTCAATTAATCCCACTTGGAGATATGATGCATGCAGTTGATGATTTGGAAGAACATATGGACGAAGAAATAGTAGTCTATTGTAGATCAGGGAATAGAAGTGCAATGGCACAGGAAATTCTAGAAAAGCACGGATTTTCTAATGTGCGCAATTTGGAAGGAGGGATGACTACTTGGTTGGAAGTGATTGGTAAATAAAATACGTACGGAGTTGTATTGAACGCAGAGGTGCAAAGATGCAGAATAATATTTCTCAGCGTCTTTGCGCCTCTGCGTTCAATACCACCTATACAGTAACAGGTTTCTTTTTAATAACATCCACATTTTCTCTATCTTCTGTCAATGGTTCTGGATGGTAATTTTTATTAATAATAGGTAAGAAAATAACTGCTATTAACCCTAATACAATATTACAAAAATGGGTGCCAAAGAACGAAATATTAGCAGAAGAAAAAGCATCTCCTGAATTAATTCCATATAAGGTTAAGGCAGCAATCACTAAAAAATGATAAGATCCCATACCTCCTGGTGATGGAATAAGAATACCAAAAGTACCAAAAACGAAGGCCATTAATGCAACTGTTGGTCCCAGATGTTCGGTAGGGCCAAAGCTTGGCATATAGCAATAAAACATTAAGAAGTATCCTACCCAGATATTGATACTATGAAAAATAAACCAACCTGGTTGGTCTAAATTTTTAATAGATAAAATACCATCCCAAAAACCTAATAAGACTTGTTCTATTTTTTTATAAAAAGCAGTTGCTTGAATTTTCTTTCGAAATACTATTGTTAAGATAACGACTAATCCACCTAGTCCTAAAATACCTAAGACAATTGGATTAGTCAATAAACTTCCTCCTTCACTTGACATATTCTCATTCAGATATCCCCAAAGCGTATCAAACTCTAATAAAAAAGCTAAACTAATAATCAACAATAAGGAAATTACGTCCATTGTTCGATCTACTACTACCGTTCCTAACACCTTTTCCACAGGTATCTTTTCATATTTAGACATAGAAAGTGGTCTTAGGACTTCTCCTAGTCTAGGTAAACCTAAATTCGCAAAATAGCCCAACATCGTTGCCAGAAAAGAATTGATAAATCGTACGGGTTTTCCCAATGACTTTAAGAGCATTTGCCATCTAATTGCTCTACTCACATTGCTCATAACATAGGCAGCGAAGGCCGCTAATAGCCAAGGGATACGAACACTTTTAAAGTCCACTATTACTTTTTGCATCAAACTACAATCTGCTGCTGCTACCCCATCTAATGCACATTGTGCCTGATAAGCTTCATTCTGATTTTGGTAAACAAAATATAGAATAACTAGCCCTACACCGAGGAATACTAAGAACTTTAAAATGTTGATGATTATGTTTTTCAAGGGATCGTATTTTTTATTCAGTTATTTACTATTAGACTTGTTATCCTTTAAGAAATGCTTCTATGAAATTTGGATTTTTTCGATAGCTTGGCTTAAAAAATTAGTGCCTAGCTACGGACTCATTTTTTAGGACAAAATATCGAAAAAAGACATTTTCAGGGGAGTGTTTATTAAAGGGTAACAAGTCTATTATTAAAACGGACAATACAGATGGGTGTTACCCCTTAACCTTCTAATACTTCTTTTAAAATAGCGTGGGTATTCAAGCCCATAAAATTCTCTACATGCAATCTATAATAAGTAATACAATATTCTAGTAATTGTTGTCGCTCTCTCCGAGTGATCTTTGGCTCTTTGCTTTCTAAAAAGAGGCTAATATGTTCACTGGCTATTTGACTAGGGGCATGTTGGTGTAGTGGTTCCAATTCCACAAAGTTGCCTGATTTCATATCAAAATAAGGCGTATTTGGTGACCACATTCCATTTGGAGCAAAACCTAAATGCTCCGTTAAAATCAACATGAAAGCTAAGTGAAAATTGGAAGGAAGTGCAGGGGCTTGATCTAAAGTAACAAACTGGCTATATAAAAAGTCAAATAAATCTTGATTCGCCTCTTGTTCTTTGATTGTTTTTTGAGCTAGTTCCACCATAAACAAACCGATTGTCCCTTTTAGCACATCAAAAGGTATACTCTGATAGATATATGCTGCCTTAATTTCTTTTATGCGATGCATATTCTTTGTGTCTCGACTATAAGCAACCATTTCTACTAAAGTAGTAGGTTGCAAAATACCCATTTTCATCTTTGCTCCCTTACTTCGTACGCCACTAACAATATATTTCTGTAGCCCTTTTTCTTCTGTATAAATATCCATTATCAAGCTAGTTTCTGAATATTTCAGCGCTTTAAAGATGATACCACGGGTTTTAATTAGCATTAATTTAGACTTATTGTAAAATATTTTTAGATTAATCTAAAAATAGTTATTTTTGTTTGTAAACCAAGCTCATCAGATTATGGTTCTTTATCTTGAGACTCGGCAACAAGTATGTTACCGCTAAAAAACTATATCAAAGCTACAGCTTGCCGAGTGCCAGAAACCATCTTCACAAATGGCTGTTTATCTAATAAAAAATCGATCAACACACATAGTGGCAGTCTCTATTCTCTCAATAAAATGGTCTCTGCGCTCTGTTCTAAATAACCAAAGTACAAATTTAATGAATACCACTTCCAGAACAGAAGAAAATTATCTGAAAGCTATTTTTCAGCTATGCGAAAGATCGGATGAACCCATAGCTACGAATGCTATTGCACATGCTATGCAAACCTCTGCTGCTTCTGTAACGGATATGATTAAGAAGCTATCTAAGAAAGAATTGGTTCATTATCAAAAGCATAAAGGTGTTCGATTGACAGACGATGGCAATAGCATGGCCACCAGTTTGGTACGTAAGCACCGACTTTGGGAAACTTTTTTAGTCAACAAACTAAATTTCTCTTGGGAGGAGGTGCATGAGATTGCAGAAGAGCTAGAACATATTCCCTCCAAAAAATTAATAGATCGACTAGATGATTTTTTGGGCAATCCAAAATTTGATCCTCATGGAGATCCTATCCCTGATGCGGATGGCAATTTTACTTTTAGAAAACAAATTCCTTTACCCGAATTAGCAGAAGGAGCAGAAGGAATATTAGTAGGGGTACAAGATGACACCATGCCTTTTTTACAATATCTTAATAAGCTCAATCTTACGCTAGGTACGAAGATAAAAGTTATCGAACGTTTTGAATACGACGAATCTACTAAGATTGTAATTAATGAAAAGCAAGAACAAATATTGACTAATAAAGTTTGTCTAAATCTTTTTATAAAAACTGTTTAGTAGCACGGAATTCATTCCGTATCATAACTAATCGAGCGCAGCGCAGATTAGTTATCCTATCTGCGCTTCGTTTGATAGTCATACGGAATGAATTCCGTGTTACGGTCATACGGAATGAATTCCGTGTTACGGTCATACGGAATGAATTCCGTGTTACGGTC
>CAYOBX010000519.1:0-4456 GCA_964402245.1 uncultured Saprospiraceae bacterium | reverse complement strand
ACCAATGCCGTTTCAATCTTTCGGAGTTTTAATGCATGATATAATTGCTTTGACTCTGACAAAGGAGTTCTCATATCTGAAGTACCAACCATGACCAAAGTAGGCGTTTCAATTTGTCCAACTAAAGAGATCGGCGAAAATTTCCAATAAGTATCAAAATTTTCCCAAGGTTGCCCAGGATAACGAGAATTGGCATAACCATAATAATTATCGGCTGTTAAAGTCTTACTAATCCAATTCATCACAGGTTTAATAACAGCAGCAGAACGGAAGCGATTGTTTTTACCAATCATCCAAGCCGTCATAATACCACCAGCACTGCCTCCTGTTACAAATAAACTATCCTCTGTGAGGTAAGGTCTTTTTAATAATTCATCTACCCCGTCCATGACATCATGATAATCATCACCGGGATAATTGTTATACAATAGATTGCCAAATTCTTCCCCATAACTCGTGCTGCCTCTTGGATTAGGATAAAAAACGACATATCCACCTGTGGCATATAACTGGATTTCAGGAGAAAACCAAGGCCCATAATTCGCAATAGGGCCACCATGATTTTCTACTAATAATGGATATGTTTTAGTTGCATCAAAATTTGGAGGAGTAACGACCCATCCTTGAATAGCTCGCCCATCAACACTTGATTTATACCACAGTTCCTTGCATTCTCCTAAGGTTCGATAATCTAATATATCTTGATTGAGTTGTGTGATTTGTTGAGTATCCTTAGCTCCTTTTTGAATAATTGCTATTTCTGCTGGGCGATAAGGGGTAGAATAGGTATAAGCGATTGTTCCATTTTTAGATACAGAAAAGGAGCCACCGCTATAAGGTCTAGCTACAGATGCGCCGCCTACTTTGCCTGTAATAACCGATAGCTTTCCTGCTAAATCCAGATAGCCGATTTTCGTATCTCCTTTATCATTGTATTGAAAATATAGTCCCTTTCCAGATTGATCCCAAACTGGACTAGAGACACTTCGATCTAAATTTTTGCTAAGTATTCTAGATTGTGAACCATCCGAATTCATGATATACAATCTAGAAATTTGATAGGTTTGTACTTTGTCATCATATCCAGTATATGCAATTTGTCGCCCGTTTGGCGAAATGGCAATATCTCTATCTGGACCATTTCTATCTGTCAAAGCTTTTACTTTTCCAGATGCAATATCTACTTTATAAATCTCAGAATTTCGGAAATCATATTCCCAGTCTTGTTGTCTATTCCCAGAGAAAACTAAAGATTTGCTATCAGCTGTCCAGTGTGGAGAATTAGAGTGACGGAATGCCCCTGAAGTAATTGCACGCGCTGTACCACCTTCAGCTGAAATAACAAATAGTTGATTGTAGCCAGGTTTTAATTTACCCGCACCATCCGCTTCATGCTTAAAGCGAGTTGTCACTCTTGGTGCATCTGCCCACTTAGCTCCTTTAGGCTTTTTGGGAGGGGAAACTAATGATAATTCCTTTCCTTGTTCAAACATCGAAAAGGCGAGCAATTTTCCATCAGGTGACCAGGCCACTCCTTTTGGAGAAGCAGGTAATTGAGATAAGCGAGCAATTTTTCCAGTTTTTAACCAGTACACAAATAATTCGCTACCTTGGTCAGTAGAAGCAGTAAAGGCTATTCGAGTACCATCAGGTGACCAAGTAGGGTTGCTTTCATTACCTTCTTTACTTGTCAATTTTTGATGTTCGGTTCCATCTTTATTTATCATCCATAATCGAGCAATACGCCGATCCGTCATAATATCCATCCCTCTTCGAAGATAGACAATTCGTTGTCCATCAGGAGAGATTTGTGGATTGGTTGCCCATTCTAATTCAAATACATCCATACTGGAGAAAGCTGGTTTTTCTTGTGCAAACAGTGTGTTTATACCAACAAATAGCAGCAATAATAAATTAGTTCTTATTTTCATATTTTAGATCTTTGAAACTTGCTTGTCGCTAATTTTAAAAGGAGAAAACAAATGGTGTTTAGAATAAGGATTTTAATAGCAGGCAAGCAGTAGCTTAGAAATAGTTCTTTAGAGGTCGCCAATTTGATTTGTTTTTTTGCAAAAAAACAAATCAAATTGGCGACCTCTAAAAAGGATATAAAACATACCTGTTGCCGATTCTTAGACTAAGGCTATAGACTAAATATGGTCAGAGAAGCTTTGTATCTTGCGATTTGTGTTTACTTAACGTTGAAATTAGTTAATTTCCTGTTTTTATCAAATTTTAATTACTAGACAATTTCATAATCTCTATAATTATTTTCCTTTACTAGCTTTTCAAATCGTTGTCCATATTCTAAGTAAAGATCGTATTCTCGTTGTGGATTAGATGTCTGTTCAGTAGAATGAAATACTTTTCCAATATGCGGCTCTATAGCAATAAATCCATTATAATTACTAGCAAGTAAATCTGCTACGATAGCTTTAGTATGGCCTTCCCCTTCTCCAGCAAAGGTATATTCTGGATCCCCTTCATCATCATGCATAATCCCATCTTTTATATGCACATGAGCAATAGCATGCTTCACCTTGTGATAAAATTCTAAAGCATCTTGCCAAGGATAAGGCTGCAGCTTAGAACGATCTCTTTGGAAAACAGGATTCCCTGTATCGAATACTAGTCGAAGATCAGGTACTTCGTCTACTAGTCGAAGAGTATGCTCCGCAGAAAAGCCTCCCCAATTCATACAGTTTTCATGTAAAGCTTCTAGACCAGCCTCCTTAAATTTTGTTGTAATTATTCGTAAACGGCGGAAACGTTCTTCTTTAAATTGCTCTGTTCCCCAAGGGCATTGCGCATAAGACATAATGCGCGCAAAACGAACGCCTAATCGTTTCATTCTTGGAATACATCGATCCATTTCTCCTACCGTCAAATCCCAATCAGAATGAATGGTTTTGGCCCAACTTCCTATCATGGTACCAAATTCTGCTACTTTAATATTAGCCGCTTCCAATTGTTCACAAACAGTTTGGAACTCCGTTTCTGATAAGTCATGAATATTTGTTCCATCAATCATTCTGAGAGAAAGATATTCCCATCCCAAGGCTTGGGTTACTTTTATTTGACCTGCTAAATCACGGGCAGCTTCGTCTGTAAATCCTGTTAGTTTCATCATTTCTCATTTTTTCAAAGACTAATCCAAACACCATCCTGCCTAGCACTTTGATAAATAGCATCAATTACTTTGATTGCTTTCAATCCCTCTTCGCCTGTAACGAGTGGAGGTCTGCCAGTTTCTATCGCTTCTACAACATCTTCAAAATTACGTAAATGGCCATCAAAATTAATAGCGGATGGATCATTCGCCCCCAATCCTTGTGCAGCCCCTTCCATCAAATTATTTTTAATAAAATTATCTTCTGGTAAAGGATTTTTAAAATCCCAAACTCGAAAAGATGCATCACTCATAAAGACAGAACCTTCACTACCACAAATATGAACTTCCGCTGGATGACCACTAGAAGACCAACAAGAAGTGGCTCCTTGAATGACTCCTCTAGCACCGCTTTCAAATTCTAAGATGGCCACCGCAGTATCTTCCACTTCGATCCCTTCGTGAATCAAACAAGTTGTGGAAGCGGATAACCTTTTTATGGGGCCTGATAAATAAATTAATTGGTCAATGGTATGAATAGATTGATTCATTAAAGCACCGCCCCCATCTAATTTCCAAGTTCCTCGCCATGCTCCTGAATCGTAATATTCCTGTGTACGATACCATTTAATATACGCATCACAAAGTGTCAAGGTGCCGAATCGACCTGTATCCACTGCTTTTTTAAATGCCTCTACAGCTGGGTTAAATCGCCTATTAAAGATACCAGCTAACACTACTTTGTTTTTAGCACAAGTAGCAATCATTAGTTCAATTCGGGTGGGTGTTACTTCTAATGGTTTTTCGCAGACAATATGTTTTCCAGCTTTAGCTGCTGCTAGAGTTGGCTCTAAATGCGCACCAGATGGAGTGGCTATCGTAACAATATCAATGGAACTATCTGATAGTAAATCTTTTAATTCGGTATATGCTTTACAATGATATTTAGCAGCTAGTGCCTTCGCCTTTTCTGCCTTACGTGCATAGATTCCACCTAGTTGTCCGCCACGCATAGCTTGAATGGCTTGTGCATGGAAATTGGCGATCATCCCTCCTCCTATAATTCCGAATGTTTGCATATTTTAAATACTTTTTATTATTGTTCAGCATAGTATGAATTCTGTTCTCACCTGTTCTTTTTATATCCCGTAATTTTCGTTCATTAATGCTAGTACCTCCCGGGAAGATTATCAGGGTTTCTTTTTTCTCCATTAATTGAAAGCATTGGTCAAAGAATATCGTAACTATTTAAAATAAAAACTCAATTATTTTGCATTTCGTAATAAACGTAGATTGTCGAAGTTTGAAACTTCTAGGCGATATGGTTATTCAAAAAGTATAGCTTCA
>CAYOBX010000518.1:0-4466 GCA_964402245.1 uncultured Saprospiraceae bacterium | reverse complement strand
TTAAGTCTATAGAGTCAGATATACACCTTGTAAATTAGAGAAACAAAAACCACGAATTAACTAATTTCATATATTTTTCGCATAGAATTCAAGCAATAGTTTTTAATTAGTGCATTCGTGGTTAAATTTCCAACGCCTCGATAAAAACTCTAGTTAAAGTCCTTTTTTATCCAACTGTCTAAAAGCAATCAACAAAGATTTATTATCGAGCATATTTGGCTCCTCTCCGAACTCTGTCAATAACCAAGCAGCCGCTTCATCAACAGACATAGTTCCATAGTATTCCTCTCTTGCGAAGTTGGCAAATTTCATTAATTGAAAAGCATTGAACCATTGGAAGAAGCGTTTTTTAAAATTGGGCAAATTAGCGGTATTGTTTTTTAGTTCGTTTAGCTTTTCTTCAAAGTCTTGAGTAGTTAGAAATGTCTTCAGCGCATCAGATGAAAGGACCGATTCCCAATTATTGGCGGAGGCATATAGGTTTTCGATGTTTGCAAATAGTTCTTTTAGATCTTTAAAAATGTTCGGATGGTAAGTATCGTAAGACTTGTCATTAGCAAGCATATCTCCTATTGCTTTTCCTGTACCAAAAGGCACTCTATCAGATATTCTTGGAGAGGGAATTACGGTAGTGCTAACTAAATTATTACACTTTCCAAGGCTAATAAATTTGTGTAAAAAATAAAAATCTTCTCCTGCCTTTCGTCGATTCATTCCCCCTTGCTGTTGATAATGATTTGATCGAACAGCCATTGCAGAGCCAATTGTTTGATAAGCATAAGTCGCCCCTGCCCATCGTTGCGCATTAATGAAATATCGGAGATGCAATTCATAATCTGTAATAGCTGTATATATCTCTGAGTCAAAGTCTGCTCCAAATAAAGGATGTTCAAAGTAAATCGAACAAGCAGCAATTTTAGGATGTAAATTAAAATGATCCTCTATGGCTTGAAAGTAATTTTTTTCACAAAGACTATCGGCATCAAAACAGACGATGATTCCATTTGACTGATTGATTTTTTCAAAACGGTAACAAGCTTCGTCCATTCCTATTTTTCTAGCTAATCCTACGCCTGAAAACTTTTTGGGTAGATCATCCTGATATAAAATTCTAAATCGTAATCTAGGGGTGCTATTCTTTTGACTCCAACGAGTTGCTTGTTCTAATAACTTTATATTTTCTTGTTTGATGGCTGCGCTCGTTAATTCAGAATCGTTAATCACTACAATTACTTCAATATCTGATTGAGGTAAGGAACACCGCTTCAAGGACATTAAGCTCAATAATAAATAAGGCTCATTATAGGCAGGAATGACGACGACAATTCCTAAATTTAGGGAAGGTCTTTTTTTAATAAATGGAGGATAAAGGACGCGTTGCTGGAGGTATAGTGTCAAGGAGTAGTTTGATGAATTAACAAAAAGCATTAAAAGTACTATTATTTTAAGAAAATTTAGCAGTTCCCAATTTGAAGATGCTTGATAAGCTTATTATCCAGTGACAGGAAGTCACTGGATAAAACTGTATCCCAAATGGGGAACTGCAATATTAAAAAGCACTTAAAATATGCCCTTGCTCGTCAAATCCTTATATTTAGGCAAAAAATTATGCGACATCTATTATTATTATTTAGTTTGACACTCCTCCTTGGTTGCACAAACAAAGAGGAACCCCCAATAGAACAACAAGAAATAGTCATCATTGGAGGTGGCCTTATGGGAAGTGCCACCGCTTGGCATTTATCGAATGCAGGAAAAAAAGTGCTCCTGCTAGAAAAGCAAGACACGATTTATAATTCAGGTTCTAGCAATGGGGAAGCGCGGATTGCAAGAAGTAGTAATAGAGGGGATGATATCTGGTCGTATCTTCATAATTTATCCGTAAGAGAAGTAAAGGTGCTTATTGATTTTTTAAATAATAGTACTGCTACCGAACGCTATAGCATGTCAGATATTTATACAACTACCCCTGTATCTTATATCGGTCAAATGCGGATTTACGATAAATTATATGCTTCTTTAATTCGTCAAAAGGTCGATTATAAAATGGCTATTACGCCCGCAAGAGGTGCGTCCATGTTTGGTGTCAATCTACCAGAAGGTATTTTATTACAACGGGAATACAATCAATATTCTGGCACCATCAATCCCAAACAATTAATTCACTACTTACATCAGGCAGTTTTAAAAAAAGGGAGTACTATTCAGTATAATTCTAAAGTTAGCTCTTTAGAAGAAAAGGATGGAAAATATAGGATAAAGATAAATGATGCTAATACGGGTAGCGTCCAAACTATTTTAGCAGACAAAGTTATATCCGCTGCTGGTCCTTATACAGGTACTTTACTAAAAGGTGTAGCTCCTTATTTTGATACCTTAATCAATCCGCAACGGGTATTTACTGCTTTTTTTAAAATTCAAAAGGATCACTTTGATACTTATTCTGGAGAACAAAAAAATCAACTGTTCAATGCCTACCCTGTTATCAATAGTAAGGCAGGGACTAGAGATGGCAGCTTCTTTTCCATGATAGAAAGGATTGATGCAGATGGGCTTCCGCTAATTAAAATTGGGGGTCATTTCCAAAGATCAGCTATCAAAGATTTGGATAAAATATGGACACTACCTTTAGAACCGAAAGAAATAGAATGGAGTAAACAAAATACTTTGGACTATTTTGAATTATTGAACCTACCCATAAGTGATGCCACCTTACAATTAGTCGATGGTTATTCTTGTGTCTACTCCTTAACTTCGACGGAAGTTCCCTATATAACAAACATCCCTTTGGAAAACAAAAAGAGGAATCCTAATTTTATAGTTTTGGGCGGTCTTTCAGGGGTAGGTGGTAAAGGAGCGATGTCTTATGGCTTGATTGCCAGCAACTTACTCTTAAATCGTTCGGAATCTGATACTATGTACCAAGTCGTTCAAAAGCGATTAGGTTTTGAAAGATTATTAAAAGATATTGGGTATTAATTTAGTTTTTAGCTGACAATCTATAACGTTGTAAACAAACTTGTTACCCTTTAAAATCAGACAATTACAAAATGATTCATTGGATGTAACTGTCGTTTGATGTAGTTATTTCGTGCCGTAGGTACCATAGGTCGGTAGAAAAAGAAATGGTCCATTGATTTTCCGTGCCGTCAGGTACGTTATGTGCTTACAAATTTTCACATATCGTACCTAACGGCACGAAAAAAACGACATTTAACAACATATTGTACCTACGGCACAAAAACGCACATCAAACGGCGGTTACACCCGACTGATTTTCAAGAATACAGAACAATAATCTCTGCATCTTTGCGTCTCTGCGTTCAATACTATATTTTGCTTGCAAAATTCTCCTAAACCTCCACAAAGCCTTTCCAAT
Organism: uncultured Saprospiraceae bacterium; assembly: GCA_964402245.1. Classification (GTDB taxonomy): domain Bacteria; phylum Bacteroidota; class Bacteroidia; order Chitinophagales; family Saprospiraceae; genus JAFMDF01. The sequence continues at coordinate 1,087 of CAYOBX010000518.1, read as the reverse complement.
TCTTCATATAATTAATAAATTGCTCACTCAATCCTTCAGCTTGCAAATGTGAGGTGGATACTGGCAAATCTATAGTTTTAAAATTAGCATCATTCATCACCTTAACAGGAAAGTCATGATGCAAAATTCCTGACCTTCCAATGGTCACAAAATCTACTTTTGATTCTAAAATTTTGTTTACATCGGCTGCATTATGAATTTTACCTGCTACCGTAAATTTGACATTTTTGAAATCAAGTTCCGTAAAATGATGTAACAAAGTTTTTTCTTGATGCGCTTCTTCCTCTGGATATTTAAAACTATCCCAAAGAGAAATATCTAAAAAGTCTATTTTTCCAGAATCAATTAATTGCTGACAAAGGATTTTCATTTCTCTTAATTGCATTCCAAATCTTTCAGGAGAAAGTCGAACACCAAGCAAAAAATCAGCTCCACAAGTTGCACGAATACCAGTAATGATTTCAAATAACAGCCGTGCTCGATTTTCCAAATTTCCGCCATACTCATCCTCCCGTTGGTTGATACTTTGACTTAAGAATTGAGCAACAAGATAACCATGAGCGCCATGAATTTCCACTCCATCATACCCACTTTTTTTTGCCCTAACTCCTGCTTGAATAAAGTCCTCTTTGAGCTGTTTGACTTCTTCCAAAGTCATAGCTCTAGCCCCTTTTCTTTCTACAGCCGATGGCGCAACTGGCGCGCCTTCAATTAATTTTGGGTCAGACCTCATCCCGGAATGCTGTATTTGAATCACCGCCAAACTTCCATGAGATTGGATAGCCTTGGCCAGTCTAGTATGTCCTTCAATATGTTTATCATCAAAAATCCCTAGTTGCCCAGGAAAACCCTTCCCATTTACTTGCACATGACTGGCACAAGTCATCACTAGTCCAAATTGTCCTTTGGCTCGCATCGTCAACCAATGAAATTCTTCATCGGATAGAATTCCATCTTCCTGACTTTGGGTATTGGTCAAGGGTGCTAACATAAATCTGTTTTTCATTGTCGCACCACATGGAAAATGGATTGGGTTATCTAGTTTTTTCATTAATTTTATTTTTTTTGCAAAGGTAGGTTTTTAAAA
>CAYOBX010000517.1:0-4466 GCA_964402245.1 uncultured Saprospiraceae bacterium | reverse complement strand
GCAGGTACTTATACTGCCAACCTAACTGCAATAAGTGGTTGCGATAGTATTGCTACGCTCAATTTATCTGTAAGTCCACAATTTAGTAGCACTGCCACAGTAAGTATATGTGAAGGTGGCAGCCATACCTTCAATGGAATTATCTATACAACGGCAGGTACTTATACTGCCAATTTAAGTGCAGTGAGTGGTTGCGATAGTGTAGTAACTTTAAATCTCGTTATTTTAGATGTTGAAAATCTTGTTACAAATGAAACGATTTGTAGCGGAGAATCTTTAATAATTGAAGGAATTAGTGGTTCTGCAAATGCTACTTATAGATGGACTGGAAGTGGTCCATTAAACTGTAGTGATTGCCAAACACTTACTGTAACTCCTACAACAACTGTCGACTACTCCCTTGTCGTAACCGAACCAACTGGTTGTACATCTACACAGATGACTACTGTTACAGTACTACCTCTGCCAGAATTAAATATGACCAATCAGGAGATATGTGCAGGTGCGAATACACGAATCGAAACGGGACTAAATGGAGGTGTCTTTCAATGGTCGGCTTCGGACGGTAGCAGTGTAGCTGCAGTATCAAATCCTCTCGTTATTCCTTCAAGCACGACAGACTATTGTGTCACTGTAGTTGATGAAAATGGTTGTAGCAATAGTGACTGCATAACCATATCTGTGAAAGAAACTATTCAAACTACGTTAGATCAAACTACTTGTGTAGGAATACCAATTTTCTTCAATCAGCAATTCCTGACAACTACAGGTACCTACCAAGCCAATTTAACGAGTCAAAATGGATGCGATAGTATTGTTACATTAAATTTACAAGTAACTTCTGTTATAGAGACCCAAGATCAAAGAAACTTGTGTGAAACCACTTCATTTATTTATAATGGGCAAAGTATAAATGAGCCTGGAAGCTATTCCTTTGAATTAGTAACTTCAAGTGGTTGTGATAGCTTAGTAAACTTGCTAGTAACTGAGGTAGAATGTATTGATTTGTCATTGGAGAATACTTTGACAGATCCTACAATTTCAGATATTCATTTGGGAGAACAAATTAGCTATAATATTTGTGTTTCGAATGAAGGGTTATTGCCCGCCTATAATGTAGAAGTAATCGATCATATTCCTAATGGAATGTCATTAGCAGATGAAAATAGTGGTTGGATTTTAGTAGATAATCAAAATGCACTTTTTACAATTCCTGGTCCGATTAACAGTAACGAAACGGTGTGTATTGAAATCATTTTACAATTGGATGAATTTGATTCAGAGAGTCTTACTATTAAAAATATAGCTGAGATAAGAAGGGCAGCAAATAGCCAAGGAAATAGCTTAGATGATATAGATTCCACTCCAGAGGATGGTACAACTATTGAAGAAGAATTCTCTTTGGAAGACGATGAAGGAATTGCTTTAATCTCTTTCAATCCTTGCCCAACTAATCAAATCGTGCCAGTTAATCCGTCTATATGTCGAAATACATCTATTGAACTTTCAGTAGCCGAAACCAGTAATACAGCAACTTATGAATGGTTTCCTTCAATAGGTTTGAGTTGTACCAATTGCCCAAGTCCAATTGCAAATCCCATAGACCCAACCACTTATTGTGTAAGGATAAATCAACCCAATGGATGTACAGAGACATTTTGTACAACCGTAAATATTTATGAAGATTTCATCAATAATAGCATAGAGAATCAAACAATATGTGAAGGTGCTTCTACTACTTTGCAAGCTACAGGAGGAACTGACTATCTTTGGACAACAGATATAAGTATAAATAGTCGAACAGATGTTTCTATTATAAACGTTTCTCCTGCTGTTACGACTCAATATGAAGTAATTATTACTAATCAAAATGGCTGCACAGATAGAGAGGTTGTGACGGTTCTCATTGATGATTGTTCATCCAATACTGTTAATCCTTGTAACTTTTTCAGAGCTATAGCCTGCGATGATAAAGTAATCTGTGATGATGATCCAGATGGGGTAAGATTAGTGGTTAATGGCGGGATAAGTTGGTCTTGGAGTCCAAGTATTGGCTTAGATGATCCTTCTTCTCCTGCACCTTATGCTAAACCTACTGTCACCACTACCTATACCGTTACTGCTACAAATGCTGATGGATGCACCGCAACAGATCAAGCAGTTGTGACCGTAGACAATTGTAGTGAAACTGCTACGGTTAATCCGTGTAATCTTACAGCACTAGCTTGTCCTGATAAGCAAATATGCAGAGGAGATAGAGTGAGATTAGTAGTGAATGGGGGTACTAGTTGGTTATGGTCGCCTAGTACTGGATTAGATGATCCAACCTCTGAAATACCTTATGCTTCCCCCACTATTACTACTTCCTATACATTGGTTGCAACAGATGATATGGGATGTACCAGCGAGACAGCAGTAGTCGTATTTGTCAATAATTGTTCTGCTCCAGACCCTTGTTTCACATTTAGTAATACAGCTTCTCCTAACCAGACCATCTGCTCTGGAGAGGTAGCCAATTTATCAGTTTTAGGTGGAACAAGTTGGTTATGGACACCTTCTAATACTTTAACGAATCCAACTAGCCAATTCCCAACAGCTTCCCCTAGTACCACTACCACTTATACCGTACAATCAACAGATAGTAATGGTTGCACGGCAACAGATCAGGTGACGATTACTGTAGAGAATTCCGTGTCGGTATTTGCGGGAAATGATATTACTATATGTGAAGGAACTCCAAGTCAATTACAAGCATCTGGGGCTAGCAATTTCCAATGGTCACCTATAGTAGGTTTAAGTAATCCGACTATAGCAAATCCGATTGTAAGTCCTGCATCTAATACCACTTATACAGTAATGACTACTAGCAATAATGGATGTACTTATACAGATGAAGTAAATGTTTTTGTAGATGGTAATCTTGCTGGCAGTGCAGGGAACGATCAAACTATCTGTAGAGGGTCTAGTACTTCCTTACAAGCCTCAGGTGGTTCTCTTTATCAGTGGAGTCCTGCTGAAGGTTTGACTACTACTAATACTGCTGCACCATTAGCAACACCACTCACCACAACTACCTACTGTGTGACTATAACTAGTGCAGAAGGATGTACTGTCACAGACTGCGTGACAATAAACGTACTTGATTATTTAGATGCTGTGGCTTGTGAAGACAAATCTATTTCTCAAGGAGAAACGGCCAATTTAACGGTCACCACTGGCGCAAGTTATCAATGGTCTCCGCAAGAAAGTTTGACTGATTCACGAGTTCCAAATCCGACGGCTTTTCCTACTACGACTACTGTTTATACTGTTACAGTAACCAGTGATAATGGGTGCACTAGCACCGACCAAGTAGCGATATTTGTTACGGAACCAAAGTCTTCCAATAGAATAGCACTGCGTGCTAGTGTATTTTTACAAGGAGCTATGGAAGAAAATTCTACCAAGATGCAGGATAATTTAAGGGAATTTGGTTTTATTCCATTAACGGAACCCTATACAGATTTGCTGCCCTACCCAGATAGCGAGCCTTGTTTTGAACACAAAGGCAGTGGAGGAAAGGAAATCACTACTTTGGAAGTATTAGAAAAAATTGGAGACGATGCAATTGTTGATTGGGTATTCTTAGAATTACATGATGCAAAAGAACCTACTAATGTAGTTGCCACTCGATCTGCCTTACTTCAAAGAGATGGCGATATTGTTGATGTAGATGGCACTTCGCCTGTTGTTTTTCAAATGAAGGATGGTTCTTATTTTTTAGCGGTCAGACATCGAAACCATTTAGGTGCTATGACTGCCACGCCTCTGGATTTCTCAGATAATCAAATAACTTCTTTTGATTTTACAGATGTGGAACAGCCTATTTATAAATTGAAAGAGTCCAATCTGGCAAGTGATTTTCCAATGAAAAAAATGAATGGAGTAAACTGTTTATGGGGAGGTAATTCTAATGCAGATAGGAAAATTATCTTTCAAGGTCCCGACCTAGATCAAGATAAATTATTCTATGACATTTTTACAAACAATACTAATATTTCTGCGAATAATGGTCTTCCAAACTTAAATTATATTATCAATGATTACTGTCTTGGCGATAATAATATGGATGGATTTTTAAAATATCAAGGACAAAATAATGACATAGATAATTTGCAATTCTTTAATGTTATCTTGCATTCAGAAAATGAACGTTTCATTCCTAATAAAATTATTTACGAACAGATTCCTAAGTAATCTAAAGACTGTCTCCTAACTAAAACGCAGAGAAAAATGAAAGAATAGATGAGATGAATGCAGACACGCAAAGGCGCAGAGAATAAATTGGTCTCTGCGCCTTTGCGTTCTATATTTAATTGAGTGTAAAACAATTTGGGGGCTTGTAAACTTGTCAAATTTTCCTTTAGTAACAACAAAAAAATAACTCCACCATTTGGACGGCTTCTTTTGCCCTCAGCAGCCCATCC
>CAYOBX010000516.1:0-4469 GCA_964402245.1 uncultured Saprospiraceae bacterium | reverse complement strand
TCAAGTTTGTAACTTGATTTTTTAGGCAATATTCTTTTTATAAGAAAACCCTTATTGTAGGTATTAGGTAAATAATTTCTAATCAGCACAAAGCGGCATATCTTCAAATAGCCATTTAGGACCTAAAGGGCAAATACTACTTGGTGAAGTGTAGATAATTTTCCAATCTGCCATTTGAAAAATCGCACCTTTTAATTGGATATGATCGGCCGTATAAGCAAGTAAACTTTTATTGATACTTTCTCCATTTTCCCCCAACAATAAATAGAATTCATGATCCCCTTTTTTGTTGGTGCTTCTAAAGAGAGCAGGAACACCTCCCGATAAACAACGTACTGCACAAGATTTATGAGTTTTACCAGAGCCCGGTTTCATTACCCCAAAAAAACACTTGGAGTCAATGATTTCACCTCTTATTTTTTCACTGCTTGAAGAGGGTATCATTGCGGATGTTTTTGGGGTCAATTTAGACAAACCAACAAAAGCATCTACTCCCTCGGTTAGTTCTAATATGCGCTTCCCTTCAAAATAACTTAAGGTGCCTTTTAATTTAATCGCCTTATTTATTAGGGTGGTTTTTGCTTTTTTCTCCATTGCTTCAATCGTCTTAGAGGCACCAAATTTCAGGGCATCTACAAGAATTAAATGTTGGACAACCTCCTTTCCTTCTTCTTTTAGGTTCATCCGCAACATGGGCACTGGATGATTAACCAATACTCCTTCTAATGTTGTTAACTGACCAAATTCATATATAGCTGCTGCATTGTCAGCGGGTTTTCTTCCAAAGTTCATTAGCAAAGCAAATATTAGAACTGATGGGAATAATAATAGAAGAAACGGTTTAACTATCTGGGTGTATGATTGGGGCGTTTCTTCTAACCAACCAATGAAAAAAGGGTCTTTATCTTGACTCATATTTGTGCTTTTTATAAGATACTAGCCGTTGGACGTTCCGTCCCTTCAGGATAAGGAGTAGGATTAACCAATACTTTATTACCAATGACTCTTACATCATAGGTAGCAATCTTTTCCGTAAATGGAGGAGGGGATTGGCCGTTATGAGGAAAATACTGATACCCATGCCAAGGACAAGTGATACAACCATCTACAATTTTTCCTTCTCCGAGTGGTCCACCTTGATGTTTGCAAAAATTATTAACAGCTGCTAATTTTCCTTTGTATTTATAAATGGCGATGCGTTCTCCATTAACCTCTACTACCTTTGCTCGATCTGTTTTAATATCTTGTACCTGTCCTATTTCATAAAAACCATCCGCCGACAACTGTTGATGTTCCAAGTGTTGCGCCTTTTTTTTGCGAGCTGCAAGGATATGTAATACTGCAAGAATACTAGCCCCTACCAGTACCACTATACTACTCAGCCCTCCGTTTTCTACCCCTACGCCTAAAAGTACATGTCCAACAATTAAAAGATACGCTAAGTACACAAATCGATGGAGGTTCTTCCAAATTGTAGGCGTTAACGTCTTCAACCAAAAATCATGGCTGGAGGCCGCCATTCCAAATAGAATCAGTAAGGCGAAAAAACCTAGTATTTGAAAAGGAAAATTTCGAAAACTATTATAGTTGGGATTGGCAGTAAATAAGGAGCTAATCGGATCTGTATCACCCATTGCATGAAACATCAATAGATTGAACACTCCATGAACAAGCGCCACTAGAAACATAGTAACCCCCAAATGTCGTCGATTATAAAGCAATGGTAAGAATCTATGATTAATTCTACATAGTGGACCTATCATTAGGATGATATGTAGCATCAAAAAAGCTAAAGTCCCTGTTGCACGAATCAATAAAGTTTCGATAGATACCAATGGATTAAAAAATAACTGCAAACCACTGAAGGTAATAAAATATAATAATAGGAACCCTAAGAAAATAAAATCGTATTTTTTCTTTCGGCCACTCCATTGAATGGTAGTATAACTGGTGCTCATAATTTATTTATTCCTTAGTACATTTTTTAGTAACAGGGGCCATAGTAAAATAATGCCCGGTAGCCAGAATGCTTTGGTTAGTAAACTAGACTGACTTGCAGTAGCATCTACTTTTTTTAAACCTTTAAAAAAAAAGTAAATACTAAATACTAATCCTATTAATAAATAGATATAAAATATTGTACTGAAAATCATTATTTATTCTTTTGTCGTTACTTACCATTAAGCCCCGCATAGGGAATGCCTGTAAGCCGATGCATATCATAATCAAAAGTACTCAAGTCTTTAGCATTAAACTTGGAGATATGGTTATAGCCACAGGCACGTGCAATGACCTTAATAAGATCGTTTGAAGCAGTAAAGAAATTATGTAATTGATCCGCCGACTTTTCAATCTCTAATCTTGCACGCAAATCCTCTCTTTGAGTTGCGATACCTACAGGACAGTTATTAGAACCACAGGCACGCATACCCAAACAACCAATAGCCTGTAAAGCAGAATTGGAAATAGCAATAGCGTCTGCTCCCATCATTAAAGCTTTGGCAAAATCTTCTGGCACGCGCAAACCACCTGTGATGATGAGACTCACTCCTTTTGCTTTTCTTTTATCCAAATGTTTTCTCGCTCTTGCTAGTGCGGGAATAGTAGGTACGTTAATATGATCTCTTAGGATAGTAGGTGCTGATCCTGTACCTCCACCACGACCATCCAAGATGATATAGTCTGCGCCTGCTTTTAAAGCAAAATCAATATCTTCTTCTATTCTCGCAGCGGATAATTTAAAGCCAATGGGAATTCCACCAGTTTGTTTTCTTACTTTTTTAGCAAACTTTTTAAAATCTTTTACACCATGAAAATCAGGAAAAGTAGCAGGAGAAATGGCAGGTTTTCCAACGGGTAAATTTCTTACTTTTGCAATTTCACCTATTACCTTTTTACCAGGCAAATGTCCTCCTGTTCCTGTTTTAGCACCTTGCCCTCCTTTAAAATGAAAAGCTTGCACCTTATCTAACTTATCCCAGGAAAAACCAAATTTGGCAGAAGCTAATTCATAAAAATAACGACTATTGTTTGCTTGCTCCTCTGGTAGCATTCCTCCTTCGCCTGAACAGATACCTGTTCCACTTTTTTCTGCCCCCATGGCTAAAGCGATCTTTGCCTCTTTTGATAAAGAACCAAAAGACATATCAGATACAAATAAAGGAAGATCTAATTTTAATGGCTTTTTAGCATTTGGGCCAATGACTACTTTAGTTTTGACTGACTCATGGTCCTGTAAAGGACGTCGAGATAACTGAGCGGGTAAAAATTGAATGTTTTCCCATTTAGGAAGGGTGTTTCTATCTACCCCCATAGAGGCAGACGGACCATGATGCCCATAGTTTTTAAGCCCATTTCTAGCGAGCTCTTTAATATAAAGGGTATATGGTTCGGTTGGTTCTGGGTGGGTATCTGCATAAGCCCCCAAGTATTGATCTCTTTTAAAGGGTTGAGGATGCAATTCTTCAAAAGCAATAACATCTGCTTTATCAATATACACCTTTCCGTCTTTAATAACAGCTGGAAACTTATGGAGTACTTCTTCATTATTATATTCACTAACTCCCGTATCTACTCGATAGTCCCAATTATGTACACCACATACTAGATTATCGTTGGCATCTATATAACCATCAGATAATAAGGCTCCTCGGTGATGACAACGTCCATATAATACGGATACTTTATCATCATATTTTGTAATAACTAAATCAGTGTTTTCCACAACAGCATGACTTGGCTGTCGATCTTTTATTTTATTATAATTTACTAATTCAAGAGGCTGTAAAAATTGTTTGTAAGTTTTCTCTAGCATGAATGATAAGGTTTTAAATAAAGAGTATATGACAGCCTTCAAATGAAATATATCCGATGATAAGACCAATTAAAAATATATAAAAAGGCAATACGAATATGGGAATAACGATGGCTTAAATCAATACCTAAATGAATTGATAAAGCTCAGAATAATATTGAAACCCAAGTAAAAGTAACACTTCAAATCTTGTTCCGCTGCAAGGTACGCATCTTCTGGAAAAAAAGCTGGGTTTTATTTGGCTGAATCCTTCTTTTATTATCAATTTTTTCTGATTGTAACGGATTGCGGTGATTTACAAATTGTATTGTATTCGATACTTGTACTATATAATATAACCACGAATTCACTAATTTCTAATCTAGAAATTAGTGAATTCGTGATTTTACTACAATTGTTGTTGAATGTCTCGAAGAGATTATATCTTTCATTCACCGCAATCCGTTATAATCAGCAATTTTTAAATAAATAGAATGGCACGAGTAAAAGAATTTAACGAGGTAGAGGCATTGGATAAGGCAGTAGAACTATTTTGGCAAAAAGGCTATCATGCTAATTCTGCAAATGATCTTGTATACGAATTAGGTTTGGGTATACTAGGGACAGGATAGATTGCCGAATTTATTTTTGAATTAGACTTCCCAAATCTTGAAGA
>CAYOBX010000515.1:0-4482 GCA_964402245.1 uncultured Saprospiraceae bacterium | reverse complement strand
TACGGTTGTACGGAATGAATTCCGTGGTACACAAGCAAATTCTAAAAAAAAATGACCTCAATCAAGAATTTTATAGTTTTAGTTATTGGATATTTGTATAACCCATTGAAAGACGGATTAATTGGGTTTTAATAACTTCATTAAAAATATTCCAATGAAAGTGAGTAATCAAGTACTAATTGAAGATTTAAACAAAAGGACTAGAGAACATATAGCAAAAGCCAAAAGGTATCAACAATTAGAGCTTAGAAAATTAAACCTAAAGAAGACCCCAGAAAAGTGGAGTTTATTAGAATGTATAGAGCATTTAAATAGATATGGAGATTTCTATCTACCTGAAATAAATCGACGGATTCAATCAGGTAAAAAGGCTGCGCAAGGGGCTATGTTCAAGAGTGGTTGGTTAGGTAATTACTTTGCAGAAAGTATGTTGCCTAAAGAGAAATTAAACAAGATGAAGACTTTTAAATCAATGAATCCTGCGGGTAGTCAACTAGGTATGGAGGTGTTAGAAAAGTTTATTAAACAGCAGGAAGAGCTATTAGTATTATTAGAAAAAGCTAAAAAGATGGACTTAGTAAAAACTAAGACCGCAATTAGTATTTCTAAATTGATTAAGTTGCGTTTAGGAGATACTTTTCGAGTGGTAGTTTACCACAATTATCGACATATTGAACAAGCAGATACTTGTTTACAATCATAATATCCCTATTTCAAAGATGTCAATTGCTTAGTAAGTTCATAAAGACTAATAGACATCGCCATAACAACATTCATAGAACTAATGTTTCCAAACATTGGAATATGAAGACAAAAATCCACCTCTTCAAGGATATGCTCAGCTATACCAAACCTTTCGGCTCCTAGTATCAAGGCTATTTTTTGATATGCTTTAAAATCGAAATCATGTAAACTTTGACTTTTATCTGTGATTTCAATACCAACCATAGTGTATCCATCTGCTTTTAATTTCTGAACAGCTTCTGTAGTGGATGCTACATAGGTGAAATCAACTTTTTTATCAGCCGTTCTTGCTGTTTTTCTTATTTTTTTATTGGGTGGAGTAGGGCAGTCCCCTGTCAAATATAGTTGTTGAACCCCCATTGTCTCACATATTCTAAAGGCCATACCTACATTTTCTGGGCTATGAAAATTGTCGCAGATGATGACTATTGGAAAAGTAGTTTTTATATTTGCAGTTTCGTGATGTTTTAGCTGTTTCAAATGACAGATAGTAATATTAGGGACTCGGAAAAAATAATCTATATATTCATAATGCGTATCTCATTTGTTTCCGAATCCCTTATTAAGAGAATTGTGTAAAAATAGAGTTTTTTTATGTGGAACCTTTTAGCGAAGATTATATTGAAAATAGGTGGATGGAAGGTTGTTTTCCCAATACCAGATGAATCTCAGCGATGTGTGATGATAGCAGCCCCTCATACGACTAATTGGGATGCTTTTTGGACAAGAGTCGCTTTCCAAGAATTAGGAATCCCTGTGAAGATTGCGATAAAAGACACTTGGACAAAAATGCCTATTATAGGATACGCCATAAGAGGATTTGGAGGATTAGGTATTAGTAGAGCACCTAAAAAAGAAGGAGTACCAAGAAAAAGCCAAATAGAACAAATGGCTGAATTCTTTAAAGAATATGAGCGTATAGCGATGGTAATTGCACCAGAAGGGAGCCGTTCTTTAAAAAAAGAATGGAAAATGGGCTTTTATCATGCCGCTAAAATGGCGGATGTGCCGATAGCTTTTGGTTATTTAGATTATGATAAAAAAGAAGCAGGAGTAGGTGGAGCGATCCATTTAACAGAGGATGTGGCAGCGGATATGAAAAAAATAATGACCTTTTATAAAGAAATTAGTCCTAAATATAGGGAACAATTTAGTGTAGATCAACGATATGTTTAATAGGGGATATTTACAATAGACTTGTTACCCTTTAATAAGCAACAATCTGAAAATGTCTTTTTCCGCTATTTTCCTTTAAAAAATAAGTCCGTAGCTGGGCTATGCACTGATTTTTTAAAGAAAACTATCGAAAAAATCCATAATTCATATAGCCACTTCTTAAAGAGTAACAAGTCTAATTAAAATGTAAATCAAAAATTAAAATTAAAATACGCTGACAATCAGCGATTTATAATTTCAATGATGAACATTTATTTTTTGTAGTCCTAAATTAGAATTTCTTTTATTTTTGTAGATTGATAGAGGGGCGAATATGTGTTACAAGGAGAAATCAGCTTTTAGCATCTAGTTGGAAGCTAATTGCTAAAAACTAACAAAAAATAATTAAAAATGGGAAGAGCGTTTGAATATCGCAAGGCAAGAAAAATGAAGCGTTGGGCAGCAATGGCCAAGGCAAATAGTCGTATTAGTAAAGATATTGTAATAGCTATTAAAGAAGGTGCAGGGATTTCAGATCCCAGCATTAATGCACGCCTGAGAGCCGTAATACAGAATGCAAAAAGTTTAAATGTTTCTAAAACTGTTGTAGAGCGAGCTATTAAAAAGGCAACAGATAAGGATACAGCTAACTATAAGGAGGCTTTATTTGAAGGCTATGCTCCACACGGAATAGCGCTTATCATAGAAACAGCAACCGATAATAATAATAGAACAGTAGCTAATGTTAGAAGCTATTTTAACAAATGTAATGGTAGTTTAGGTACTGCTGGTTCGGTGGCCTTTATGTTTGAACATAACTGTCATTTCAAATTTGCTAAAGGAGAGCACGACCCAGAAGAGTTAGAATTAGAATTAATTGATGCAGGAGCAGAGGAAGTGTTTGTGGATGAAGGTGAAGAAGATGAAGCAGATTCGATCATGGTCTATGGTGCTTTTGGTAGTTTTGGATCTTTACAATCGGCTTTAGAAGGAATGAATATTGAAATTATTTCTTCTGGCTTTGAAAGAATCCCGAATGTTACTAAGGCTTTGAATGCAGAGCAGGCTAAAGATGTGGAAAAAATTATTGAAAAATTAGAGGTGGATGAAGATGTGATGAATGTGTATCATACTATGGTTTATGAATAGTTTTTTCTTTTTAACGAAATACTAGTTGTTGACTGTGATCGTCGAAGTTTGTAACTTCGATGCTATATGATTGTCAAAAATAGTTTTTGCAAAGCCGATATCATTTTTGATGGTATCGGCTTTTCCATTTGAGCATTTTATCTTTTTAAAAACATAGATAATCGGACAATCTTATTGTCCGATTATCAAACCTTTTCTACTAAAAGATCCGCCGTATTAACATTATTCTTAATTAACTCAATTGCCCGAGTCACTTTCCAAGGCGTGCTCAAATTAATTTTCACTTCAATACGACTTATTTTTAAGACAGACCCATAGGTATCTAACTTGGTTCGGATAACAGGAATTTGGTATTTGTTGATATACTCTAAACAAGATCCTCTAATTTCCCCTTTTCCAGTGGCTACAATACCTGATAATGGAGAATATTCTAAACCATCTTTTATAGACAATTTATGGATTTTTTCTAGAGAAACTTCTAGTCTATCTGCTGCGACGACCAATAATAAATCTTTTGGATCTTCAAATTCTCCTAGATTTAGGATAGACCCTGCTAATATATCTGCTACTTTATTTTCCGTTTTGTGTTCGTTGAATTCTAAATTACCTCTAACGGCTTTAGCCACCGTTTTAATAAGTGGAAAAGCAAGACTCTTATCATAAGGTAATACTCCAAGAAGTGGTAAATTATGTTGTTCCAAAAATTTGCCAACATAGTATTCTACCTTATCTATTTTTTCAGGCTTTACTTTATTGATGATAACACCAATGATCGGAACCTTTTCCATTTGAAATTTAGCCAAACATAAAGAGAGCATATCTATGGTACTACCGATACCACCTTCTACGATCATGACTACTCCAGCATTGATCATTTTTGCCACAACGGCATTAGAAAGATTGACAATACTACCTACCCCAGGATGACCCGTTCCTTCATAAATAACTAATTCATTTTCTGCTTCTAGTAATTTAGCCGCTTGCTGAACCTTTTCTTCGAAATTGAAGGAATCGGGCTGATCTATAAAGGCAGTTGTTGCTCCTTTTCCAAGGATGACAGGACTATGTACATCTGGATGGATTGAAAAATTCATTAAGTCTGCAAATAAGATGGCATCTTTATCTACTTCTACATTTTTATAGGTTAATGACTTTTGACCAACGGGTTTGCAGTAGCCTACTTTTAAGCCTTTGGCTATAAAGGTCGCTACTAACCCAAGGGTAGAAGTTGTTTTTCCTACATGTTGACTTGTAGCCGCAACATATATACTTTTATATTTCATATTTTTTTTAGTAAAGTGTTTAATTTTTGAAAAAAAAACTAACTTTGCTATCCTACTACAATATAGCTACTATTCTCACAACAAATCATTTCCCGCTAAGATACTTCTAAGTCAGCAATTTTATTGAAAAACAACTACTTTTTAATATAGA
>CAYOBX010000514.1:0-4483 GCA_964402245.1 uncultured Saprospiraceae bacterium | reverse complement strand
ATCCCTGTCTGATTGGCTTCAGCCAGGCAGGCTACGAATCATAGTTCAGACGGTAGGGGATGGTGGCATCTCTAACTTTTTGTCTGAACTAGTAAAGCGAATGCAAAACCTTCAAATAAGATATCTGACAAAAAAGTTGTCATGGGTAGCCTGGCAGGCTTCGCCATTCAGACAGGGATTAAAGGATGTAACTCTCGCGTACTCAATTTCAAATATTAATAAGATTATAATATGTGAAATTTTTTTTAACGGCAGGGAGGACAGCCACCCAGGGAGATAGCGGCGTAAGCGGTTTTAATGACGACTTAATAGAATCAAGTTGAAATTTTGCAAAGATTTGATAACGACATTATACCATGTATACAAAATTAATGGAGGAAATTAGGAAAGCAGCCGATATCCAGCTTGCGCAACTATACTCAATGGAAATTGGTTTGGGACAAATTATGCGACTTTATTATGGTCAATATCAAGGCGAGAAAATAAGGCAATGCCTGAGCATTGACGCATTTTTTTAACGCAGAGAGTGACCATAAGAAATAGTAGAAATGTCCCAAACCACTTTCTTTTGAGTATAAGAATGAGAAAGTCACCTAAGTACCCCAACTAACTCATGAATAAGAACGTGGCCTTGCGACCAGCCTAGACTTTTGTTTCTTTGTGGCAATGACAAAGAAAGAGAGAGAATTGCGAAAGAGAGTTGAAAGTTGAGAGTTTTAAAATTGAAGGCTAGAGCTGAAAGTTAAGACTAGATAAATTCACAGCATTTTATTGACATAGTAGCCACATTTAGCTAAATTGCGCCACTTGAGTGACGGTATTTAGCTAAATTGCGCCACTTTAATGACGGTATTTAGCTAAATTGCATTGATTTATTGCTTCAATAACGAGTAATTACCATAATTTAACGAGAAATGAGTGAATTGTTATCAAGATCTATATTCCCTAGCATTTTACAGGCTTTAAAGCCCAATAAGGTGGTAGTGCTATTAGGACCAAGGAGGGTTGGTAAATCTGTATTGTTGAAACAAATTATTAATTCTCTAGGTGAAAAGCATTTGTTTCTAGATGGAGAGGATTTTGATGCAGCGTCTATTTTAGGTAGCAAATCCGTTCAAAATTATAAAAATCTGTTAGGGGAAACAAGACTCTTGTTGATAGATGAAGCTCAAAAAATAGAGGATATAGGAAGCAAACTAAAATTGATGATAGACCACATTGAAGGTTTACGCATTTTTATAACCGGATCATCGGCTTTTGATATCCAAAATCAAACTGGAGAGCCACTTACTGGAAGGAAGACAACTTTTAATCTCTATTCTTTTTCGGAAGAAGAATTAAATCAAGTAGAAAACTTAATCCAGAAGAAGAGTAATTTGAAGGAAAGGCTTGTATTTGGAAATTATCCAGAGCTTCTTTCAATGGATAATAGAGATGAAAAAAATGATTACTTAAAAGAAGTTGTAAGTTCTTATTTGCTCAAGGACATCTTAAGTTTTCAAAACTTAAAAAATTCAAATAAGATATTTGATTTGCTAAGACTTATATCTCATCAAGTGGGAGGTCAAGTATCCTTGCAAGAGTTAGGAAGTCAACTATCGATGTCAAAACGTACTGTTGAAAAATATCTAGATATACTAAGCAAGGTTTTTATACTCAAGAAAGTTAATGGTTTCAGCAAAAACTTGAGAAAGGAAATCACTAAAATGAGTAAATGGTACTTTATGGATAATGGCTTGAGAAACTACATAATTGCTAGTATGCAACCACTGGATGTGAGAGCTGATGTAGGATTACTTTGGGAAAACTATATCATTTCAGAAAGATTGAAATTTCAAGCAAACAGTCGGATGGTGGTAAACAATTATTTCTGGCGTACCTATGATCAGCAAGAAATTGATTGGGTAGAAGAACGAGAAGGAAAACTATTCGCCTATGAATTTAAATGGAATCCACTAAAAAAGGTAAAAATTCCTATTGCTTGGAAAAAAGCATATCCAGATTCTAGCTTTGAGGTGATTCATAGAGATAACTATTTAGAATGGATAACGAAAAAAAGATTTAGACATTAGATCGTTAGAAGTTACACTAGGCTTGGGTTATTTTCTTCAATTTATAATTAAAGAAATGGAAGGCGCGTGGGAATCCTTTAATCCGCTTATCCCTGTCTGCCATATGGCGTCAGCCAGGCAGGCTATGAATCTCAGTTCAGACAGTAGGGGATGGTGGCATCGCTAACTTTTTGTCTGAACTGGCCTGCCAGGCTTCGCCATTCAGACAGGGATTCCTAGCCTGCCTGGCAAAAGCCATTCAGACAGGGATTAAAAGATTTATGGATGCTTTTCTATCGTGTTCCGAGCTGCGGTCGATTAGAATTGTCTGATTTAGCTTTTCTACAGCTAAATCCTGAGAGATTTGGATGTCGCGTGGCGGATTATTTCTTCTATGCTGTTTGCTTCATACTCTTTTGTGTATTCATCAAAGAGGCATTTTTATATTTCCGATTTATTGGATCTTTTAATTTGTAAGGCCTGTTGAAAGCTTCTTGGCTCATTTTGAAGTGTTCCGACAAATTTCTAATAGTTTCTTTAGAAAGACCTTTTTGATAATTGAGAATTTTTGAAATTGTACCTTTTGTCAATCCTAAAATATCCGTCAAATCCTTTGCCTTAAGCTTGTGGTCAGACATAAGAGATTTTAATAGTTCAATAGGGTCAAATTCAGGAAGTTGATATTGTTCGTCATCGTATTTTTCTATCAATAGAGTTAGCAATTCTATTTCATCTTCATTAGCTTTCTTGCTTTTGAATAATAATTCTTCCAATGCCTTGCAATATTTATTGTATTGTCTTCGAGACTTGATGATTTTATATTTAAGTTTATATTCCATTTTCTTAGTATTTATCAACAGTGTATTGTTTGTTTGAATTGCAAAGCTTCGTGTATTCAGCATGAGTGCCTATCCAATTTATATACAAATGAAAGTTTTTTCGCCCGATTTTATAAGAGCAAACCATTCTGTACTTGTTCCCTCCAATATCAAATATGATTCTATTTACTCCTCCAATTTGATCAGATGAGCTGAATGATGCTTTAATGTCATTGATGTTTGACCAATCGGCAAGTTTTATCCTTCTCATCCAAATGTCAAAACCACTCTTAGATTGAGCATTATCTTCAATATAATCTATGATAGTTTGCCTTTTGATCAAACGTACTTTCATAACGTCAAATATATAATAATAGTTGCACAATGGGAAACTATTTTGTATTCTGTAAATCATTAGGATGTATACAACATATGGCATAAAATTAGAGAGTAACTGAAATTAGCTAAATTGCGTCACTTGCGGTTTTATACTTAATCAAGTTTTTCACCCATTCCTGATTATACTTTGCTGTCTTAAGGTAGAAAGCAGCTTTATTATCCCCGTTTTAAAGGCCGGACAGGCTTTGGTAGTAAACGAACGCATCCAGGCACAAGTCGTATTCACTTGTAGGTTTCTACCTTTCAGAAGACCCTTAAATAAAGTACCTTTGCCAAGTGAAAAAAGATACCTGGAAATACAAACCAAAACAAGGCGAACAATACTTCTTCCTCCACATCCCCAAAACGGCAGGGACCACCTTCCGCAAACTACTATCAAAACACTTTGATCAACAAGATATCTACCCATCTCCACTACATCTCTTAGTGAATAAAAACAAATACCTGCGACAACCGACCCTAATAGAAAACAGACCAGATCTACTAGAAAAGCCGCTTATCATGGGTCACTACAATGTCCGACTCTTGCCCCACCTATCGCCAGAAGTGAAGACCCTGATCTTTTTCCGCAATCCCATGGACCGAATCATCTCCCATATCAAACACCTTATCGCAAAAGACAAAGCCTACGCTCACGGCGACCCGAACCTCGTCATCGAAGACAAATTCGAGCAATTGAGCAACCTACAAGCTCGCTTCCTAGGCTACACAAAAAGAAAGCCGAACCTCCCACAAGTCCTAGAAAATTTAGAAAAAATAACTTTCATCGGCATCCACGAATACTTCACAGAATCTATAGAAAAGTGCAATCAACAATTAGACTGGAAGCTAGATTATCAGTCAGAAAAAGAAAATGTTTCTAAAGACAACTTTACCTCACCTATTACTGAAGAAAATAAATCGAGACTCCTAAATAAAATCGAACCTGAACAAGAGGTGTATGCCAGAGCCATAGAAATATTTGGAAAAAGGTATTAGGTTTTAGCAACTCCTAAATCTAAAACCTTTTTTTTAAACGGACAAAGGGTAGTAGCAGTGGACGACAGAGGAGTCCAGCCCAAGCCGCGAAGCAGGGCTTTGTTGTCTTGCAGGCGCCGGGCCGCGCTGCGAATGACCTGGTCATGTGATGCGGGTGGCCGTGGGCGGATTGGTGCACAAGGCGTAAGGGCGCAACGCTTTGCGCCCAAGAAGCAGAGCAAAATCACGTGATGGCCC
>CAYOBX010000513.1:0-4490 GCA_964402245.1 uncultured Saprospiraceae bacterium | reverse complement strand
GCTGAGGGCAAAAGAAGCCGTCCAAATGGTGGCGTTATTTTTTTGTCGTTACTTAGGGTTCTTTGACAAATCCCGTGAAAGAATTGTCAAGGAAAAAGAAAAATCAACGCTTCCTCTGGTCGCTTTTGCTTCTCCTTTTTCCTTGACCACGGGATTGATCAAAGAACGGTATTTAGAAAGCAAATTAATACTTTTTAGACAAATGTATCAAATCATTGATTCCAGCTTAGTTTTATGCCCTTATCAAAAATTATATTTGACCTTAAATATCATACTACTGAATATGGATAGTTTAATTTTTAACGAATACATTTTTATAAAAAAACCCTTTATTTGACGTTAAACATCATACTACTGAATATGGAAAAAACAGAAACTAGATTTATTTATAAATGAGGAAATTTCCTTGCTTTTTGTTTGAGTAGGACTCTTAAGCTGGAAGTTTGAGCTACGGGCACATTTTATACAAAATTGTCAATGAACCTTTTTTGATCATTACAAAAAAAAAGCCTTAAACTCAATTGATGAGTTTAAGGCTATAATCAGGAAATTCAAACTACTATTATAAACTTATATTGCGACTATTCCTTGTACATTATTAGCAGGTAATACATTTCTGCCATACACTGCTATCCAATTGTAAGCAGTATACGAACGACGTTCTTTAAAGGAACGTTGTTCATTTTCAGATCAATGAGTAACATATTATAAAAACGACTTTTCGTTTGCCCTGTTTTATTGGTGTTGATTGCTATATATTAAGTCAACTTTTAATTACCGTCACATCCAGGCTTAGCATCAATGTCTGATTCTAAACGAATATTACCTAGTCCAATATCTACCCCTTCTCCAGCGGTAATCATTAATGCAGAACTAACTTTGTTCATATCCACACCAAGTTTAGCAAAGCAACTCAGGCTTATTCGATATTCTGCCCAGTCATTAGGGGCAATGTTAATATCAAGGGTTTGGTCACAAGATGCGTCTTGACTACACATACCAATTTTAACAATTGCATCGCTGGTCTTAAATGATTTCGCAACAAAAGTAAGTTCCATTGCACCATTCTCTTGACGAGACATATCACTCGGTACAGCCGTACTGATCCGCATTTGGTCATAGTCTGATTTAGTCCATTTTATTCTCAAAGCATCTTCTTGTGCCTTGTGGTCTATTTTACTAACAAGCAATCCTCCTACAGATGTTGGAAAGCTAGCTATTTGTTTAATTAAATCCCCTGAACTCAACCATAGTCCCCAAGGCGCAACAGCAATACCTTTATTAAAAAATTCCCCTGTAGACGCTACGGCACTATTTTCTAAACCTGATTCTTCCGAAAGTTGATTAATTGCTACAGCATTTTTATAAGAAAGACCATAGCCTAATTTAAACAATGGTTTCGCATCTTCCGATACTACCGCACTAGATGGCCAAGAAAAAGATAATCGACCCGTAAAATCAAAAGAAGGGTCTCTTTGAAATAATAAATCGGAAATACCTCCACCTTCACTACCTGGTAACCATGCAGCAACAAATGCATCCGATTTATTTATTTCAGGATTGCTCCATAGTGGACGACCTGATAAAAAAACAGATACCACAGGAATTCCTTTACTTTGAAATTCTGCTAATTTATTTACATCAAAACCATTTGGAACAAAATCGAGATTCTGAAGATCACCTTGAAACTCTGCATACGGGTCTTCTCCATAGATCGCAACCACCACATCAGCAGCTACATTTGCATCTCCCTTAAGGGAGTAAATTACTTTACCTCCAGCAGCATTAACCGCTTCTCTTATACCACTCAGTATAGTCTCGCTATTCGGGAATTCCTCATTCGTATGCCCCGTACCTTGCCATGACAATGTCCAACCGCCACATGCCTTGGAGATACTTTCTGCTCCATCACCGATTACCATAATAGTTTTCGAGGCGTCTATTGGCAAAACGCCCTTGTTATTTTTAAGTAAGACCATTGACTCCCGAACAGCTTGTCGTGCAATAGCTCTATTTTTAGGCAATGCTAAGAGACTTTCGTCTCCTGCATTTTTACGGGTACTTGGTGCACCTTTCGTAAATATACCTGAGGCAATTTTTACCCGAAGGATACGACGCACCGCATCATCCAAACGAGTCATTGGAATTGTTCCATCCTTTGCATGCTTCAATGTACTTTCATACAAACCTTTCCAACTATCGGGAGCCATATACATATCAAGCCCCGCGTTCAATGACTGTGGACAATCGGTATTGGTACAGCCAGGAACCTGACCATGACCATTCCAATCGCCTACCACAAATCCGTTGAAGCCAAGTTGCTCTTTCAATACATCCGTCAATATTTCTTTGTCGCCGTGGAGTTTTCTACCTTGCCAACTAGAGAAAGAAGCCATCACTGTCTGTACACCTGCCGGTATAGCACTATAGTAACCTGCTGCATGCACATTACGCAACTCTGCTTCACTAACAAGAGCATCCCCTTGGTCCGCACCTTTTTCTGTGGCACCGTCAGCGAGAAAGTGTTTAGCACTAGATATAACACGACCATCTCCCATAAAGTCTGCTTCTCCGAGACGACCTTGCAATCCATAGACAATTCGTCCTCCATAGGACTTCACAATTTCCGCATCTTCAGAAAATCCTTCATAGCTTCTTCCCCAACGTACATCTTGCGGTAAGGCTAAAGTGGGAGCAAAAGTCCAATCGTGACCAGATACCGTCAGTTCATGAGCAGTCACTGATGCAATTTTTTCCATTAAGTCAGGATTGTTCATCGCACCAAGCCCAACGTTATGCGGAAAGACAATAGCTCCTCTAAGATTAGCATGACCATGTACTGCATCTATTCCCCAAATACAAGGTATAGCTACCTCAACACCTTCTTCATCAATTGACGCATTATAGTATTTATCAGCCATTGTCAACCAAGTTTTAGTATCCGCATAAGGCAATGGCCCAGGTGCCGAATTCCCACCACTTAGCACAGCGCCTAAACGATATTGCTTAACCTCCTCTGGCGTGATAGATCCATTATCCGCCTGAATAACCTGACCTACTTTTTGTTCCAGCGTCAACTTTGGCAATAGATCATCTATTTGTGCTTCTATTGATGGATCTAATGGCAGTGCTTTGATACTTTGCCAATCTTCAGGATTTACAAGTTTCGCTGGCTTTTCTACATCTGCAATACTCTCCTTTTCTGCTTCTGTAGTATCTTTTATTACTGTATCTGTGGCATTTTTTATTTGGGCACAGCTCAAAATTAAAACAGATAAAACTCCTGCTAGAGAAATAAATAAAGTGAAAGATTTGATAATTCGCATATTGAAATTAGTTGTTACTTTTTTAAAATATTGATGATTCGGTCAATGTAGTAAATAATTCTAAAAATTTCATTCCTCTATAGGAATTTCCTTTTTTATTTAATTTTGGACTCCAAACTGCTAAACAATATTTATCTGGATGTACGGCCAATATGCCTCCGCCCACACCACTTTTCCCTGGCAGCCCAACTTTGAATGAAAACTCTCCAGACTCATCATAAAATCCACAGGTTTGCATGATTGCATTAATTCTTTTCGCTTTATTTATATTTAATACTTTATTATTTTGTTCGGTTTTAAATTCTCCATGAGCTAAAAACATAAATGCTTTTGTCAATTCTTCACAAGTCATCTCTATAGAACACATATGAAAATAGAAATCTAATACTTCATTTGCATCATTTTCAATATTACCAAAAGACTTTATAAAATTACAAAGTGCAATATTTCGATAGCCAACCGATTGCTCTGACGCTGCTACGGACTCAGAATAATTGATTTCTTTATTAGAAGATATTTCTCTGATAAAGTGTATAAAATCTTTTTTCGGTTCTTTTAAATTACTAACAAGTATATCACAAATTACTATCGCTCCTGCATTTATTAGAGGATTTCTGGGTATTCCGTTATCTGTCTCTAATTGCACCAATGAATTAAATGGATTTCCCGATGGTTCTACCCCTACTCTTTTCCATATACTATCTCCTACCATTCTATAAGCTAAACTTAATGATAAGACTTTAGAAATACTCTGAATCGAAAACTTAGTGTTACAATCTCCTACTCCAAAACTTTCTCCCTGTGTAGTTAATAAATGTGCGCCAAATTTATCTGGATTTACTCTAGATAATTCTGGAATATATTGTGCTACTTTTCCTTCATTTTTTTCATCAAGAATTGTTTGATATACCTGATCTAGTACATGTTGGCAGTTTATTTTATTTTCCATACACTTCTTTAATTCTTTTAAGTTTTGAGCCCACTCCGAAAAGTAAAATTTGACCACAGAGATGCGGAGATGCGGCGTTTTAGAGGTATAAAAAATAATTGTTTTTTATACCTCTAATTATTTATTTAATACGTTCCTTACTAAAATAGAAATATACAAATAATAAGGGTTTTCTTATAAAAAAGTATTCGCTAAAAATTAGGCTAAAAACGTTA
>CAYOBX010000512.1:0-4491 GCA_964402245.1 uncultured Saprospiraceae bacterium | reverse complement strand
CTGAAAAATAATTAGAACCAGATTGCCCAACTTATTATTTCGTCGTTACTAAATAGTTTGTCGTAATAAAAATTAGGGTATATTTTCAGAAATTAGTATTATAACACAATGAAAAAATTAGTATACATTCTCCTAGGAATAAGCCTTTTTATGATAGTTGCTTGGTTGATAGCAGTCCGTGCTTTGAATGCAGGAAGTATAGAACCAGATAACACGGTATGGGCAACCCATATAGGCAGAGATACTACTGTTGGTATATTACCAGATGTATATGCGAACTATTATTCTTACACTGTAGCTCGTACAAATCAAAATATGGGTTTTAAAATAAGTGGTACTTTTCCAGATACCCGATATTTTAGTTTCAATGTATACAGTCTTGGCGATAATACGACACAAGGTTCTTTAGTGGATTATCAGATCGAAACAGATTCAGGTAAGCCCAATCCATTTGTGGCGAATAAAGATTCTGTGGAGATAGATAAAAACTTCTCCGTTTATATTGTGCCGTCAAAGCATAAAAATAAAAACTTACCTAATTTATTGCCTTTTAGAGATGATGTCAAAATGTTGACAATGGTTATTCGATTATATGATTATAACATTGATGATTATGGAGGGGAGGAACTCCCTACTGTTCAAGCATTTACAATGGAAGATGAAGTCGAGAGTATTGAGTTGCATCCTGTTAATTTACCCACCAGTTTAAGTCTTAGAACAATTGTTAGAAATGTAAGTCTCCCAGGGATGGTCGAGCGGCTTGGACTATTATATAAGGCAGAAAATACTGTTCAACTAGATGGACCCAAATCAAAGAAACAATATTATTCACTCCCTTTTCATGCCATTGATACTAGGGGATATATTGCCAATAATGATAATCGTTATTTGCTCACTGCCATTACAAAACAGGAGCAGGAAGTATATGTTTTTAAGTTTAAAGCGCCGTCCTTTACGACAGGGCCTGCTGATATAAACGAAACCGATGTAAGATACTGGTCTTTTAATTTAGGCAATTCTGCTACTTATAATTTCAATGCTTTAAAGGATGAAGATGCCATCTTGGACAAGCAAGGATATGTACATATTGTATTAGCGAGTAAGGACAAAAATGGGGCGATAGAAAAGCGGACAAAAGAATTAGGGTATAATTATATGGAATGGAATATGCCTTGGAAAAAAGGCTTAATCTTATTCAGACATATGCTTGCTGATCCAAGTTTTGAGGCACAGATTGATGCGGTTCCACCTATTCAAGAAGAGATGGCAGACTTTAGTCCAGTCGAGGGACAAAAATTTATGGGCGATTATGCGCCTCAAGGCATTAGAATGTCCAAAGATGATTTTTTAACCGAATACAGTTTGCAGGTAGAAGGTATCAAGGTGAATTAAAATTTTCATATGGACAGAACTGCTATTTTATCAAAAAATGGCATCTTTTTTGATAAAATGTATCTAATCTCTCCTGAGAATCACTCGCTATATTAAAGGTCATACTATACTTTGCACGGTGTAAAAAGTGATTTCGTAATCGCCAAATTTATTTGGCTGATTCCTAATAAACATTGAACCAGCCAAATAAATTTGGCGGTTACGAGCAGAATTTCCAAATCAATTTTTTATCCCATTTGGAGGATACATAAAAATTCAAGCCCTAAATATTTTACCTTTTCACAACCTCAAGAAATTCAAACTAAATTCATTTGGAGCAGTCTGTACAAAAAATCAAATCCACGGATGAGAGACTCATCCAATCCTATCTAGATACACAAGATGCGGTATATTTTAATTTACTTTATACCAGATATGCATCGAAGGTTTACCAAAAGTGTATCTCTTTACTGAAAAATGAAACCGCCGCTCAAGATGCTACCCAAGATGTTTTTCTAAAGATTTTTTTAAACCTGTCTAAATTTAAGGGCAAATCAAAATTTTCTACTTGGGTATATTCCATCACTTATAACTATTGCTTGGACCTTTTAAAAAAGGAAAAAAGAAATAAACATATTCTAAGTGACGATTTTGATGAGACCTTTGATATAGCGGAAGAATTGCCAGATCGGACTTTATTTGAAATGAAAGTTAAGGAATTAAGAATCGTTTTAGATCAAATTCCTGTAGGAGATAAAGCTATCTTATTGATGAAGTATCAAAGTAATCTATCTATCAAGGACATTGTGGATATTTTAGGTAAATCAGAAGATGCCGTAAAGATGCAATTAAAAAGAGCAAAACATAAAGTTCAAAAAGAATTTAAGGCGCGAAAATTTTCTCGAATGTCTATTGTGAAATCTACCAATGAGACTTTACAATTCGCATAGGAAGGAAACGATCATAAAGTGATATATTTGACGTGCTTGTTGCCGATTGCTAAGCTAGAATTACTATAATCATCTGACTTCATAGCCATCATTTAGGATTGAGCTGTACCAGTAAAAAACGCTCCCCTGATACTTCATCTATAATACGGTCTTTAACAATAGCTTGTAATTCTTGCCGAAGTGTTCCATTTTTAGAAATAATTACAAAATCTAAATTGTATTTTTTTATAAAATCAACCTGCGACTGACCAATAGATACAAATTCTTTGGCAGCTTTTTGTGTTTCTACAAATCGACAAAACAAATTAGATGCCCTGTCTAATTGGTCTTCCCATTTAAGATTAGGAATATCAAAATCACTAATGTTTAAAGCGATGGAACCATTTTCCATATAAGCCAAATAATACCCTAAAGTATACGCTGCTGTTTGTTTAGAAAAACCAGAACTATAATCTTTTCCCCCTTTGATAGCAGCGCCAATATTTGGTTGCTTATCAGATAATATATATGTTTTTATTTGATGAAGGTAATCGTCACTATATTTCTTAGCGGTCATTGCAGGGTAGATATTCCGCTTGATGGCATAAGGAATCTGTTTAGTACCTATTACTATACAGACCAAACCAATACCATAATGTTTCCACGAAAGTCTAGTGAAAGGGGTAGCGATGAAAAGTTGGCTAATTAATTTAATAACTACCCAAATCAGTAAACAATTGAGCGTAGCATTAGCCATATTATAAAAAAGCTGTGTAGCGTCTTTTTGCCCTTTGAGTAAAGTGTATATACTTGCCCCACTAAGAACTATTCCAAGTATTAGAATAAAGAGCGGAAAGTGATTGGCAAACAATTTTTTATCTATACTAAAAAGCAAAAGAGCTAAGAGCAATAAGGGTAAATACAAAATTCCTTCTTGTAATAATATAGTCCATAATGTGACGAGTTTTTCCAGCGGTGCAGTAGTTAGACTAGTTAAAAGATTGATAACAACATTATTGGCTCCTGCATTAGCTCGAATATTAAATTGCCCTGTTTCCATAAATTTATAAAATAGAAAAACGAATAAGGCAATAGTCGTAATATATCCCGCTGTTTTTATCACACCACTTTTATTATTAGCGATTATAAATTGATAAGCTAAAAATAATGCGATACCACCTAATAGAGCAGGAGCAACCACAACTGTAGCAAGGATTAATCCAAGCAATACTAAAATTGCTTGCTGTGGTTTTTCTTTATCAAATTGTAATAAAAAGGCAAAAATAAATGGATAGTAAACACACATTTTTACACGGTGTGTAAAAATGGGAAGACTAAAATTCAATATATTCCACTGCTCATAAAATTGAAAATGTAATCCAGCAAAAAACAAAAAGGATGCACTTAAAATTAAATGGTACCACTTAACGGCTTGGTATTTTTCCCATAATGCAAGGATACCTATGAAAGCCATCAAATGATATAAGGGAATCATTACTAAGGCGAATGTCTCTGCTGCTAATCCTCCAAAAATACTAGTCAGTACAGCCGTTGTCCACATTTCTAAATAGTGATACGGCTTAGGTCCGTGATAAGCCTCATCTACAGTATTAAAAAAATGGTAGTAATTTTCTTCCCCAGTTGCCCCTAAATAATAAGATCTAAAAACATTAATTATATAATCGTTTTGAGCTATTTCCGTTCCGCCTGGTATATAATAAGGAAAAGAATCAAATTGACCGATGCTTAAAAAGGACCAAGTAAAAACGAAAGCTGCGCCAAATAGTAAACCAATAATAATAAATCGTAGATTACTGGAGTAAGGTTTTATGGATAGAATTGGAGCATTCTTTTTTTCAAAAAAATAAAAGACTGCCAACAGTATATAACCTAGCATAATGGTTTTTCCTCCTGTTTTTATCACTGCGAAAAACGTACTTAAAAAAATTACACCAAAGAATAGGGAGAAAAAGGTAGTTCGGAAAGTTAATTTATTTACCTGTTGGAATTGCTGACCAATCAGTAAGAAGAGTAAACTAATAAAGCTTAATAAGCCTAAATTGTAAAAGTAAATGCTTAATCCATTCATTAAGGTTCTTTATAAAAAGGTTTTATCATAATGAAAAATCAATCTACTCTTTCACCTTCAAAATTGTGCAGAATAAAGCTCTCAGCAATCGGCAAGCAGTAG
>CAYOBX010000511.1:0-4516 GCA_964402245.1 uncultured Saprospiraceae bacterium | reverse complement strand
CCGTAATCGGACAGACCGCATCCTTAGCACCCCATATCATTAACTTAGGCATGCTTGTCTTTCCGAGTTGTTGATATTCCGATTCCATATTCGACATAGGAAAGTTTCTTATGGTAGAAACGAATGCCTGCTCCACCCCTGCATACTGAAACTGTTCTCGGAATCTATCCGCCATCTCTTTAGGTGCATCTCCATTGGCTACGTGCTTATCAAATTCATCAATCAATGTATTTTTCCCAATTACAGTCATTATCCACTTTCCTATAATTGGGTAAGACAGTAAACTGTTTATTCCACTTTGCTCCCGTATAAAACCTGCTGGAGACATCAGTACTACCTTTTTGACTCGTTCTGGATGAGTTCCCGCAAAAACCGCTGCAATTCCCCCTCCCATAGAGTAGCCAACTAAGTTGATGGGTTCTTTTATTTTTAGTGCATCGAGCAATGCTAATAATTCATCATCGTATAGCGTTTTGTCATAATCGACAGCGGGTCTATCCGAATAACCCCGCCCATAGTGGTCATAGGTGAGTACTCGATATCCTGCATCTGCCAATGCCCCTACATTTTTCATAAATACAAATCGAGGGGTAGAAAATCCATGAATCATCACAATCACTTCTCCATCTACAGGTCCGCTCCACCCATAGTGAATGGCTCCATGTTTAAGCTTGACAAATTCCTTATTTAAAGAAGTCCGCACTTCATCATTCATCTCTTCTGTACCAGCATTGGCATAGAGATAGCTGATTCCCATAAACAAAAGGAGGGCAATAAAAAGAACAGAAAATATTTTGAGTAGGTTTTTCATTACTCTAAATTATAGTTTAGTTAATTGTCTACTAAAGACGTAAGGTAGCGTATTTGCAGCAGAAGTAAAGCATGAAATCAAATTTAATGCACGAATCACAGCCAAAAATTCTGGTGATTCTTGTTCTTTTTTAGCTGGATGTATTTTAGTATTTCAAGTCAATTAGAGAACAATAAGGAATTTTAAATTTGCCAATGGACCAAGCTGGCTTTTGCCCAGAGGCAAAAAGAAACCTTTACGGTTAATACATCAAGTAATCAGACAATCATTATTCCATTGTCTCCGTAGTATCAATTTAGCTTCAAAAAGACTGATTAAATCCGCACATCGTAGAAAAATGGCCGTTCATTATTGGACGATTAACGACAAGGAGGAAATGAAAAAACTAATCGAACTAGGTGCGGATGTTTATTTGACTTTATCCCAAATAAATCCAAGTGCTTGAAGGTTAGAAAATCCTGTTCGACGAAGCATATTTTTACGGTGGGTTTCGACAGTAGATTTGGACAAATTTAGAATGTTAGCGATAGATTGGTTGCTTTCTTGATTCATTATCAGAGCTAGAATTTCTTGTTCTCTAGAAGATAGTAAATCTGGGAATTCTTTCTTTCCTTTTTGATGTACGTAGCAAAAGGTTTGATTTTTATGTTTCTATCTTATCCAGTAATGATCTCCGTTGAATAAAGAATTGTAGGTCTCTTTATTAAAAGTAGTTTTAAATAGTTTTAATAGCCTATTTAGGTATTCTGATTCTATCATTTTCTAAAATCTTACAAAAAAAATCATCAATCTAATACTACGAAAGTAACAAAATTGATTAATTTTTATGCATTTATTGATAGCTAAAAATTCAAAAAATCAGTTTACAAATTAATTTAAGCTGTTCCAACCAGAAGTATAATCTTATTACGGATAAAAATCAGGCAACTCCAACCCAGGAAAGGTCATCCGAAAAGTCTCCGCACCAGCAAAATTTGTGGCTAATAATCTTTCTCGATGAAATTCCCCTGATGCACCTGCATATTTTCCAGTACCTCCCAAAATAGCCCTTGTGAATTAGTTCGTCCAATAAATATATTCATCCTCGGCCTCATTAAATTCTAACTTTATATGCTTATCAATTTTGACGGGTGATGTGAGCGCACCTTTCAAGGTCATAGCTATGGAAGGGAATTTATTGACCATTGGTACTCACTTAATACCTATCAGTCGAGGTAAAAAGGAAATGGTGGTGAAACGGATATTTTAGATATATTTCTAAACTGGCCAAAAATCAGGCTGCGGCAATCCAGGAAAGGTAATCCGAAAGGTCTCTGCCCCTGCAAAATTAGGCGCCAACAAACGCTCTCGATGAAATTCACCACTCGCACCCGTATACTTTCCTGTTCCTCCAAGAATTGCCCCCGTGAATTTTTGACCTTTTACGCCCCACTCAAAGAACATAATCCCATGAATGGTATCTGTAACAGGTTCTCGCCAATCATTAGGGTCTTTACAATCTTTTGACCGAAAAGCAAAGGTGGCTCGTTGTTCTAAAATAATTTTTCGGTCTAGTTTATCACATTCCCGAACGCTATGTAAATAGGCTTCAATTCTTTCTCGGTCATTTTTTTGAGGTATGACTTTTCTGTCAATAGAAGCGGCTATAAAATCTTTAGAGACATTGGTTAAAAATCGATTTAAGGCAGTAAAATTGCCAATGACTTTTTCAGGATGAGCAGGTACAAAAGTATCATCACCCATATATTTTAAACCACCTGATGTCTTGGCAATAAAATCGGGGTCATCAGGGTCTAAGGTTAAAGGATTCACACAACATTTTGCCTCATCAAAAGTACCAACTGGATGGATGGGCCCTCCACCGTGTGCCAACATCCCATTGACGGGTAAATTATCTCCTACATAAGACAACGTAGACCTTGGAATCAAAGAAGAAATTAAAGGTAATCTTGCTAAAATACCCCTGCGTTTGATACCAGAAAGGGCTGCTCTTAAAGCTCTAGTTTGACCTTGCGCCATTTTGTTTCCGTCGGATATAGATTCTATTATTAAGTCTTGATTTGACATGATTAGGATGGTTTGATTGACAGATGGCTTGATGGTTTAACTGTTTGATGGTTGCCGAACGTGCCGTAACCACCAAGCAGTCAAAGTTTACCCCGAACTGATTTCGGAGCCATCAAACAATCATTTTCTATTAATTGAAAGGAAAAACATTATAAAGCAAACAAATGGCAAAACTATATTCCCAATACCGCCCGGTGCTTGTCCTGTTGTTTCTAATGTTTTAAAAGATGAAATAACAAATCTTCCTGCCCATTCAAGGACCAGCATTAAATACATCAAAGGAATTAGTGATTTATATTTAAAAGCAACGATTACCTGAATAATACCAAACATCAATTGGGACAAGCCCCAATAAGCAAAAATTAGGATGACTACTGCTGCTCCCCCTTCTGTAAAAGTATCTAAAGGAATGGTGGCAATACTTTGTGCTCCCCCATCGTACTTGAATATATGAATGCAACTTCTCCCAACCGTTACGGCTGTAATCAGGTAGAAGAACCAGAGGGCAATTTTGTTGCCTTTAAAAGTATCATCTATAGTGTCTGGAAGTATTTTATTGAACATTATTTGATTGTTTGATGGCTAGATGATTTGATTGTATGATGGTTTACGTCATGTGAGTCAACCATTAAACAATCAAGCCATTAAGCCATCCATTTTATTAGATAGTCAGAAATAAAATTGATAATTTGAAAAGAAGTCAGATGTCAGACCGTTTATTACATAAACTGTCAGAAGTCAGATAATTCAGGATTAAAATTCTGATAATCAATAGTTTACTTGTACCTAATCTGACTTCTGACAGAAAAATTTATTTTTCGGTCTGACTTCTGACATCTAAAAATTATCAATTATTTAGCTGACGCTCTAATTATTAATAATCAATTGAGCAATAAGCCCAAATATAATAAACACAAAAGCCATAATTAGCGATAAACTCCCTAAATTAAGCATAGCAGTAGTAGGAAAAGCAATTGTTTTTTCCATAGCCGCTATTTTATAATCATGAAATTGTCGAAAACTTGAGTCTGTTGACATCTTCATCATCACTCGCATACTTCGATAACGAACAATGGCGCCTGAAGACCATTCATCTGCATTGGTCACCCCCCATCTTTCTACCGCATCAAACACCGCATTCCCACTATAAATCGGATAACTTCCATGTCTCAACAAAAAAGAAAAAACATGTTGGGTATAAGTATCTAGTATCTCTGCAGAAGTATCACCCACCTTTTTACCATTGATTAATTGAGGCGTGTCATAAAGCTTGATGGCATTCACCATGTATTTTGGTTCGCCATCATCACTTTCCATTAAAGCTCTTATCCTTTTGGTATCTTTTTCTGGATTTAGCGTCTGATACTTATCGACAAATACGTCAATTTCTGCTGGCGTTAATGGCCCTTCAAATGCGCCGTGCCAAATGGAGAATAATAGGTAAAGAATTAGTACTACACTCCAATTAATTATGGTTAATTTTTTTTTCAAAACTTTTATTGTTGTTCGATGCAGATGTAACACAACTCTCTGAGTTGTGCCATAAAATAGCACAACTCAGAGAGTTGTGTTACATCGACAATACAACTCAGAGAGTTGTGTTACATCGACAATACAACTCAGAGAGTTGTGTTACAT
>CAYOBX010000510.1:1399-4519 GCA_964402245.1 uncultured Saprospiraceae bacterium | reverse complement strand
TAATTAGTATATTAAGAACGCTTGTTTGCTTCTAGCACGTGATTTTATGAACCACAAAAGGCACAAAAGAACACAAAAGCTTACCTTACTTTGCTTTTGTGTCCTTTTGTTTCTTTTGTGGTTCAATAGAAGTTTGCAGCTTGACTACTGTATATACTATTGTATATGTGTTTAAAATTCACGCATATTCATCAACCTATTCTAGTTTTTAAGCGTTATATTGTTAATAAATACGACCAACTTATAACTTTTAAAAGCTAATTGTTAAGATATTAATAATTTTTATTTACTTTGTTACTCAGAATGATACTCTCCCGTCTAAAGAGGGAAAGAAAGTATGTTCTCAATACGACTTTAACAGAAATAAAATTCATTTTAATACTGTTTTAACTAAAATTAAGCCGCAAAAGTAATAATTTTAGTCCTGTAAGAAAGAGCTACTCGATAATTACTTTAAAAATCTAATATTATGAAAAATAAATTTTCTGCTTTATTGGTTGCCTTACTAACTTTTGGTTTCGCAACTACGTCTTTCGCACAATACGATGATTTATATTCAATTCCTTCTGATGATACTGAGGTAACTCAATATGAAGCAGAGGAAGAATATGTTGCTTATGAAGAGGCTACAGAAGATTACGACGAATATGATGAATATAGCTACTTAGATGACCAAGATTACTACTACAGTTCTAGAATCAGAAGATTCAACAGTTCTAATGCAGGTTTTGGTTACTATTCACCATTCTATACAGATGCTGCTTATTATAATGCTGCTTTTAGCCCAGGTGTTTCTATTTATGCAGGAAACCCGTTCAGCTATAACGCTTATAGAAGAGCCGCAAGAAACCAATTCTCAGGATATGGTTTCAACTCAGCATACAGTTTAAATCCTTTCAACAGAGGATTTGGATTTGGTAACGGCTTCGGCAACAGATTCAATTCTTTTAACTCTTTCAATAGATTTGGTGCAGCAAGTGCTTTTAATGCATACTGTCCTCCAACTAGCTACGGTAACAATCTAGTTAGAACTCCAAGAGGTGCTAATAATGCAACTTACGGTCCTAGAGGCACAAGTGCTAATAACTCTAGAAGCAATGATTCTTCTGTAAGAAGAGGAACAAGTCGAATTATCCGATCCGCTCAAAGTGGTGACAGAGCAGGAAGCAGCCGTTCTAGAAGTACTAGCACTCGTGCTAATACAAACACTAGAACTAATAGCCGAACTTACAACAGAAGTAATAGAACAAATAGAAACTACAACAGCACAAGAAGTAACAATTCTAATAGAAGAAGTTATTCTACGCCAAGAAGTAACAATTCTAACAGAAGAAGTTATTCTACACCAAAGAGAAGTAATTCTTCAAGAAGCATTTCTTCTCCACGTAGTTCTTCAAGAAGCTCTTCTGTAAGAAGAAGTTCTTCTTCTAGAAGACAATAATAATATAGGGATTTGACTTCAAAAATGATTGAACTCAAGTTTTTGTAGAAAAAATGGGTGGAATAGCAATATTTCACCCATTTTTTTTTGTTATAAAATGGGAAAATAATTATTTGTGTTTATAATTGCATTTCTCACATTCTGGGTTAAAACCAAAAATATGAAACGACTCATTTTTTTCTTTTTCATTCTATATACTACCCTAAATCTATCAGCCCAAACTACTGCAGATGCCTTACGTTTTTCTCAATTTGGTGTTGGTGGTACTGCAAGAACTGTTGCAATTGGAGGAGCTATTGGTGCTTTAGGAGGAGATTTCTCTGTCATTAGTACCAATCCAGCAGGCTTAGGTATTTATCAAGCTTCTGAATTTACAATGACTCCTTCCTTTTTTCTAAGTTCTGTAGATGCACAACTAGTTGATGGGGGTCAAGGAGCCTTCACAGAAGACAATACCAATTTCAATTTTAATAATATAGGAATTGTATTTGGAAAGAAAGTAGTGAATGAACGTTCTAAATGGAGAACCTCTAATTTTAGTATCGGCATCAATCGCTTAGCTAATTTTAATGGAGGGTTTTCTTATCAAGGAACTACAACGGGGTCTTATGTCGATTTTTTCCAAGAACAAGCCGAGGGTCTACTCCCTGAAGAATTTAATGATTTTGATACAGGTTTGGCTTGGGACGTTGGGGCCATTTTTGATCTAGAATTAGATAGATTTTATGAAACAGATGTAGAACTAGTGCCAGGGGCACCTATTCAAAAAAATCAATCAATTGATAGAAGCGGTTCAATTAATGAATTAGTATTTGGACTAGGTGGATATAGAGGAGATAAATTGATGTTAGGTATAACACTTGGTGTTCCTATTGCTTCTTTTACAGAACGAAGTGTTTATCAAGAATCAGATACAGAAGAAGATCTTATTCCTTTTTATAATAGTTTATCCTATACCCAAGAATTAGAAACTAGAGGATTTGGTCTAAATTTGAAAGTAGGAGCTATATATAGAGTCTCTAATGCGATTAGAATTGGGGCTGCCGTGCATACCCCAACTAGATTCAGATTAACGGATGATTTTCAAACCAGTTTAGTCTATGATTTTACAGATGATGGAACGGGTAATGATGGTGCTTTAGAATCTAGTTCGCCTGAGAGTACTTTTGATTATGACCTAAAGACTCCTTGGCGATTTATTGGTAGTGGTGCCTTATTCATTAAAAGAAAAGGCTTCATCAGTGCAGAGGTAGAATATATCAACTATGGAGGGGCTTCTTTTAAAGAACCTCGTACAGCAGATGGAGTAAGTGTTAACACTGGTTTTTTTAATGATTTAAACCAAGATGTATCTGACGAATTTACTTCTGCTCTTTTAATAAGATTCGGGGGAGAGTATGCCTTAAAGAAATTAAGATTTAGAGCGGGTGTTAATGTAGCAGGTACCCCCTTTGCAGATGAATCAGGTTTCACCAATCCTGAGTATAGTGCAGGTATTGGCTTCAGGGAAAAGAAATTTTTTGTAGACGCTGTCTATACCCTATCTACTACTAATGAAGGTTTTAGTCCTTATACATCCAATATTTCTCAACAACTAGTAACTCTTGATGATCAAAGAAATCGTCTCCTACTGACTTTAGGCTTCCGATTTTAGGAGACAATTTTCTCAATGAGGAATG
>CAYOBX010000510.1:0-1299 GCA_964402245.1 uncultured Saprospiraceae bacterium | reverse complement strand
TCATTTCTCATTCCTTCTTATTCAACCACTCTCCTTCTACTCTCTCCCCAAATGCTAAATATTAGACAAGCTTCTATGCTTTTTAATAATTAATATTGTTTATTTTTACATAAGAAAGCGACACATTCCTCTCGATTCTACCAAAGCCTCCACATATAACTACACACAATTACCAACAATGAAGTTATTCTTCAGGCTACTATGCTATTTATTTATTTTCGGCTACCTATTGCCTTCAGCCACTGCACAATCGGCTAACAGTAAAGCCTATTTTGATATTGATGAACGAAAAGTAGTAGAAACTAAATGGAAGTATGCTTATGCACTACATTTAGAATCCAATACCATCATTCACCAAGCAGAGGATACTTATGAATACTTTCTTTATTTTCGATACAACTATACTTATGAACAGTATCTGAATGGAAAGTTTTCTAGAGGCACCTGGAGAATGGTGGAAGATGATTTATTCTATCGGTTCAAGCATATCAAGCAGTTTAGAATCGCTGCTGTAAACAAACAAGTCCTAATATTAGAATTTACTCAAGATAATAGTCGAGGAACCTACCAATATCATTTTGTCAATGTCCCTTCCGAAGAAGCCCCTTTTATAAAACCAGCTAACGAATTGCCTCTAGTCAAAGTAGAAATTGACAATCCACAAGAGGCAAAAAAAAGATGGTGGTCTTTTGCAAAAAGAAAAAAAAGGAAAAAGAAGAAAGAAAAAGCCCCCAAAGAATCCTTAACTTATATTAGTATAGAATTAACTGGCGGTGGCTTTTACGGAGGGATTAATCCTGTCACCAAAGACTACGTTCATATTAAAAACGATGGTCGGCTCATCCGAGAGATTCAAAGCGAACAAGATGGTTTACTCGTCACCAAAAAAACCATCTCTCGCACAGAGTTAGAAAGATTTGCTCAAGCAATCATTGATAAAGGCTTCTTTGATATGAAGCGAATGTATGATTGTGAATCTCTTATGTGTGGCAAACGCCAGCAACAAAAACCTAAACCTATTCCACTAAGAATTGCGGTAGCATACGGTGATAGGCGCAAAGTCATTACCATTAATATCTTTGGACAAGATAGTCGGAAAGTTCAATATGTAGACTATCCTAAAGAGTTAGATCAAATTATTGCGGGTATACAAAATATGGTGCATCGTATCGACCCATCCTAAGTGTTACTTCCACTCAGAAATAAAAATTATTCCTATTTTGTGGCGAAAAGCTTATCCTCACGACCTACAAAATCCGTGTTATCTGCGTGACTACGAAGTAGTTCCGTGTTGAATTA
>CAYOBX010000509.1:0-4519 GCA_964402245.1 uncultured Saprospiraceae bacterium | reverse complement strand
CTATCTCTTTTCTCTGCTCTCGCTTCTCTGTTCTTCAAAATGTCCAGTAGTCTATCTTTAGACATACTCTTAAACAGAAGTTGTTTATGATTTTTCTTAAGTTTACTTTTAAAATAAAATCAAGCATAATGAACAAGCACATATTCTGTACCCTATTCTGGTTATTACTCGCCTTCTCCTATCTCACTGCACAGCAGACTATCGCCCAAAAATTAGGGTATGCACCTGATGCAAAGTTGTTAATTATCCATGCAGATGATATAGGTGTAACTCATTCCGAAAATAAGGCGACTATCTTAGCAATGAAATTAGGCATGGTCAATTCTGGTAGTATTATGATGCCTTGTCCTTGGGTAGGAGAAATAGCGGCTTTTGCTAAAGAACGACCAGATGCAGACTTAGGCCTACATTTAACATTAACTAGTGAATGGGAATGGATGAAATGGGGACCAGTAGCTTCTAAAGAT
This sequence comes from uncultured Saprospiraceae bacterium, assembly GCA_964402245.1. GTDB lineage: Bacteria > Bacteroidota > Bacteroidia > Chitinophagales > Saprospiraceae > JAFMDF01. Next base: position 4,052 of record CAYOBX010000509.1, on the reverse strand, counting down.
CAAGTACCTAGCTTAATCAATAAGCAAGGATTCTTTTATGATAATTGTCAGACTTTTGGGCAAAAAGCAAAACCAGCCGAGGTAGAAATAGAATTACGTGCACAGATTGAGAAGGCTTTTAATATGGGGATTAATCCAACTCACTTTGATACACATATGGGTTGTTTAATTTTTAATTCACCAGAAGTATTTGAAGTATATTTAAAATTGGGAAGAGAATATAAGATTCCTGTAATGGTTGATCGTTTTTTCTTAAAAGCCTCTTCTCAAAAATTTAGAGATAAGATGCAAGCAACAGATATTATAATTGAAAAGATATACACGGCAGAACCTAAAGATTTTGAATCGGGTATGGCAGACTATTATGAAAGCGTATTAACGAACCTTACAACAGGCATTCAAGTTTTACTAATACATACTGCCTTTGATGATGCAGAGATGCAAGCTTTGTCTGTTAATCATCCATTATGGGGTGCAGCATGGCGACAAGCAGATTTTGATTTTTTCACTAGTGATAAATGTCGCCAATTATTAAAGGAAAACAATATTCAATTATTAACTTGGCGAGAATTGCAAAAAGCTGCTTATGGAGATACTATTAAACGCTGAGATGCAGAGGTACAGAGCAGTAATTGACCTCTGTATTTAAAAATAAGGTTCTTTGACAAATCCCGTGAAAGAGAGTCAATGAAAAAGAAAAATCAGGCCACCCACTCGCAAGCGGTTCGGGAGTATACTCCCTCATCTTGGTCGCTTTTGCTTCTGGCCACCCATTCGCTTTGCGGTTCACAAACAGTGCTTGCTCATCCTTGACCACAGGATTTGTCAAAGAACGAAAAATAAAAACCATGAAAAAAGAATTAACTTATAAAGGGGCAGTGATGACTTGGGAATGTGATTCTAATGGACACATGAATGTGATGTATTACGTTAACAAATTTGAACTTGCTGGCAGAAATACTAATGTAGCATTAGGTTTGACAGATGTAGTCGGAAAAAATAATATTGGTGTCGTCGTCGTAGAACAACAAATAAAATATTTAAGAGAAGTATTTGAAGACGATTTATTATATATAGAATCTACGCTATTAGAGATTAGAAATAAAGCATTTACCATTTTACATGAAATGTATAATACCAAATCGAAGGAATTGGTAAGCACCATGAAAGTAGTGATCGTATTATTCGATCAAGTAGATAGAAAGGCCTTACCTTTTCCTAAGGATAAAAAGATTGCCTTGGGCTTTATTGAATGATTAAAAATTAAAGAATAAGTTAGTGAGAGAACACTTTATATTACTAGGCTTAATAGCAAGCCTTTTTTTGCATAGCTGTAACGACAATAGCCCTCAACCTTTATTAATTGCCACCGCAGCTAATATGCAATTTGCCATCCCTCCTATCTTAGAAACATTTACTGAAGCAACGGGGATTTTATGTGAACCGATCATTAGTTCTTCTGGAAAATTAACGGCTCAGATCAAAGCAGGTGCCCCCTATAGTGTGTTTTTATCTGCAGATATGAAGTATCCCGAAGTTTTATACCAAGAAGGCTTGACCATTGCCGAACCGAAAATATATACTTATGGAACTTTAGTATTATGGAGTCTCGCTGAATCCAATAATCTTTCATTAGATTTACTAAGTTCTTCTTCCATTTCACATATTGCGCTGGCTAATCCTAAAACTGCTCCCTATGGAAAAGCTGCAATGGAAGTTCTTCAGCATTTAAATATCTCCACCACTTTAAAAGAGAAATTGGTTTTTGGAGAAAGTATTGCACAAACCAATCAATTTATTACATCGCAGGTGGCAGAACTTGGCTTTACGGCAAAATCTGTTGTAATGTCTCCTACGGTAAAAGGGCAAGGGCAATGGATTACAATAGATACTTCCTTATATTCACCTATTGAACAAGGGATTGTTCTACTAAAAAATACTCCAGATAAACTTAGAGAGGCGCAATTGTTTTATGATTTTTTATTGTCTGAAAAAGGACAAGCCATTTTACAAGAACATGGGTACTAAAATCAAAATGAGAAAAATCAATCTAGCTTATAGATTATTCTAAATTATGCAGAATAAGGTCTTAGCACTAGGCAAGTAGTAGCTGCTATTATAGTTTTTAGAGGGAGCAAATTCATTTTGTTTTTATAAAAAACAAAATGAATTTGCTCCCTCTAAAGATTAAACATACTTGTTGCCGAGTCTTAAACCAAAATCACTATAATATTTAGTGATTTTCAAACAAATAATTTTACTCCTTATTTTTTTGCAATAAAATAAAAACCTTGCTAGACTGGCAACCATTATTAATTACTTTTAAGTTAGCATTTATTACAACTATATTGTTGCTGATAATCTCTCTTCCATTAGCCTACTGGTTAGCCTATACCAATAGCAAAACTAAACCAATAATAGAAACATTAGTGAGCATGCCATTGGTTTTACCTCCTACGGTTTTAGGATTTTATCTGTTACTAGTTTTTAGTCCAACAAGCGGATTAGGGGCATGGCTAAATGATCACTTTGGTATACGGATGGTCTTTTCTTTTGCAGGTTTAGTCGTAGGATCAATGATTTATAGTTTGCCATTTATGGTACAACCTATACAGTCTGGATTTGCTAAATTGCCCCCTTCTTTGAGAGAAGCTGCCTATGTTTTAGGAAAGTCAAAATGGATTACTTTTAGAAAAATTTTATTACCTAATATCAAACCGGGATTATTGACAGGCATTGTTTTGGCCTTTGCGCATACGATAGGAGAGTTTGGGGTCGTGCTAATGATTGGTGGAAATATACCAGGTAAAACCAGAGTCGCCTCTATCGCTATTTATGATGAGGTAGAGTCTTTAAATTATGTGGCAGCTAATCAATATTCTTTAATTTTATTTGCTATAAGTTTCTTAATATTACTCTCCATCTATCTCATCAATGGTGGCTATTTAAAAACAACTCTTTTAAAAAGCCCAAACCATGATTGAGATAGCTTTAGAAAAAGAATTACATTTTTCTTCTGGGAAAGGTCCACTTAAAATTGCTTTTCAAGTAGAGTCGCAAAAATTTCTCACATTATATGGAGCATCAGGAGCTGGTAAGACCTCTATATTAAGAATTCTCGCGGGCTTAATGACGCCAGATAAAGGGAAGATCATTATAGATGGATTGACTTGGTTAGACACTTCTAAGAAAATTAACATCCCTCCACAAAAACGAGATATTGGTTTCTTATTCCAAGACTATGCCTTATTCCCCAATATGACCGTCCAAGAAAATTTGATGTTCGCTTTACAAAAAGGACAAAAAAACCCTATTAAATATTTGATAGAATTGATGGACTTAGGCGCATTACAGAATCGAAAACCTAAGACGCTTTCAGGTGGACAGCAACAACGAGTAGCTTTGGCTCGTGCACTTGTACAACAACCTAAATTGTTACTATTGGATGAACCTTTATCTGCACTGGATACGACCATGAGAACTAAATTGCAGGAATATCTTATACAAATTCACCAAGCCTATCAATTGACCACTATTTTAGTAAGCCACGATATTCCTGAAATTTTAAAAACATCAGAAGAGGTTATTGTCCTAGAACAAGGTAAAATCATTAAAAGAGGAATGCCTTCCGCAATATTTAAAAATCAAACTTCATTTACCATAAAAGGCATCATTCAAACAATTCAAAAAGAAGGACAATCTATTAAACTTGTAGTGTTAGTTGGGAAAGAAATTATTGAAATGAGTGTAGAAAAAACTACTGCCAATGATTTAAATATTGGTGATCTTATTGCTGTCGACGTACTCCAGCCTATTATTCGAAAGGGTTAAGAATAGCAACTATCTCATCTCTTGTGATTAAAAAATGTATATTTTTGTCTGCTAATCAAATTAAGTAAATCCTAGCACTTAGTAACGACAAAAAAATAACTACCCCATTTGGACGGTTTCTTTTGCCCTTATTTTCCTTGAAAAAATACTTCCGTAGCTCTGCTATGCAAGGATTTTTCAAGAAAACTAAGAACAAAATAAGCTCGTCGAAATGCGGCATT
>CAYOBX010000508.1:0-4521 GCA_964402245.1 uncultured Saprospiraceae bacterium | reverse complement strand
TTAGAAATTAGACAATAGAAGATTAGGGTGTCGATGTGGGATTGACACTTACTAAGGGATGGGTTAAAAATAAACTTACAATTTATGCTGCTTCTTTTGCTCTTCTTTTTCTCCTTGAAAACAGTCCCTATATCAACATAACTCCCGTTTTCAAGAAAAAAAATAAGAACATAATAAGCTACCCTAAATTTGTAAATTTATTTCTACCCCATCCCTAATAGAATTGGTTCTCCAATAAAAGCTGAGAATGATAAAATTTAAAAACTAAGAAAATGAAGCTATTCGAATAGAGTATTTTCGACTAGAAACAACGAAAGAATAAATACTACATTTTGACGAGGTTATTTTGTTCTTAGTTTTTTTTGAGAGAAGGAGTATTGTTGATACTATGACTGAACTCAAAGGAAAAATAAGAGTATAAGAATCCGTCTAAATGTGGTAGGTATTATTTTGTTGTTTCTTGATCAAAGTTACAAAACTATGTGTTCTCATTCTTAAAAAGATACCAACAGAATAATGTTAATATTTGTTAGGGATGGGTAGAAATAAACGTTACAATATTAAGTGAGGATTTTTTTTTTAGAAGAGCTTAAAATGCGACCCTAACTATCTGCCAAGGCAAATCCATATTTTTTGGAAGCAGTACAAACTTTTCCCACACGACCACAGCCATCCTAAGGTCCAGATGGAGGAATACCTATAACACCTTGTACATCCTCAATTAAGTGGTATCAACATTCCAACATCTAGCGGGAGGCTCTAACGTATCAAAGTAATGTCCCCCGTATACGCTACTTCTTCCCCTCCTTCTAGTACAATAGCATGGTAAATAAAAACATCAGGTTGCAATCGTTCTCCTTTATAATTACCATCCCAGCCGCCGCCACTTTGGTTCCCTAATTGGAGGTTCTCCACTTCATACACCAAATTACCCCAACGCGTATAAATTTGTAAAGAAACAATTCTATCATTTGGCCCTCCACCTAAGATGGTAAAGCGATCATTCGTCCCATCAAAGTCAGGGGTAAATGCAGAAGGAATAGAAATATCTTCGATTATAATTTCAACGTCAATGACCAATGTTTCACTAGCTTCACAACCTTGCTCATCTATGATCATTAAGGAAACTGTGACATCTTCCGTAGGGGTGATGACTGGACTCGGACAATCTGTACAGCTAAGTATATCAACTGGAGTCCATTGATAAATTATTCCCCCAACTGCACTTGATATATTTGTTTCTAAGGTAACACTTTCTCCTGCTATAAATTCGGTTGACTCAGATAAGATAGCTACATCCAAGCAACAATCATCTACCATTATATTAGTTTCTGCTGTTCCCGTTACTTTACAGCCTAGCTCTGAGGTAATTGTTAAAATAATCGTTTTTTCACCAGGAATATTATAGCTAACAGGCCCAGGATTAAGTCCTGTAGCAGTTGCAGGGTCTGCTCCAACGCCAAATATCCAATCATAAGATACAATCCCTCCACTTGCATTTGAAGAAGAAGTGGAAGGAGAACTGCTAGCGTTAAAAAATACTGGAGCACCAAGGCAGACTCTATCCTCTTCAGAAGGCGTAATCTCTAAAATAGGAGCTAAAAATTCCCCTGTTCCTCCGAATTCCACAGAGAAACCACTACCTGATTCTGTAAAATTATTAATTAATAAACCATAAGCTTTTCCTGTTTCCATCTCAATGGCTCTCACGAATCCATCTTCCCCTGGATCACAATCTGCATCTTCTTGTAAGTCAGTAGAAGTTGCATTTAAACCTGTAGGTCCCTCACAAGCAGTAGCCATACAACGCAGTACAATTTTCCCATCTCCATTCCTAATCCCATTCGGTAATTCAAATAAAACGAAATCAATATCATCTAAAGGATTCAAAGGATCTAAAGTGAATTCTAATGTACCATCATTTGCAGCAATCCAAGTAAACCAAGTAGAGCTTTGCTCTGTAGGTTCCCCAAAAAGATCACCAAATACACCGCCAACATCTAGACAAGTATCATCTGCCTCGTTATCATCTAATCCTGCTCCTCCAATTTCTTCAACTATAAAGGACGATTTGTCACAAAGAAAAGAGGCTATATCTATATCACTACCCGGTGTTTGGGGAGGGAAAAAATTATTGATACAAATTTGGAAAGTTCCTTCCGTTCCGTTGACGCCTTGTACTCTAAATAAAAAAGAACCGCCAGGGGTTAATCCACCTTTATTTAGTTCTGCTATATCTGAAAAACCACTTGATTCACTATCCAGCACCCGAAATTCATTGCCACAATCGTTATCGGCTAACAATTGAACTTCTGGATTAACCAATGTTCCGCCTGTTCCCAAGCCCCTTACTGTAATAGAAACATGGCTAGCCACGGCGGTAAATCTAAACCAGACATCTCTACCATTAGCAGATAGTTCCCCACCACTATTGAAATTTGAAGGAGTAGCATTTTCATTGGAGAAACTGCCCACATTAGAGCAAAAATTCTCTATATCGACAATCTCTATTGCTTGATCACATACATCATTGGCTGGTTGTGTGTAAGCGACCATTGGACATAAAAGACAGATAATAAAGAGGTATTTCAAACAAAATAGGTGCAGTTTCATTGCTATTGTATTTTCTTATTAGAATAGTCTTATATCAGATGGCAATTTACTATTTTCTATTGAATTGCGCTTAGTTCAATGGCGTAAATCTCTTTATTCCATTTGATCTGTTTAACATCCGTCATTTTTCTTTCTTTATAAGACTTGTTTACAAATGTGCAACAAAAGATATGTTGACTTGTTGTTTTACTATGCAACGCTCTCAACAGTTAAAAGAACTCCGTCCAAATATTCCAACTATTGCCATTGAGAATGCCACTACTAAACTAGAGCAATTCCAAAATCAAGTATTACGACCAATCTTAAAATTTCAAAATGACTTATTAGTTGCCATTTTCAGGCGATATGTTATTAAACGAAAAGGAGTCTTTAATGACTTATCCAATGAAAAGAAATTGGCTTATATACAACAAGTATTACAACGAGATCAAAATTTCAGGAATTTACTAGTAGGAAGTGTGGTTGGACAGTTTACAATAGAAGAATATCAAATTTTTTCTAGCAACGAGAGTAAGTTAACTAAACGAATGATGGAGATGTGTATACAACGCATGCAGGATCAGTTAGTTAAATGATGAATGCAAAATGATGAATGATGAATACCAAATATGGTAAATTTTGCAAGCAAAATATTGTATTGAACGCAGAGGTGCAGAGAACACATTTAACTCTGCATCTCAGCATCTCTGCGTTCAATTATGTTGTCGCTAGCTTTGAGAAATATCTTTTAGACTATACCATAACCTAATAATTACTTTCATCTAAACCCAATTCTTTTCTCAATTTAGCATCTTCTAAATTATGTTGCCCCCAATACGGACTATTGACAGAGTGGGTTCTTACTGCCCGAGTTGTTAAGATTTGAGGATTTCGGAAGCCACTTTCTGCTTGTTCTTCCCAAGCAACAATGGTATATGGAAATTCTGTTTCAAAAGTAATTTCTAATATTCTTTTGAAGTTCTTGTATTCTATTCGATATTTTTTAAGGGCTTGATCTGAGAGCGTAGCGTCTTGAAAAGATTTCAAAGAAGCTGTTGCCTCTTCCACACCAGTATCCCGATGTTTTAATCGTAGGAACTGCGTATTAGGAATAAGTTTAATATTACCAGTTGGTAAACTTGCAGGATTCAACCTAATTTTTGTCCAGATTTCGTCTTCTAGTAAAGCTTTATCTATAGTAAAATCACGGTCTCCCTCCTCCTGAAAATAAGAAAAGAGTTTACCTTTATATTTATTGTTGTTTAAATTTAATTGAGAAAAGGTGTGTCCACACCACTCTTGAGAAGAAGTAGTTACCTTCAAAGTTGGCTGACTATCATCTATAGGGGAGAAGATGGAGGACATCATTGAATAAGGATAAATTCCCGTAAAAAACTTTCGAGTAAAATTGAGTTTTAAAATAGGCTGTACCTTATTGGTCCGTTTCCCGCCTTCATATTTTACTTGTTTATCTGTCCAAAAATCTTCTGTCACAAAAATAAGTACCGCATCTCCTTTATGCACTTCTCCATATCTTGCTTGTTCTAATTGATAGCGAGTTAATTCTGCTTCTCCACTATACCAATAGTCATTAAAATCCTTAGAATCAGGTGTCACCATATTTTGAACATTTTGGCTATTAATTTCCGTGCAACCTACTATACTCAATAGGCAGCTAAGGATCATTATCAATTTATAATTTTTCATTACTTGAGTTTAAATTCTTATGAAGTTGTCTAAAAGGTATAAATAAATTTTGCAAGCAAAATAGGGTATTGAATGCAGAGGCGCAAAGATGCAGAGAACAAATATAACGCTGGATCTTTCCGTCTCCGAGTTCAAATATGTTGTCGCTAGTTTTGAGAAATATCTTTTTAAAGGGTTTTCTTATAAAAATGTATTCGTTAAAAATTAGGCTAAAAACGTTAA
>CAYOBX010000507.1:0-4531 GCA_964402245.1 uncultured Saprospiraceae bacterium | reverse complement strand
GCAAACAGTAGATTTTAATAGTTTTTTAGAGGCAGCAATTTTGTTGGGCATTTTTGAAAAAATGCCCAACAAAATTGCTGCCTCTAAAGAAGAATATAAAACATACTTGTTGCCGAGGGTCAGGCTAAGAAAAAACAGTACTGAAGATCAATCACTTATGCTTGAGCAACAGAGATGGCTGGCACTTTGAAAGTGCTTGCCATCTTCGCCAACATCTTCAAGTAATATTTTTAGCCTGACGGCCTTTGGTTACAAACTTCGATAATCTACTCCAATCACGGGATTTGTCAAAGAACGTAAAATTTTATAGAATATGGGAACAAATAAAGGCTAATAAGTGTTGTTTTATTAGGAAGGATGAAAATTTTGTCGTCTATGTCTAAAAAGTGTAGCATTTAACAAGATTTAACCACCTTCATAGCCATTTAACTAATTGGAATGTAATTTTTTTGCGCTAATTTGCTTATCTTCGCAGTCCAAAAGTTGTTTTTAGCGGGAATTTTTATGATAACATTAAGTTTCCGAAAAAAACTAACAATGACTATATAACTTGATTCTCTGACAAACTGAGTCAAGACAATCAAAGAAAAAGAAAAACCAACGCTTCCTTTGGTCGCTTATGATCTTCCTTTTTCTTTGAACACTAAATTTGTCAGAGAGTGATATTTTTTAATTTAAATCAAAGTATGGGTAAATCACAAGAAACTTTTAATAAAAAAGAAAGAGAAAAGAAAAGACAGAAAAGGAAAAAGGAGAAGATGGAAAGAAGAATGGAGCGAAAAGAACAGAAAAAACAGGATCTATTAGAGGGTAAAGTTTCAGGTGATAATTTTATGTACGTAGATGAAAACGGAAATCTGACTCCAGAAAAGCCAGATCCATTAAAGAAGAAAAAGATTAACGTAGAAGATATCGTTCTTGGTGCTACGAAAGCAGGTGATTTTGATACAGGGGAGGTGATTAGAAAGGGCTCGGTTAAGTTTTTTAATGATGAAAAAGGATACGGATTTATCATTGATCCAAAAACGAATGAAAGTTTCTTCGTTCATGCAGCGGGCTTAATTGATCAAATTAAAGATAGAGACTCTGTTACTTTTGAAGTAGAGATGGGACCAAAAGGCCCTGTAGCAGTTGGCGTAAAAGTAAAAAGATAAAATATACATCCAAGTTTTTTACTTGGATCTGATAAGATTGCTTATCAATTTGGAGGGCAACAATGCATTTGTGCATTGTTGCCCTCTTCTTATTTGTAACACGGAATTCATTCCGAGAGACTATTGAGCGAAGCGCAGATAGAAACAACTAATCTGCTAGAAACAACTAATCTGCGCTGCGCTCGATCAGTTGTGATACGGAATGAATTCCGTGCTACGAGCGAGTACATATTATAACTTAAACGGGAAAAGTTAAAATGACAAATTGTATACAAACACATATTAAATAAATATATTTAATAATTTATTCATCAATTTATTGGTCTAAGGAATGAGGTATAGATAATATTATAAATTATAAGCCAAAACCAATAACATGATTTATTCCAAAAGCACTTTACCAGTTGTCACCCAACCTGTCCATTCTCGAAAAATTAATCTGCCCAAGTCTCTACTTACTTCCGTAAAAAGAGTAATGGTAGAGGTGAAAAAAGTAACGAACAACTTACCGTATTCTTGCATTGTAGAAATCCAACGACCAGCAAATATTGATTCAGTACATTACGCAATATTAGATAGTAACAAAGAAAAATTGTTATATATGGTAGCACCTGCCGAAGAAGATGTGTTGCCTTCCTTTTCTATTCATGATTTGCAGACCAATGATAAAGCAGTCACTTTGGTACTTTGGCCCGTTGTAAATGGAGTAGAAGGAACACCTACTTATTATGAGTCTATTCGTTTAGATACTAGGCCCAAATTAGGAACTTACGATTTGGAGGTGGATTTGAAGGGAGCCGATCTTTTACAGTTTCAAAAAATCAAGCCACTCCTTGAAAAGTATTATGGAAAAACAGCATTACCAGGTGTCGTAAAAGTACAGGAAGCAGCTAGTGATTTTTATTTGCCCTCTACCAATGTGATTCATCTGTCTCCAACAAAAGATAATTTCATCCACGAATTGATTCATGCTTCTCGCAAGCAATTATTATTCGCTACGAAGAATTATCAATTTGATGAACAGACGGAATTAATTGAAGAGTTCTTTGCAGAGGGGGTAGCCAATTTAATTAAAGATGATTTATCAACTGATGGATTAGTATACGGTTCTACCTTAGGGTATAACTATGATTTTAGGATAGAAGATAATGCCTTAATTACCCAAAATGTTCAGAGTAGTATTGGTGGCATTAATGTCTTGGAATTAGCTCGTTATTATTTGGGGGCTGAAGCCTTTCATAAAATAGCATTGGAATACGAAATGACCTCTGGACGTTTTTTTGCGAAAGATTTTAATCAACGGTATTATGCTATTTTAGAACAAAGTACAGTGGACCCAGATCGAGAAATGTTTTTCTCCATTTGTGAGTCATTGCTACCTACTATTGAAGGAATTCCATGTAGACAATGGATGGCGAATCAAAAGTTATTTTATTGCATGAATATCCCTGGCGATAAGATATTTATGGATATGCATGATTATCACACTTCTTCCGAGTGGGTCGGTATTACGAGAATTTATCTATACGAAACATTTGAAAATGGAAATGAATGGGTCTATGGCAAAAAGCGATACAAGAAGAATGGAGAGCAAGTAAAGATAAAAGTCACACGGATGCATGACGGGAAAGAAGTATATAATGGTACGCCGATTATCATAGGACCAGATAATGGTTTTGGAGAAATTAGATTGTACTTCTACCACAAAAAAGATTCTCGTGCAATGAAGCATTTTCAGACCTACAATAAAGCTAATAATTTTTCTTATGAAACCGTAGAAGTCAAATCAGGTCTATATGAAATAGAGCTAAGCAATGGGAATACAGTAAAGCGGTATTATAGAATTATGGGTGGTATTATGGATAGAGCTAAAGATCAATTATTGATTGCTACTCCTTTATCTGGAAGCAATACTACCCTTACAATCAGCCATACAAATAAGCAAGGAAAAGTCACAACACTTGCGCCACAACCATTTAAGAAAAGATTATGTGTGGTAGAAGTTCCTTTTATAAAGAATAAAAATTGTGAGCCAGGTATCTTAAATATTGTAGTTGATAATGGCTTTTCTAAGCATAGTTTTCAGCGAAATATTGGATATGGGGGGACTTATGGAGGGCATCAGTTTTGGTTAGGAGAGTTGCGGTCTGTTGGGGTGTGAGGAAACAATTAAAATTAAAATGTAAATAACAATTAAAATTAAAACACTTGATGTAGCATGACGTTTGTGTTACGTGTTTTAATTTTTATTTTAATTTACATTTTCATTAAAATGGGTAGCACGGAATTCATTCCGTACACCTATCAAGCGTAGCGCAGATAGTGCTATATTATCTGCGCTTCGCTCGATAATGGTACGGAATAAATTCCGTGCTACCATCCAACAAATAATAAAAATATTTAAATTAATTTTATTAAAATGTGTTTTTGGAATAGATTTTGACATTATAAAAATATCCTATGAGAAAACTAAATGTGACCTATAGGAGCCTACAAAAAAATGGTCTGATACCATTACAATATAGGAAGGTCGCATTACCATATGTATCCCATGTTAAAAACGATTTTAAGTATGATGTCTATGGACATCCAACACCGCCATGAGGTGTTACCCACAATTTTAGCTCGCTATCTAGACGAGCCCTATCTTAAGCCTATCTCTTCTTATCAATTTTATCCTTGTACATTTTAAAAGTTAGCCGTATCTGTCCATAAATCTTACTGTGAGATTAGGGTATTAACGCGCTCTTTTCCTATAGTATTTACTCGCAGAACGATCTATTACTTTCCTCAATATATACAAGATATTTTAGAAGTTGACTAACCATTGACGCTGGAAAAAAATGACTACTTTTTGATTAGAGTGTTCTAAAGAAGTACCCACACAGTACTTTCTAACAATACACTCATGTTACTATGAGAGCTATTTATATCCTCCTAACCAGAGGATTCCTTACACACAAAATTACTTACACCTTAGCTCTTATTGAACAATATAAAAAGTAATAGAAAGAATCATTCGTGATCGTTTTATCTTATACAATTCTAGGAGCAACTATCTTTTAGTTGTTATCCAATACCAACCAGAACTTTTCGCATTCCTGTATTAGTGAGCCTAGCATAACAATACATAATTGTGCTATTTGAGATCGCTAAAATTCTGATCTTACAACAATTCTTACCGACCAAACTTCCATCATTATTAGTTCATTACTAGTGGAATGAAAATATTGTAATGAAAATTAAAATTGAAATAAAAATTAAAACTAGCACGAGGTGTATTTTTAATTTCAATTTTCATTTACATTTTAATTTCGACCAAAGTATTGAATCATTTTTTTTGCTAAAAACATATCCACTACAAGTTTAGTGGTAAG
>CAYOBX010000506.1:0-4531 GCA_964402245.1 uncultured Saprospiraceae bacterium | reverse complement strand
TCTATACCTTTTTTGACTCCTTCTTTAAGGCCGATATTTATTGCTTGTTCATATAAACTACCAGGAACATAATCTGTCATAGTTGTAACTTTTTGAGTATATTCTGAAAATTCTTCTTTCTCAAATTTAAATGCGGCAAAAATATACCGCAAAAATATTTCTACAAATAAACGCTTTTGTTCTTCATTCAATTCCTTTTCTACAAATATAAATAAATCTCTAGAATGCCTCAACACATAGTCTTTATCATCCTTATGCTTGAAGAGCAGAAAAGTACTTCGTAATAAATAACCATTTTCTATCGTGACAATCAGCTTATCCGACACTACATTCAGATCGATCAATTCATAATCAAATTGAGGAATAAATCGAGATAAACGGTCATCTGGCAACTCAAAATGATCTGCTAATTTTTTGCTCACCCATCGCTGCTTACCATGATAAACAACGATCGGAATCACTACAGAAAAAGGTCTGTTTTGTCTTTTCTGCGTATCATAAGCTTCCAGCAAATATCTCAATAATTGTAAATGAATGGTTTCAGGTAAATAACTTTTATGCTCTACCAAAAACGATAATTGTATCGCATCTCCACTTTTCCAATTACAAGTGTATATTAAATCCGAAAAGTATTCCTTCATTTTCTCGTCAATAAAGGAAGTATTGGAGAGCTTAAAAGTTCTAAAGTCCAATTTATGGACCACCCAAGATGGTAAATAGGCTTTTACAAATGCTTTTGCTTCTGAACGCACAGAAAAGGTCTGCTTGAACAGCTTGTCGTGTAAGTTTTCTTTAGACATGTTTAGTATTTAGATTTTACACAATATAATAAATTTTTATCATTGGTAGGGTTGTTTCTAAATAATAACCCCTCCTGGTATAAAACTAAATACTCAATTCCATCAAAAAGTAACTAAAATAACCGTTCTTTGATACTATGTCAAGTACTACTGCTATACAAGTATATGAACATCAAACGATTCGAATAGGAGATTTCGTGCATGGCATTGTCTTCACTAAAGCACTCTATCAAAAATTGGCCATTTACCACGAACAACATCAAGGTAAATATTATCAGCTATTATATAAGGGGGTCAAGTTTACACAGTACGTAGGCGTGATTCAAATTGGAAGATGTACCATTGAAATTCTTCCAAAAATAGATCGCTTATTAGAAGAGCAACCCAACAAGTGGCAGCGAGTATTATTAGATATGTTAGATACTTGCCAGTTTATAAAGTTAGACACCCACGGATTTGGGCAAGTCCAGCTTCGTTCTAATGCTATATTGACTACCTACTTTCGCTTATTCTTAAGCGAAGTAAAAGCGTTGACAAAAAAAGGAATACCTAGACAATATGCTCCAAAAGAAGGAAATAATAAATTTCTCAAAGGTCAGCTAGTACTACCAAAACATCTACGGCATAATCTTCATCGACCAGAGCAATTCTATACTCGATACCAAGCCTTTCAAGAACATCATTTACTGACGCAGGTGCTTCATGAGGCACTGAAAGTCCTTCGGCAATTATATCTACCTCCCCAATTACAATTATTGTTAACCCAAGTAAAAATTGCTTTTCCTTGTCCCCCATCCTATCAATGGACACCAAGAGATTTTGAGCAACTATTACAAAATCCGAAATACCGTTCCTACAACAGACTAATAGAATTAGCTCGACTAATATTAATGAATTTTAGCTCAGATATTAGATATGGGCAACATCAATTATTAGCTATTCTGTTTGATATGAATGTCTTGTTTGAAGAATATATTTTTCAGCAACTAAAAAACACCTCTGGTATTCCCATCAAAATTAGTCGCCAAAGAAGTATCCCATTTTGGCAACGCCGTTCTATTCGGCCTGATATTATTATAGAAATGAATGGGACGAAAACAGTACTTGATACGAAGTGGAAGGTTTTAAAATCTGGCAGTCCATCTATGGAAGATTTGAAACAAATGTATATCTATTGTAGGTATTTTAAGGCTAAGAAAGGAGTGCTAATATTTCCAAGTGCTAGTCTAGAAATGGGCCAACCTAAGGCTACCCCTTTCCTAGATGAATCTTCGGAAATTGATTGTCAAATTCAATTTATTAATGTCATCAATAAAGATGGAGAGTTAAAACGAAAACTTGGTAAGGAGATACTTCAGAAGATTTAAGTCGCTCATACGTAGCTCAAGCTTCCAGCTTAAGTATTTTTCTCAAGCTGGAAGCTTGAGCTACGTAACAAAAAAAGGTGATCCTGAATCAACAGAATCACCTTTCCCCAGTAAAGCAGTAAAAAACTTATTACCTTTTACCTCTTACTTATTACCTACCTAAACCGTCACCAAAGAAGCATTCTTAGCTCGCTTACGATCATGCTCTTTCAAGAACATTTTTCTCAAGCGAATAGAACTAGGCGTTACCTCCACATACTCATCGCCTTGGATATATTCTAGAGCCTCTTCCAAACTAAATACGATAGGTGGAACTAACTTCACCTTCGCATCATTACCAGAAGAACGCATATTACTTAACTTCTTAGTCTTTGTTAAATTAATCACTAAATCACCTGGACGGCTATTTTCTCCAACTACTTGACCTTCGTAAATTTCTTGGTTAGCTTTAATGAAAAACTTGCCTCTTTCCTGTAAATTATTAATACTAAAAGGAATGGCATTTCCTTGTTCCATAGAAATTAAAGAACCATTGATTCTACCAGGAATATCACCTTTATAAGGCTGGAATTCTTTAAATCTATGCGTTACAATCGCTTCACCAGCAGAAGCAGTCATCAATACATTACGCAATCCAATAATCCCTCTTGAAGGAATTTCAAATTGTAGTAACATTCGATCTGCTTTAGGAGCCATCGACAACATCGTCCCTTTACGCTTCGTCACCATTTCAATTGCCTTACCAGAAGTAGCTTCTGGAATATCAATCATCAAATCCTCAACTGGCTCATGTCTACGGCCATCAATTTCTTTGACAATTACTTGTGGCTGACCAATCTGTAGTTCATATCCTTCTCGACGCATCGTTTCGATCAAAACAGATAAGTGCAATACCCCTCTACCGTATACTTTAAAAGAATCCGCAGAACCAGTAGCTTCTACTTTTAATGCTAAATTCTTTTCTAATTCTTTATCCAAACGTTCCTTGATGTGACGAGAAGTAACGAATTTACCTTCTTTACCAAAAAACGGAGAATCGTTAATGGTAAAAGTCATTGACATCGTTGGCTCATCAATATCAATCGTTGGTAGTGCTTCTGGATTTTCCTTATCTGTGATAGAATCTCCAATATCAAATACTTCAATACCTTGTACCGCACAAATATCCCCTGCTACCACCTCTTCCGCTTTCATCTTACCTAAACCTTCAAAAGTAAATAAACCTTTTACTCTATAGTTCTTTTGCTCTCCTTCTCTATTAATTAAGGCTACATCCATACCCGACTTCAGTACCCCTCTGTGTAGACGACCGATTGCCATCCGACCTGTATACTTAGAATAATCTAAAGAAGTCACTAACATTTGGATCGTTCCTTCCTCTACTTTTGGTGCAGGAATGTGCTTTACAATGGCATCCAATAAAGGAACAATGTTATCTGTAGGCTTATTCCAATCGTCATTCATCCAACCAAATTTAGCAGAACCATATAAAGTTGGGAAATCTAACTGTTCTTCTGAAGCATCCAAATTACACATCAAATCAAATACTGCTTCGTTCGTTTCTTCTGGTGTACAGTTTTCTTTATCTACTTTGTTGACAACTACGATAGGTTTCAAACCTAACTCAATAGCCTTTGATAATACAAATCGAGTTTGAGGCATTGGGCCTTCAAAAGCATCAACTAAAAGGAGTACCCCATCCGCCATATTCAACACCCGTTCTACCTCTCCACCAAAATCACTGTGACCAGGAGTATCAATAATATTGATCTTCACATCTTTGTAAGTGATTGATACATTTTTTGATACAATAGTAATACCTCTTTCTCGTTCCAAATCATTACTGTCCATGATTAATTCGCCAGGCTTTTCATGGTCACTGAATAGCTTACCTGCAATAATCATTTTGTCCACCAAGGTAGTTTTACCGTGATCTACGTGGGCAATAATAGCGATATTTCTGATTTCCATATCGGATAAATTAATTGATCGAATTTGATCAGTGAAGTCTTTCACTTTTGTATAAATGACTTCATTAAATTAGAGAGAATAGCCTCTCCTTGAAAACGGGCGCAAAGGTAAGCCTTTTATTGAAGCTTTTATTAAAAGTGTCCTGTTAAATTGTTCTTAAAAATCCAGCTATTGCTAGCCTTTATACACTTTAATACAAAGTTACCAAAGTTACTCCGAAGAAAAGACGGTATAGGAGATGGTTTGAACTCTTTTATATCCGTTCTTCTTCCTATTTACCTACAATTGTTTTGCCGAAGTTACTGTTACTGGACTTTCGACAGATTATTTTTTATAGCCTCGCTGGCTAATGCCAGCTCGACAAATAGGGATTTTGGAGGCATCAATTCTAAA
>CAYOBX010000505.1:0-4549 GCA_964402245.1 uncultured Saprospiraceae bacterium | reverse complement strand
CTGAGAACAAAATAACCTCGTCCAGATGACCAATTTATTCTTTCGTCGTTACTTAATTCTTTTTTTGAGGTTTCTGATTGATTCTTTTATCTTGGGTATCTTTCTCGACAGGTTCCTCTTCTGCGCCATCCAAACCAAAAAACAATCCTGTGCTAGAATAAGTAGTGCCATAGTTTTCTGCTAGCAAAGCTACTTGTCTTAGTGCATCTTTTAACTGTTCTGCGGTTAATTCTTTTAATGGGTGGGTGAAAACGGATATGATAAATCCATTATAGATGCTATATTTAGCATCTAGAGCCGTATGGAAATTAGCTTCTAGTAAAATTCTTTCTTCTCCTAGTTCGAGTTCTTCTTCTGCACTGATAGGGGTGAAAATACGCATCCTATTTTGATTAGGAGCAGTTAAGACAAAGAGTAGTCTGTTTTGATAAAATAGCTGCCAAGCTCCAGCCTCTCCATCTATCTCTTGTGCTTCTAATTGAAAAATGCTGTCCATTTTTTCTATAGTCATTCCATCATCTCTTGCGGGAATGTTTTGGGCAGTAAGGAGTATTGTGAAATTGCCTAAGAAAAGAAATAGTAGTAGTGTTCTCATAAAACGGTTTATTAAAGGGTAATAAATCTATTTATTTATCTCGCCATAAATGCAGAAAAACCAAACAAAGACCCAGAGTGATATATACATCTGCAAAATTAAAAACACCCGTTCGAATAACATCTGTTAGGTTGATATGCATAAAGTCAACGACGAAGCCATCTATCCAGCGATCAATTAAATTGCCAATTCCACCAGCGATCAATAAGCAAAAACCTGAAAAATAGAGAGAGGAATACTGATCTTTAAAAATATGAAATGTGACACCTAATAAAATTAAGAAAGGTAGAAATATTAGAAAAGCTAATTTAATAAAAGGAGAAAAATTTTCTCCCATCCCTAAAAATGCACCTGTATTTTCGTAGTAGGTCAAGGTAAATAAGCCTTCATAATATTTTACGGGAGCCTGATAGGCTAGTTGTTCTCTGGCTATTTCTTTAGTGGTTTGGTCACAACCTACCCCTACCGTCAAAATGCAGAAAAACAATCCTACTTTTAATAATCTATATTTTAATGTCATTAATGAGGTTTATTTGATTTGTAGGATTAAGTTGCTGCTTATGAGTAATAAGCACTAATTATTAGGCCAAAGACTGGAATTGATCTAGATTAACTACAAAGCCTCGCTGTCCAGATCTTTCCATTTGTCGACGCACACTATCTGCACTACCTCTACTAAAATAAGGACCAACAATTACTTTATAGACCGTTCTATCATTCAATTCATTAATATTAACGACTGTTGGGCGATTAAATTCTCTTTGGAGAGCTTCTGCGGCTACTAAAACATTGGCATATTCTGCAAATACACCTATTTGTACACCATAGCCTTTGGCTGCCTGTCGCTCTACATCGAATTTGAATAAACCTTGACCTGCGGATGCAGCGGGTCTAGTACTAGGGGTAGTAGTTGGTCTTGTGGTAGAACCACCTGTAGCAGTAGATGTGCTACCACCTGTAGCGGTACCACTAGTGCTGCCACCTGTAGCTATACTTCCTCCTTTTCTGCGGATAGCTTCTGCTACAGCCTTATCGCCATTCACTCTACCATAGCCATATTTTAAAGAATGCCCATTGATGTATTCGAAAGGCATCCCAATTTTATCGGCAGTATCAGATAAAATTTGCTTGACCTCTTTTGCTGTCAAATCAGGATTAGCCGATAACATTAAAGCGCAAATACCAGCGACTAATGGAGTAGCACTAGAGGTACCTCCAAAGTGTTTATACTGAGTACCTCTAGAACGACCATCTGCCCAGTATTTAAAGTCGCCATCTCCTCTAACAGAAGTACCTTCATCCCAATTGGCTCTAGCAGCAATGATTGGCCAATCTCCATTAGAAGGGGCACAGATCGTTAGCTCTCTTCCTTTATTAGAATAATCTGCATGTTTATCTTGACTAGTACTTGCCCCGACACAGATAACATCAGGGTGAGCACCATAAAAATTGACATGATCTATAGCATCATTACCAGCAGCATATAAAATAATGCAACCTTTTCCATTTCTCCCTTCTCTAGCTGCTTTAGCGATGACTGCTTCTTTTAAATCCCCTGGTGCAAAATTGATGTCGGTCGTTCCCCAACTGCAGCTAATAATATCTGCGCCATTTTTGACCGCCGTATCAAACATTTGCTCTGTTGCCCGAAAACTAAAAGAAGTACCGCTAATCGGCATAAATTTAGCCATTGGTGCAGCACCTACAATACCTCTACCATTAGCAGCCGCCAAGGCTACACTAGCACAAGGGGTTCCATGAGTAAATCTTGGATCTCCCTGGATAATACTAGAAGATTGATTCCAGATATCATACGGCTTGGTTATTTTACTATTCAAGTCTGGGTGCGTCAGGTCAAATCCATTATCAATAACCGCAATGACTATATCCTTACTCCCCAAATTCCCCAGCCTTTGCCAAGCATCCACTACTTTAGCATCTGCTCCTACTTTCAAAGGATAATTAAGATCTACTACGGAGCCATTATTTTTTAAATGCCAGCTATGAGAAAACAATTCATCTGTAATTCGATCTTCTGGTCCATATTCGTCTAATAAGGTATCCAAATCGGGTTCTGCTCTATCCACCATAGAAATATTTTGGAGGGCATCTGCTACTTTGAGTGGGTTGGGAGAATTTTTAGTGACTTTTGCAATCACAAAGTTGGGAGATCGTTGCTCGACGACTTGTAGAGCGTATTCATCTAAAACAATCTTTTGTTCTTCTTGATTGGTTTTGTTATTAAAATGAATAAAAATTTCACCAGTAGGAATAATCGGGCGCTTACTACCTTCTGCATAGTAGACATGTGTGCCAACAGCAATAGATCTACTTTTACGAAGATTATCTAATTGATCGTCTAAGGAGTTTTGATCTTTATTGAGGGTAACCATTTGGAAGCCACCTAGATGTCGCAACACTTGTTTCTGAACACCAATTTGGTGAGGATCTGTGTTAAAAGATTGAGGTTTGATACCTACATAGATTTGACTTTTAGTTAGTACCAAATCTCGTTTGCCACATTTAACGTTGTATTTTTTCATAGTAGGTCCGTTTTGGTTTAAAGGAGGAGATGAGTAAACCAAGTAAATGTATAATAATTATAAACCACAAAAGACTCAAAGTGGCTTAGCCGTAAATAAACACATATTTAGCATCCAAGGTAGATGTTTAGTGTAGCGGCAACTTTAGTCGCCGCTACACGTCTAAAACCGTTAATTATTTTTGGTCTTTGGATAAACTTATCTTTTATTTGCAAACTTTTACAAGTAGGTAGTACAAAAGAATACAAAAAATCTTTTGATTTCTTTGTGACTGTTTAGTTTTAACCCATCCCTTATATGGTTAATTACATACTACTTGATATAGAATATTCTTTTAAAAGTACAAAAAAAAGGTCGAACCTAATAGGGCCGACCTCCTGCTTAATGACTCAAAGAATATTGATGAAACTAAATTTATAAACTCACTAGTTTTTTTCTGATTTTCTAATAATGTCAAATATAGTTTTTCTTTAGTGGAAAAGAAAAAAAGATCGCTATAACTTAGTTAAGAAAATCTTAATATTTGAATGCATAGCATTATTTATTGATTTTCTTAGCTAAAATTGAATAAACCATCGGTAATTTATCTTCCATTCCTTTAATTTGAAAGCCATTATCGACAACTATAGTGTTAGGAAAACAATTATAGGGAGAGGTATCATATTCTTGAAAATCCTCGATTGCTATTCCATTGGTCATCAAAGCTTGAAATACTTCTGATAAAGGATGGTTCCAAGAATAAGAAGTCATAGGTGCGTGTGTAGGGCCATCTGTATAGGAGCTACTGAGTGTTTCTATGATAGGTGCTACATTAAAGTAAGAGTAGGTAATTTGGCTAAAAGTAGCATCATCTAAAGTCCAAATAAAAGGATGAAATTCCACAAATACCAATTGTCCATTTGGTTTTAAAAAATGTTGGATGATTTGTCCCCATCTATCAAGCTTAGGCAACCAACCGATGGTCCCATAGGAAGTAAAAACTATATCAAATTGTCCTTCAACAAACTGATTTGCCTCAAAAATATCACAGCAAACAAAATGTGCATCCACTTCTAGCGTTTTAGCTAGTTCTTTCGCTTTGGCTATAGATTTGTCGGACAGGTCTACTCCTGTAACTTCAGCACCCATACGAGCCAAAGAGATCGTATCTTGTCCAAAATGGCACTGTAAATGAAGAATTTTTTTCCCTTTGACATCTCCCAATAAGGCTAGTTCTATGGGTTGTAAAGAAGTAGCTCCTTTTAAGAAAGCTGGCATCTGATAGAAATCAGAATTCTGGTGGATTGTCGTCTTTTGATTCCAAAGGGCTTTGTTTGCTTTGATATATTCTTGCATGATTTTATAGGCTACTAGATGAATTAAATTTACTTTTGCGAAATATACTCGGTGGATTAGTAATCCGTCTTACAAA
>CAYOBX010000504.1:0-4554 GCA_964402245.1 uncultured Saprospiraceae bacterium | reverse complement strand
GCGGGTGAATCGGATTAGGATTAATAGGATTATATGATTGATAGGATACTGTGCGTGACTTTTTTTACGCTGGCACAAGCCTATTGCATTGTGCTAGCGTATAAACAAAATTTTGTTAAGAATCCTATCAATCCTATAATCCTATCCATCCTAGTCCGTGTTATCCCAATCATAAATCCATCACTGCCTCCACATCTCGATCCAAAACAGGAGGCTTAGACAACAAAGAAATAGTAAAAAACAAAAGCAGAGAAACCACCAAAGACAATGCCCCAACATCAATACTATAAGGAATACTTACCTTAAATAATTTTACAAAAAAATTAATACAAAGACTAGCAATGATAGCCGTATTAGCTGCTAAAGCAGTCGCACGTTTCCAATTAAAACCAATAGCAACAACAGGAACAATAGCAGCAGCAAAAGTGCCCCAACCGAAGGCTCCTAATATAGCAACGAGATCTCCAGAATACAAAGCAAAAATAGCAGCACATACTGTTATAAGAACAGTTGTTACCCTTGCCCAAAAGAGATCATTTTTGATGGTCTTTCCAATAGCTTTGGGTATATCATGCATAACCGCAGCTGTACCTATATTCAAAAAAGCATCCGCAGTAGACATGATCGCAGCAAATAGTCCTGCAAATACCACACCTGCTAAAATAGGATGCGCATAGTTTTGTAAAAACTGAGAGGCAGCGGCATCCGCAGTCGCTAATTCTGGTTGTACCCCCTGTAAAACTAATGCCCGCATTGCTAAGCCAATACCAATCCATAATAAAGCAGAAAACAAATAGCCAAAAATCGAAACAGGTAGAATATACTTAGCATCGTTTACATTTTTATACATCATCATTTTGGTAATGACATGGGGTTGACCTGCTCCTCCTAAACCAAAGACAAAGAACCAAGATAGACAACCGATCATTCCTAAAGTTCCCCAAGGGCCTATTGCTTCAGGATCATGTTCTTGGATAGTTTGACTGATCTCACTAAATCCTCCGTCAAAAGTATAAATGACGGTAAAAAAAACTAAGGTGGCTGCAACTACCATCACTCCTCCTTGTATCAAATCAGAATAAACGGAGGCAACAATGCCTCCTGTAACGCTATAGAAAACCAGAATGGAACAGGAAATGAGCACACACATTTCGATGCTAATACTAGCTAAAAACTCCGTTTCGATTAGTATATCTTTAAGCACGACTGCCATCGCTAATATTTGTGTAGCTAAATAGCCTAATACCCCCAATACAATTGCTACAGCTACTAAGAATCTTGTAGACTCCTTTCCGTATCTCAAGGCTACTACATCAGGTAGAGAAATGGCATCTCCTAATTCTGCTAGTAATCGTAATCGCTTGGCTAACAAAAAGAAGGAAAGATTGTAGCCCATTATGATACAGACAAACATCCATACGGAGCTCATCCCTAGCTTATAAACCAAACCAGGCCCTCCTACAAATCCAAACCCACTTAAAGTACTTGAAAATACCGCAAATGCTGTAACCATTACGCCTAAATCTCGACCTGCCATAAAGAAATCATGGGTGGATTTGGTCCGCCGGAGTGCCCAAATACCTACGCCTATACAAAGGAGCATGTATAATGCGACTGCCGTAAGGATGATAGGATTTCTATATTCTTCCATTTATTTAAGTTGCTGTATTAAGTCTATTTTAATTACGAGAGGTGAAGAAACAAAAGATTAGCCATTTTAGGAAATTATTTGCTAAATTTAGATTCGACGAGAACATAATTACGTAAAAGATATTGTACTTTAGTAGCTCTAATTAATAAAATTAAAAAATGAAAAATTTATATTTTAATGAGGAACATGAATTGTTTCGCAGCACCTTACAGGATTTTTTTAAAACAGAAGTAATTCCTTATATCAATGCATGGGAAGAAGCGGGTAAGGTGGATAGAAGTGTTTTAAAAAAAATGGGAGAAATGGGTTTCCTAGCCTTAGAAGTCGAGGAAAAGTATGGGGGAATGGGACTTGATTTTATGTACTCTACTATTCTATGCGAAGAATTAGGACGAACTGGTAGCAGTGGTTTTGGTACGGTGATTTCAGCACATTCTTATTTGGCTATGAACTATTTATCCCACGCTGGATCCTCATTTATTAAAGAAAAGTATTTAGTACCTAGTGTGAAAGGAGAATTAATTGGTTCTTTAGGTATGACAGAACCATTTGCAGGATCAGATTTAAAAGCACTTCGAACAACTGCTGAATTGCAGGGAGATCATTACATTGTAAATGGTTCAAAAACCTTTATTTCAAATGGGTACTATGGGGACTATTGTGTGACAGCTGTTAAAACAGAAAATGGAATTTCTATGATCGTCATTGACTTAGATAGTGAAGGGGTAACAAAAAGTAAATTAGATAAGGTAGGTATCCGTTGTTCAGATACTGCAGAACTAGCATTCAATAATGTAAAAGTGCCTGTTGCGAATTTATTAGGGGAAGAAGGAAAAGGGTTTTATTATATGATGGAAAGCCTTCAAGTAGAGCGTTTAACCTTAGCCCAAGCGAATATGGGACTCATGCAATATGCGCTAGATATTACCTTACAATATATATCAGAAAGAAGTGCGTTTGGAAAACCGATTAATCAATTGCAAGTTTTGAGACATCGAATAGCTGATATGGCAACTGAGATAGAAGCATGGAGAACATTTATGAATCACACTAGTTACCGATTAGCACAAGGGGAACATGTGGTTAAGGAATGTTCTATGCTAAAATTAAAAACAAGTGATCTTGCCAATACGATTACCTATGATTGTTTGCAAATGTTTGGTGGTTATGGTTTTATGGAAGAATATCCAATTGGTCGTATTCATCGGGATGTAAGAGTATTGCCAATTTATGGTGGCACTTCTGAAATCATGAAAGAAATTATTGCCAAAATTGTTGTTGATAAAAAAGAATATAAGTCAGCTTATAAAAAGGCTTGATTAAGTTCAAATTTAAGTAATAATTGCACCTCATCTCTCCTCAGCCCAAGGTTCTATATAAAATTATTTTTATGAAACAAACCCTACTTTTAGTAAGCATTCTTTTTTACCTATTTCCGCTCCAAGCTCAACAAAAAGAATCCTATGATTATTTTAGAGCCAATAGAGATATGATCCAAAGTGGAGTACAAACAATTTTAACTTGCAATGGATTATTTACGTCCAATCGTACATTGGAACAAGTATATGACCAAGAATTAAAATATTTGAAACAGCCTATAGGGACGGCTTCTGGAGGAGATTATAAAATTGATTGGAATAGAAAATCAGTAGCTATTGGCTTACCAGGAGGAACGCCTACTATGCGAGCAGTCTTTCGGGAAGGGATTGGATGTGTCATGCTTCCACCTGACCAAACATTTGAATTTATAGATAGTTTACCTATTCAAAGATTGCCCGTACTTAAAGGTGATCCTGCAAACATTCCATGGCCGAATGGCGATTTGATTAAAAAAATGCCGAAGCTTTCTAAAAATATAGACCCAGCTAAACTAAATGAAGCCATAGATTGGTCTTTTAATAGAGCTACACCAGAACAAACAACTATTAGTTTAGTAGTGGTTCATAAAGGAAATATTATAGTAGAGAAATATGCAGACGGATTTGATCTAAGTACTAAAACTAGAACTTGGTCTACTGCCAAGAGTATAGGAGCTACTTTGATAGGCATGCTAGTCGATCAAGGGAAGATGCATTTGGATGAGCCATTGGGTTTGACTTTTTTACCTAAACAATCTTTTCCTGAAACTGATCCACGGAACGATATTACCTTACGGCATGTTCTAAATATGTCTAGTGGTTTATATACTGTAGACAGTCGTCGTATGGAATATGCTACAGGCTCAGGTTTGGCTTATTGGGCTGGAGCGAGTATAGGCAATGGTGCATTAAATAGAGGTTTAATCAGAAAGCCTGGTACTTCTTGGGACTATGAAAATTATGATACAATTTTAGCTATTCTTGCTATGAAAAAAGCCTTAGGCGATCAGCAGAGCTATGCAGAATTCCCTCGAAAAGCATTACTAGATAAAATAGGTATGCGGAATACTTTTCTAAGTACGGATCGTTTTGGAGATTTTGTATTAAGTAGTCAAGTGTATACCAATGCGAGGGATTTAGCTCGCTTTGGCTTACTCTATTTAAATGGTGGTATGTGGGATGGAGAACGACTTATTTCTGAGGACTGGATTGATTTTGTACGAACGCCTGCGCCTGCTACTTCTACTATTGGAAATTTTTATGGTGGACAATGGTGGCTGGTGCCAGATGATAGAACAGACGTTCCAAAGGACGCTTATTCTACGGCGGGTAATCGGGGTCAATATGTAATTGTGGTACCTTCGCATGATTTGGTTATTGTACGAAGAGGATTAGATTATGGGCGACAAGGTTTTAATCGATGGGATTTGACTAGGGAAGTTTTAAAGGCATTTTTGCCAGATAAATAAAACTTCTAAATAGACATACTCTTAGTAACGACAAAACAATAACTTCGGCATTTGGACGGATTCTGAGCATCCCATC
>CAYOBX010000503.1:0-4567 GCA_964402245.1 uncultured Saprospiraceae bacterium | reverse complement strand
TAAAATTTTAATACAATGGAAAAAACAAACACCATACCTCCATATGCGCCCTTAATAGTCAAACTTTTTCAAAACGCCATTTATGATGAAGATCGAAAAACTTGGCAGAATCTTATCACCTATCAACGGCCCATTCGAGAATACTTTGCGACTATTGGAGTAGAGTTATTATTGAATGAGCAAGACGGCTTTGCCTTTATTAGCCAACCTGATGAAATGGAAGGACAGAAAGTGCCTCGCTTAGTTAGTCGAATGCCTTTGTCTTATGAGGTATCCTTACTACTTGTAGTCATTCGAGAAGCATTGGAAGAGTTTGATGTGCAAAACACAGATTCTAGAACCTTGTTTATTACCAATAAAGATTTAAAAGAACGCATTGAATTATTTTTTGAGGATAAGGCAGATAAGGTGAAGTTATTGGAACGCTTCGATGTCTATATCAATACCGTTGTAAAACTTGGTTTTTTAAAAGAACGAGCCGTAAAGGGGTATGAAGAAGATGTCAAAAACTTTGAAGTCCGCCGGATTATTAAGGCGAAAATTAATAATGAGAAACTAGAAGAAATCAAACAAAAACTATTAGGATTGTAGGATTTAGGGATTTTAGGATTGTCCACTTGATGTTGACAATCCTACAATGTTAACAATTTATTTAGGGCAAATGAAAAGTCAAAATTGTAATATATAACTCATTGAAAAAACGAAATCCGATGGTTGAAATTTGTAACTTCAACCCAATATTTCAAAAGTTTATAACTTTTATTAATTGATTACCTTTTAGAGAAACGACTTTTCGTTTGCGCTGACAATCAATTCAAAATTAAAGCATTGAAAATTCAAAATTATAAACAAGAATGAGTAAAAAAAATGGCACGGCAGAAACAGGAGGGTATCGACTACAATATATAGAAATTTATAATTGGGGCACCTTTGATCAAAAAATTTGGCGATTGCGACCCAATTGTAAAAATTCTCTATTGACAGGAGCGAATGGGTCTGGAAAAACCACTCTAGTAGATGCGATCATTACGCTATTAGTACCTCCAGGAAAACGACATTACAACCAATCTTCTGGTACGACTAGTAGACGGGAACGGAATGAAAAAACGTATACCTTAGGAGCGTATGTAACTGTGCAAAGTGAGAGTGGCTTAGCAGCTAAAACGAAACACTTACGAACAAAAGATGATTTTTCTATTTTGCTAGGTATTTTTTATAACCCTGCTACAAAGGATTATTGCACATTGGCACAAGTTCGTTGGTTTTCTAATAATGATTTAAAGAAAGGGTATTTTATTGCTCCTACCGCCTTAACGGTAGAAGAACATTTTATTCCTTTAGATACAGGTGGCGTTTGGAAAAAGCGACTTAAGAAAGAGGTGAAAGCAGAGGAATTTGATAGCTTTAGCAAATACCAACAAGTTTTTTCAAAGCGGTTTGGCTTAAAATCACAGAAGGCACTGACCTTATTTGCACAAACGGTCGGTATCAAAGTATTGGGTAATTTGAATGATTTTATTCGGACGAATATGTTAGAAGAGCATGATGCGGAAGGAGAATTTTTAAACCTGCGAGAACATTATGAGAACTTATTAAGTGCCCACCAAGCGATTGAAAAAGCTAGAGAACAGGCGAATTTATTACAACCAATTGTGGAAAATGGGGAAGCTTTCCATACGATGGAAAAAGAGGTGATTCAATTAACAAGATTACAAGAAAGTATTCCACCTTATTTTGCCAAAAAGAAGAAAATATTATTAGAAGAATCTTTGAAATCGTTAGAAAATGATATTACCAAAAGAGAAAATCAATTAACAGATTTACGCCAAGAAATAGCCCAGCAGAATATCCAACGAACGGATTTGCAAATTGCTATTAGTACAGATAAAGTCTATGAACAAGTTCAAAATTTAGATAAGCAAATCCAACAAAGCGAGCGAGAGCAAGAACAACTAAAAAGTAGAGCCAAACGCTATAATCAACTAGCCACTACTTTAGAATGTAAAAGCGATCCTAATGAGAAGGCTTTCTATAAAGCGTTAACAGATAGCAAAAAAGAAATTAGCACACTAGAGACAGATTTAGAAGAATTGCGAACTGCTGAGGTAGATATACAAATTGAATTAAATGGCGTAAAAAGTAAAGAAGCGGAATTAGAGGTACAAGTAGTGTCTTTACAAAAAAGGACAAATCGAATTCCATTGACACAAATTCGTATTCGAACTGCCCTCTTAGAAAAATTAGATCTTAGTGAAACCGTTCTCCCGTTTGCCGCAGAATTAATCAAAATTAAGGAGGGAGAAAAAGAATGGGAAACGGTTATAGAACAAGCTTTGCATGTTTTAGGGATGACCTTACTAGTACCTGAAAAACATTTTGATGCCGTTTTAGCTTTTGTACATAAAGGAAAATTAAATGGGAAAATTAGTTTTAGAAAAATAGAGGAGGGGAATGTAGATAAAATTAAACCCGTCAAAAAAAGCATTTTACAAAAAGTAGCCATAAAACAAAATCATCCTTATACAAATTGGCTAGAACATCTAATCTATACAGAATATAATTTCATACCAGAGAAAGGATATAGCCATATAGAAAAACACGCCCAAAGTCTCACGGATCGAGGAATAATTAAGAATCATTTATTGTATGAACGAGAAGACAGTGCGGATAGTAAGAATAAAAGCCAACATATTTTAGGTTGGGATAATAAAGCTTCTATCACTGCTTTAAAATTGGAACTAGCTGATTTTGAGAAAAAGATCGACCAATTTCAACAAACCATAAAAAATAATCATAAAAGACGGCAGGTAGCTACTACTCGAAAAGATCAACTGACTCGTTTTATTGGTTTTGAACAATTCGGAGAAATTGATTGGAAATCAGCGCAAAAAAATATTCAACAATACCAATCTGAAAAAAATAAACTGGTCAATAGTTCTAATCAATTACAAGAATTAGAGAGCCAGCTAAAAATTTTGGTAGTACAAATTGAAAATTTAGATGGAGACAGAGATCGCTTAATTGAACAAAAAGGAACCTTGCAAAATAGGTTTGACAATTACCAACAACAGCTTAAAGAGGCGGAAGAAACACTTGCACAGTTACAACAAGAAACTACTAAAGGGTTTCAAAAAGAACTCGATAAATTAGTAGCAGAAGAAAATCTAATTGTTTCAACCATAGGTAAAACTGAAAATAAAATTAATCGAGAAGTTGGCAAACAACGAGAAGAAAAGGCAAAAGAATTAGGGAAAATTGAAAAGCGATTATCTTTAGCGATGCAACGCTTTATTACCCCTACACCAGTTATCTTGGCCAAATATCCAAATTGGACAGCCGATACAATTAATTTTCAACCCGATATTAAATACCTGAAAGAATTCAAAACTTTATATGATAAAATTCGACAAGAGGATTTGCCTAAACATCAAAAGCGATTTAAGGATTGGTTGAATGAACGTTTGATTTTTGATATTGCTAATTTTAAAACCTCTTTAGAAAATAAAGAAGTACAAATTTTAGAAAGCGTAGAAGAAATCAACTCTTCCTTAAAAGATATTCATTTTAATAGTACGCCCCAGACGTATATCCAATTAGATATACACAAAACAAGAGATATAGCTGTTCGAGAATTCAAGGAAATGCTAAAAGATGCGATGCCAGATCCTGCTAAGTTGATTCAAGGAGATGAAATAGAATTAGAGAAAAGTTTTAAACGCATTAAAAAAATAATTGAAGAACTAACCCATAATGAGCCTTGGCGAAAGAAAGTAACAGATGTCAGAAATTGGCTAGAATTTGCAGCTATCGAACGCTTCCGAGCTGATAATCAACAACGACAGTACTATGTGGATAGCCAAAGTTTATCGGGTGGGGAAAAGGCGAAGTTGGCCTATACAATTTTAGCCTCTGCTATCGCCTATCAATTTGGTATTCGTAGTCATAATAGTCATCGGAAATCTTTCCGCTTTGCGGTAGTAGATGAAGCTTTTAGTAAAGTCGATCCTGAAAACTCTATTTATGCAATGGAGTTATTTAAACAATTGAATTTGCAATTGATGGTAGTTACACCTTTAGATAAAATTAATTTGGCAGAACCGTATATCCACGCAGTTCACTATGTGCAAAATAAAGAAAAGAAAAATTCAGAAGTATTTGATATGCCAATGGCAGTTTATGAGGCGAAGAAAGCAGAATTTCGGGAGAATGAATAATCCAGTAACACAGGCTTTAGCCTGTTCTCCGTAGAGTGGACTTTAGTCCGCTCATTTAATAGAAAAATAGTTTATTAAAATATAGATACAACCATGAAAGTAGGAGACAGTATTAAAATAAAACAAGGAATTAAAGACCCAGATACAGGACTCCAATTAGACGGGTTTGTAGGTAGAATAGAAAAAAAATAGGAACTGATTTGATTAATATAGAGTGGAATAGCAAAAGCTTACAGCAATTACCAGATACCTACATTCGTTCTGCTATTGCAGAGGGTTGCGATTATTTATCCTATAATATGACAAGTTTATCGAGGTAGTTGACAGTTGACTTTAAAGAAGTTCAAGCGCAA
>CAYOBX010000502.1:0-4570 GCA_964402245.1 uncultured Saprospiraceae bacterium | reverse complement strand
AGCTATGCAAGGATTTTTAAAAGAAAACTGAGAACAAAATAACCTCGTCCAAATGACCAACTTATTCTTTCGTCGTTACTAAGTATGTTTAAATTAGATCAATAAGGCTCAAAGTAATAAATTCAATAGTCTCAACCAAATAATAGAAAGTGCAATCATCCGATTATATACGCCCTTCTTTTTTCATCATTGGAGAACGAAAATGTGGTACTTCTTCACTCTATAGATATTTGGTACAACATCCAAATATACTACCTTGTTTATTGAAAGAGCCTAATTTTTTTGGAAAGGGTGCCAAATATGTAGCTAGACATATAGAAGAATATTGGACCTATTTTCCAAAAAAAAACGCTACTGTCGATCGTTCCTTTATGTGGCCAGAGTTAAATTCTAAAGGAATCTTATATGAGGAAGAAGTAATCATCCAGAGAGAATCCAATCAAAGCTATATCACTGGAGAAGCTAGTGCGAATACCTTCTATGAAGTAGCCCCTATATTAGTTAAAAAATACCTCCCCAATATAAAATTAATTCTACTTCTCAGAAATCCTATTGATCGAGCTTTTTCTCACCATAGAATGTACCAACGATTCCAAGAAGAAGGAAGAGATCTAGGTTTTAAAGTAAACAGTTTTGAAGAAGATATATTGACAGAAATGCAGCTTATCCAAGAAGGTGGGACTGGTTCTTATTTAAGTCCAGGAATTTATCTGCCAACTTTAAAAAAGTGGCATACTGTTTTTGGTAAAAAAGCGATCAAATTATACTTTACGGAAGATCTAAAAGAACTTATCAAAGCGGATAATATTTTAAAAGAATTACAACTTTTTTTGAACTTACCTTATTATAAGTATGGAAGCTATTTGGAGAAACGATTTAACACAGCACCTATTGCTTCTTTTTCTCCACTTTTACGTTCCAAGATGACTACTTTTTATAAGCCTTATAATGAGGCCCTTTTTTCTTATATTGGTCAGCGTAGACAATGGGGATGAGTGAATGCTCTGACTTCTCAGGCTGACCGAGAATGGTTGATCTGACAGACTTGGGAAATCTCCAAGATTTACAAAGTCTTGGTTTTCAACTAAATGAGATTTCCCAAATTTCCAAATTTTGAAGTCCATAAATTCTCGGTCAGCCTACTCTGACCTCTAACTTGTGCTAAAAATCTATGATCTAATCAAAGAACTATGACGAGAACCATCCGACAAAAACTAGGCATTCTACGGTCTGTAGCAATGTATTATTGGAAACCATTCAATAAAAAACGATTAACTAATTTTTATAATGCTTTTGTAAAAAAAGGAGATCTATGTTTTGATATAGGGGCCCATCTAGGCAATCGCACCAATGCATGGGCCGCACTAGGGGCTAAAGTGGTAGCAGTAGATCCGCAACCGCAATGCATGCGCTATTTAGAACAAAAATTTAGTAGCAATCCCAATGTTGTACTACTACAAAAAGCAGTAGCCAATGAGCCTGGTAAAGCCTCGTTTCATATTAGTGAATTAACGCCCACAGTCAGTACAATGGCTGCTAAAGAGTGGCAAAATAAAATAGATGACCATACTTCTTTTAAAGTAACTTGGGACGAAACGATTTCTGTAGAAGTCATAACGCTAGATCAATTAATTGCTACCTATGGTCTGCCTGATTTTTGTAAAATAGATGTGGAAGATTTTGAAGTACAGGTATTACAGGGTTTAAGCACTGCCATTCCATCCCTATCTTTAGAATACTTTACCCCTACCCTATTTAGAGTGTTTGAATGTATGGATTTATTAGATGATTTAGGAGATTATGAATACAATTGGTCCTATGGAGAATCTCAAATTCTGAATGCAGAAAAGTGGTTGTCTACTAAGGAAATGCGGATTGTATTTGATGGCTATACTTCGGAAGATCGTTCAGGGGATATATATGCGAGGATAAAGAGGTAGTTTTTGGCAATCGGCAAGCTATAGCTTTGATATAATTTTTTAGAGGTAGCGATTTTGTTAGGTTTTTTTATAAAAAAACCTAACAAAATCGCTACCTCTAAAGAAAGATAGTCAACATACTTGTTGCCAAGTCTCAAGATAAAGAACCTTAGCCTGACGGCTATGCTTAGTAACTTCAACGATCCAATACCATCGAGGGATTTGTTAAAGAGAACCGTAATTAATAATCCAAGCCAAACCATCCTCTTCTTTATTTTCTCTAAGATTCTGGAAAAAAACAGGACTATTTTCAAAGGATATATCATGGGTTAAATGCTCTTCAAAAATAGGATTCCTTAGAAGTTCTACAACTATTTTTTTTCTTCTAGCATAATTCCATCTATGACTTTTATTTGTTGGAATTTGTCCTACTTGGGAACTAATGATTCGTTTGCGTTGATAGTGAAATTCACCGCCTAAAGAAATGGTACTAGCTTTAGTTCCATACCAACTCAGTTCTATAATCGTTCCTTCCTTCCCCACAACATCAATACATTTTTGCAAACCCTCAGAACTCCCTGATGTATGGAAACTATAGTCAAATGATAGAGTAGTATCCTCAAGTAAGGCAAAGCCCATATCTAAAGCTAATTGTTGTCGATATTCGTCTTGTTCCAAGACAAATACCTCTACGGCAGGCAAGAAAGATAAGAGTCTAGCGACCAATGATCCAATCATTCCAAAACCTACTACCAATACCTTATCCCCGATACTCACTTGGCTATCCCAAATAGCATTTACCGCAGTTTCTACATTAGAGATTAATACAGCTCTTCGTGGTGGAACGGAAGTAGGTAAAAAAGAAATACTTTGAGCATCTGCAAAAATATACTCTTGATGTGGATGCATTAAATGCACCAGTTTCCCTTGCCACTCTCCTTCACTCAATACCTCTCCTATCACAGAATAACCATATTTCAATGGAAAAGTAAAATGCCCTTTCATATAAGGCACTTTCATTTTTTGATGCAAGCCGATAGGTACTTGTCCTAGAGCAACTAAGCGTTCTGTACCCGTACTTATTAAGGAATATTTACTTTGAATGAGAAGTTGTTCAGGATTAGAGGGGCTTATAGCTGTTTCTAATATAGCTGTTTGATTTTTGGAAATATGCCATAACGTTTTGCTTTTCATAGATGGCTTATTAAATTTGGTTCTTTGACAAATCCCGTGAAAAGAGGTCAATGAATAAAAAAAATCAACGCTTTCTACGGTCGCTTTTGCTTCTCCTTTTTCATTGACCACGGGATTTGTCAAAGAACGTTAAATTTTACTAAATCCAGTAAACATCATACTATCCCCAACTGGCAAGAAATGATATTGGTCAAATTGCTTTCCTTCCTTAACCTTATTTATAGTAGGTAGTTGAATTCCATTAGTTCCAGAGCCAAAGAGGATAGGAGCAATGTGCAATTGCAAAATATCTATAGCCCCTTTTTCCAAAAAATGAGACGTAGTATGAGATCCGCCCTCTATATAGACACTATGAATATTTAAAAGATATAGCTTTTCTAATATTTCATGCGGACAAATCAAACCATTTTTGGTAGATAATAAATGATATTGAACAGTAGACAGTTGGTCTAAAGCTTTACTGCAAAATATATGAATAGGTGCTGTACTACTTTCTATTAAGCTATCAAATACTGCTGGTGGATTTCCTATTATAATTCGAGTAGGATCAGGTCCAATAACATGCCGAACCGTCAACTTAGGCGCATCTATTTCTAAGGTCTTACTCCCAACTACTACCCCATTACACAATGCTCTCATTCGATGAGCGTGTAATAAATTCTCTTTATTACCAATCCATTTAGAATCTCCATTTTCTGTAGCAATTTTACCATCTAAGGTTTGCGCAAAATGAGCCACCGCAATGGCCCGCTTATTTTTTTTTGCTATTAAAGAAAGCAAACTATAAGGTAAGTATTGTTTAAAAAACAATTTAGAGGCGGAAGATAGCTGCTCTTCATTATAAAAAGTCAATTGCAGATTCTTACTCACTCTAATCGCTAATTGCTTATCTGGAATAGCAATCTTCTCCTTAAAAACAAGCAATAATTGATTGGTCGTATCAGATAAGCATTCATTGACAACTACCTCCCCATTATCCAAGTTTAAATAACAGATATCAATTGAATCATTCCCCTGTTCTCTAATACTAGATTTTAAATTCAGAATACCTTCCCACAAATTATTCATTAGGACGTTCTTATTTTCATGATATTTTAGATACCCCGACTAGCTCTATATTTATAGAACAAAGAAATACTAAAAGAAAAAAGTGTAAAAAAAGAGGCTACCGATACTAAGCATATTGACCAATTAAATGGTAAAATAACTGCTAATAACAAACTAAAAAACAAACTCGCTGCAACATATTTCCCAATCGGATTAGGAGGTGTTTTTATTTCTTGCCAAGCTAATCCGTATAACAATAATTCATACCAATAATGTAATAAGCCAATAAATAAAATAGCTATGGGAAATTGAAATCGAATATATAATAAAATAGCAACACTAGCCACCAAAAAAGAATCTACTTCTTTATCAAATAAACCTCCCCATAGACTCACTTGGTTGAATCGACG
>CAYOBX010000501.1:0-4598 GCA_964402245.1 uncultured Saprospiraceae bacterium | reverse complement strand
ATCTGCCAGTTTTTGAAAAACTGGCAGATTTCGCACGAATCGACTTTTCGGAGCGAACTCAAATCTTGTAGATTTTGTAAGTCTGTCAGGATCGAACTTACAAAGTCATCGAGACTTGGTAAACATATTCTCATTAAGTAATGCAATTCCACTCGTGCTACTTAGGAATTCAGAAAGCTGAAAACTC
The DNA here is from genome assembly GCA_964402245.1 of uncultured Saprospiraceae bacterium. Lineage (GTDB taxonomy): Bacteria > Bacteroidota > Bacteroidia > Chitinophagales > Saprospiraceae > JAFMDF01. The sequence goes on along the minus strand of CAYOBX010000501.1, from coordinate 4,411 downwards.
TAAGTTAGCAATGTTTTTGTAGTTTTAGTATTTTGTCTAGTTATTTGTCCATCTAATAATGGGGGAAGAGGAACGATCAAAAGAAATTTGGACATGCTCTTAGTAACGACGAAAGAATAAGTTCCGCATTTCGACGAGGTTATTTTGTGCTCAGTTTTTCTTTGAAAGAGATGAACAAACACCGTTTGTGAACCGCGAAGCGAATGGGCGGCTGTTGATACTATGACCGAATTCAAAGAGAAAATCAGGATGAGTGAGTGATCCCGCAAGGTGATTGTCCAGTGGACAATCAAGCGAATGAACCGCAAAGCGGATGGGATGCTCTGAAGCCGTCCTAGATAGACAAGTTATTTTTTTGTCGTTACTTACTATCCAGAATCAAAGAAAATGTAGATTTAAGTGAAGTTGAATTATAAAGAAATTCATAAATGAGTAATATTTATTTAAAAATAAGTATGTTGGAAAAATTTCATGAAATGAAAATAAAACGATATTAAGTAACGACAAAAAAATAACTCCACCACTTGGACGGCTTTATTCTTTCGTCGTTGCTTAAACAACTTCATTGCAAAAATCAAAGCATGAAAAAAATTTTACAACACTTTTTTTGTTGTCCAGTTTTTACGCTTTTAATCAAAGCACTCCTCTTGACTTAGGGGAAGTTCAAGAAGGAGAAGTCGTTATAAATGAATTTATGGCTTCTAATGATACAACGGTGAGTGACCAAGATGGAAGAATTGGACCTATCTATATTTGATGTTTATGGTAGATTACTACTTCAACAAAAGGAAAAAACTTCCTCCTTACTTATCAATGTACAACATTTAGAAAATGGTATGTATTATTATATGTGGTTAATGAAAAGCTTGGTAAGAAATTAATGATTGCTCGATAAAGCCTTTAATTATAAAAAATATTTTTGATATATTCGTGGTTTTTAAAATTCTTATATGTCCTTAGTCAACTTGATTGCATTCAGAAAAGAACTGCATACCTATCCAGAATTATCAGGAAAAGAACAAGCAACTGCAAATCGGATTGTGCAGCAATTAAAAAAGTACCAACCTACTCAAATCATAGAAAATGTGGGGGGATACGGAGTGGTAGCGATCTACGATACAGGCTATCCAGGAAAGACGATTCTTTTTAGAGCAGATACAGATGCCTTACCTATTCAAGAAACCAATACCTTTGCTCATAAATCCATATACGCTGGTGTTTCTCATAAATGTGGTCATGATGGACATACGACCATGCTAGTTGGGTTAGCTGAAAAATTGCATCAACAACCCTTTAAGAAAGGGAAAATAATTTTATTATTTCAGCCTGCTGAAGAAATAGGAATTGGTGCCAAAGCAGTCATGGAAGATCCTAAATTTAAAGCACTTCAACCTGATTATGTTTTTGCGCTCCATAATGTTCCAGGCTATCCAAAAGGTCAAATTGTTTGTAGAACTGGAACGTTTAATCCTGCCGCAATTAGTGTCGTTATTAAACTTCAAGGTAAGAAAGCCCATGCCGCCCAACAAGAAAATGGTATCAATCCAGATCAAGCAATTGCCACCTTAATAACAAAGGTCCATGAACTGCAAAATTATGATCTAGCAAGCGAAGATTTTTTGAAATTCACCACTATCTATACGCGTATTGGAACACAAGATTATGGAATATCTGCCGGGGAAGGAGAATTGCATTATACCTTTAGGGCCTGGACCAAAGTAAAATTGGAAGAAGCAAAAAAACAATTGACTCAATTAATATCAGATATATGTGGCCAACATCAATTGACCTATACGCTTGATTGGATATATTATTTTGCCTCTTCTACTAATGACGAATTTGCTGTAAATTGTATAAAGGAGTCCGCTCAAATAAATTCCTTCTCCTTTTATAACAAACCAGCTCCTTTTCAATGGGGAGAAGATTTTGGATTATTTACGGAGAAATTTCCTGGGGCTATGTTTGGCTTAGGCGCTGGGGAAGATACGCCCGCTTTACATCATGTGGATTATGACTTTCCAGATGAAATTATTCCTTATGGGGTGGAGATGTTTTATGGGATAGCGACTTCTATGTTAAAAAATAAATAATACCCTATAATTCGTTACATTTCTTTCAACGTATTCCTAAATTTACACCTTAATTTTTATACCAAATTAAGTATTACCGTGAAAAGTATAAACAATATAATCGAATTCTACGAAACTGGAAGAATTAGCTTATTCGAAATATCAGAGCGATATTACTATGATTTCTTTGACTCTAATGAACAACATTGGGTCTTCGTTTCTTTTATAACAGGTTTTCAAGAATGCAATGTATATACTAAAAAAGGTACCATTTTAACTGCTCTACAAAAATTAGATGGTGCGACCACCTTCCCAATTGTTTTTGATGTAGATGGAAAGCGACTGTCTTATAACGAAACAGAGAAAGTCGTGGATGATCTAGTCTATAATAATAGCTTCAATTGTCACGGATTTACCTTCCTTAATGGGAAGTTCTGGTTCTTATTAGACAATCAAAAAGCGGAGCTTTTGATCCAAGAGAATTATTATATTCCTTGTACCTTAGATACACTGCAAGAAGGTGGTATTTGTCTGTACTATAATTATCAAAATGAATTGATCCATTCTGCTAAAATGGTAGATGGAGTCGTGCAATCTAAATTTGGTATCAATACCATAATTACTAGAAATGAACAAGAAATTATTGATAAATACGAAGGATTACATTTAGATACTACTAAGTCTAGGTATTTTAATGTGGGTTAAGTAACGACGAAATAATAAATTCTACAAGTTGGCTCTAATTATTTTTCTGTCTGAGATGAAGGAGCGTAAACTCCTGAACCGTTTACGGGTGGGTTAGCTAAAATTAGTGTATAGCAGGGCTACGGACTCATTTTTTAAATTCCTTAGACTGAAAAATAATTAGAACCAGATGGCCCAACTTATTATTTCGTCGTTACTAAGCCTAATAACCTTTCAAATCAAAATCCGAACTATCTATTAATTCGGTCCATGCTCCCATTTTCTTTTGGATTACCTTAAAATGATGCAATTGTTCCTTTGTGACCAATGAAATAGCCATTCCTTCCACCCCTGCTCTACCAGTTCTACCGATTCGATGAATAAAATCTTTAGGAGATCTTGGCAATTCATAGTTAATTACATAAGGTAAAGAATCAATATCAATTCCACGAGCTAATAAATCAGTAGTTACAAGTACTCGAAGCTGACCTGACTTAAATTGCTTTAAGGAATTCGTTCTAGCAGATTGGCTTTTTTTCCCATGTATGGCAGTAGATTCAATTCCATTCTTCCTTAACTTATTGGCGACATTGTCTGCTTTATAAGTCGAAGAGGTGAATACTAGTGCTTGTTGCATTTCTTTTGTAGTAATTAAATATCTTAATAAAGGTCCTTTCTTTTCATCTGCTACTAAATAGGCAGATTGGTCGATCAATTCCGTTGCTGTTTCCTCTGAATCAACTTTTATTGTAATCGCTTGCTGTAATAGTATGGCCGATAAACTCGATAGGTCTTCACTTAGCGTAGCAGAAAACAAAAGATTTTGTTTTTTGGTAGGTAATAAATCAAGTAGTCGATCCATTTCCTTTTTAAATCCTAAATTAAGCATTTTATCAGCCTCATCTAATACTAGTATGGATACTTCAGATAACTGTACGGCATTGGATGCTACTAAATCCAATAATCTACCTGGTGTAGCTACCAATATTTGCACTTGGTTCATTGCCTGCATTTGAGGATTGATGGATACCCCACCATAAACCGCCAAGGTCTTTACCCGAATTTTTAAGTATTTCGAAAATTGATCAAAAACTGTAGCGACTTGTACCGTCAATTCTCTGGTAGGAACCACTACTAAAACAGGGATATGTCTATTCTTAAATTTGCTTCTTTTTTCTAAAATTGCTAAAATAGGTAGCACATAAGCTCCAGTTTTTCCTGAGCCTGTTTTAGCTATACCTAGTAGGTCTTTTCTTTTCAAAATGGCAGGAATTGCCTTTTCTTGTATTGGATAAGGGGTATTAAAATTTTCTTTCTGTAAAGCAACTATAAGAGAAAAAGGTAAATTTAATTTAGCAAATGACATAAATAATAAATTGAGTTTTGTAAGGGTTTAATAATTAAGCTTACAACATTGCTTAACCGGTGCCGAGAAAATTTTGCTTATTTCTATGCATTTGCATAGATAATGCTGCAAAACACCTTATTTTCCCGTATTTTACAAAGAAATAGAAACTATTATTCTTTATAAATGGTAAGTAGTAGTGACTTTGTTTACACTAAATTAGTAAGTTCTCAAAATACCAATCACTGTCAGACTTAAGATTCGTAGGATTTTGAATCGTGCTACTGCGCAAGATCCTACTAATCCTGAAATC
>CAYOBX010000500.1:2816-4630 GCA_964402245.1 uncultured Saprospiraceae bacterium | reverse complement strand
ATTCATCATTTCTCATTCATCATTTACAAAACAATACTCCGCTGAAACTCCTGTACCAAATCCTGCAAATCATTCGTAAAACTTCCCCAAGGGTTAGATAAAATAAATTGAACTTGTTTCTTTACAAATGGATCTTGATATAAGACTAACAAATGTTGTTGAGTTGTTCCATTTACATTAGTACAAAACATTTGTTCTGTCCAAACACCATCCTTTACGACTTCTTTCTTTTGTAATCCTTTAAATTGAATAGTCTGCCCTTCCATTTGTTGTTGAATAAATTGATCGAAATCCATAGTTCCTATATCCATAGGACGAATTTTGATAGAGGCATCTTGATGAGTAATTGTTTCCGCAATGAATTGTTGATTGACCCATTGACCCTTCCAATTTTCAGGTAGTAAAAAGGAGATACTTGCTTGCTCGTTATTAACTTGCTGATACAGAGATGCCTTAGTAATTTCTTTCTTTTTAAATTCAGAACCATATATAAAAACACCAGTCACTGCCCCATTAGGATTTAGTTTAAACTGTATTTCTCTAGGGTGTTCTATCCCTCTTAATACTGCTCTTGATTTACTAGAAAATTGTAATTTATAATGTCCTTTTTGGACAGCATCTTTATATCCTTTTAAAACTAAGGAATCATTCGTTCCTTCAAAAACTTCTATAGTATAGTCTTTATAAACGGGATGTGCATCTCCAATAGATACATACTTTCCAATGTATTTTTCCTGCTCTGCTTTTTCTATCGGATAGTAATCATCGAATGGATCATCTATTCTCGGACGTGCAAAATCAGTAGTTGGCTCATCTGCTAACAAGTGGAGAATATTATTCCCTATGTTCTCAATACTTGGATAGACAAAACGATCAAATCGTCCTGGATCTGCATTGAATAAAATGGACATCGCTGTATTGTTGCCTAAGTTTAGACCTGTAATGGAAGACATCGTTCCTGTATTCCCTGGATGAATCATTAAAGGCCGATCATCAATCATCATTTTTAACCATCCCAACGTATATTCTATATTAATTCCATTCCCACCAAGCATGGTTCCTAATCCATTAAAAGAGATTTGAGGTCGCCACATTTCTGCAACACTTTCCTTTGACAAAATTTCCTGTCCTTTGTAAGTTCCTTCATTTAATAAAGCAATTAAATAATGGCCTAGATCTTCCACTGTTGAGCGCATTTCTGAACCAGCAGGCAGATAATTACTATTGAATAAATCTTTCTTTGCAGGAGAACATTTTTCAAGGCCTATTTCATGTCCATATGCTTCTCCTAATTCTGCAATCTTTGTAGGGTCTGTAGTCGTTCGTGTCATTTTCAATGGACTAAAAATATACTTGTCCATATAGGCTGCATAGGACATACCTGATACTTGACTAATAATCAATCCTGCTACACAAAAATTTTCTCTTGACGCTTCATAAGAAAGACCCGGTGTTTGATTGATATAAAAGCTATTCATAGATCTTACAAAATCTTCTAAAGCTTTTTCCTCTTCTAAACTAGGAATGGATTCAAATTGTGGTGGGATACCTGATGTTTGATTAATCAACATTCTAATCGTAATCTGATCACTGAATTCTTTATTCGCTGTCTGGAACCAAGGCAAATGCTTAATCACTTTATCCTCTAAATTTAACTTCCCTTTCTCGGCTAATTGAAGAATAGCCATAGCGGTCATAGACATCGTTAATTCTCCAATGCCAATAGGACTCTGAGGAGTCATCGCTTTCGACTGCCCAATCCGCTCAACCCCATATCCTTTCTGAAAAATTACTTTGTCTTCTTTTACTATTAC
>CAYOBX010000500.1:0-2716 GCA_964402245.1 uncultured Saprospiraceae bacterium | reverse complement strand
GTACGGAATAAATTCCGTGGTACTGATGTACGGAATGAATTCCGTGTTACTCTCTTACGAGTACCCGAGGCTTCACCTGCAACACCCCTCTTGAAGCCAACCAAACACTCCCAATTGTCAATAATAATATAATCGGTATCACCAATAAACTAGAACTCCATTGATGAACATAAGGAACTGAAGCTAATCCTACATCTTCTGTTAATAAACTTAAGCCTGGGCCTAGGAACTTTGCAGAAAATGGAATACCTATTAGCAAGGCCAATATAGCTATCAATACTGCCTTAAATAACAAAGCAATTTGTAATTGACGGGGGGTCATTCCAATAGCTTTATAGATGCCTAAATTCCTTTGATTTTCTCGAATACTCAATACCGTATCATTAAATACAGTTACTATTAATACCGCCAGAAAAAGTAAAGAAACTAAAAAGATAACATCTTTCAGATTAAGTAATATTCCTGATAATACTTCTTCCATTTCCGCTGTTTTTTTCACTTTATAGGCACCTCCATAGGTTTTGAGTAAATCCTCTTCGAAAGCATCAATATCTTCTCCTTTTTCTAATAAAATATTGTATCGATTTAACTTAAACAATGGATTGTGTTCTTGTATGCCCTCCAAACGAATTCTAAAACCTTCTCCCAAATCATCAATCGTTTGATGAACACCCGTAATAATAAAAGACACTAGTTGTCCTTCCATAAATACGGATAAAGAATCACCAACTGTTTTATTTAATTTATTACTCGAGGTGATCCCTAAAGACACTTCATCCTCAAACACTGGATGTCGTCCTTCTATAACCGTCAAACCCAAAATCGAAGGATCATCATCATATACAAAAGCGGCAATAAATCTCGGTGCTAAATTTTCGCTACCAGGTAGATTTGTCAAAAATGCACCTACAGGTACGATCTTGTCTACTCGATCATCTTCTTCCATTTTTTCTAGGAAGCTATCGTCATTTTCAAAAGCATTGAAATTATTTCCTTTCGTTACTCTCAAATCTCCTTCACTTATTCCCCATCCTGAAAGATTACTCCTTAAATCGAATGCGGACCCAGAGGCGTTGAGATAAAAATTTTGAACAATGATGACAAATAATAAACCTATGAAAAGAGTGAGAGATCGTTTCTTATTGGATAATAAAAATCGCCAGCCTAAAAACATCGGTAAGTAAGAAGAAGGGCGTAAAGAAAAGAATCTAGATTTAGACGGCTTGAAGGATTTTGGCGGCGGCCCTCCGTAACGGATAGCCGTTACTGGGCTAATACTACTTGCCTTACGTGCAGTCAAGTAAGTAATTAGTAAAACCCCAATGATAAACGTGAAAAAAGTGATGATTGCTGGACCTAGTAAAGACACATCAAAATTGACTGCCCCTATGGCAGAAATTAAACTTTTAAATATAAGCTGGACCATAAAATAACCCCCAACTAAACCTAGTGGTACTGCAATCAATGTAATCAATAGAAACTGCACTAGATACACCATGTTTACATTCCAATTGGTGAAGCCTTGAGACTTCAACATGCCGATCATTTTATAATCTGATCGAATAGAACTATTCACCACCGTTATGGTAATAATAATGGTAATTAAAATACCAAGAACAGAAAATGCACTTAATAAACTGCCTATAAATTGATATAATACTTGAAAGATTCTTTTAAAAACTTCATAGCGCATACAGAACCCATCAAACTGAAAGGCTCGACTAAATCTGGCCCATACAACTTCCGCTTCAGCTGGATCTTTTAATTTGACTCCCAACTGTACGCCAGATATTTGGCTTACTGGGTACATCATAGACAATCCTCCTGGCCCTACAAAAGCATGGGTCATGCCTGATAGGCCATTGGAAAAATGAGGTTCTACTATAAAGGCTGAAATAACTAAGGGAAATAGTCCATCATCTGTAGGTGCAAAAATCGTATCACCAACAGATAAGTCATCTTTATTCAACCAATGATTAGGTGCCCATATTTCGCCTGGTCCAGGGAAATCTTTTTTTGCTCCATCGAAAATAATCACTTGATCCTGCCCTTTGGAATTTCCAGGATGCTCTATTAAGCGTACCCGAGTAGCAATCTCTTCTCCATTAAAGACAAAGCGTTTCATCACTCTCTTTGACAGTTTTGGAGTGGTTATTTTTTCCGTTTCGGCTTGCTCCTCAAACCATTTTGTATAGGCTACTGGGTCATGAATATTTTGATCAAAATTCATAACAATATGAGAAGCTTGAAGATTGGTTTGCAACTTATCGAATGGTTCTTCCATCCCTTGATAGACCCCTATCAAAGTGGCAAATAGCATAGCAGTCAGGGCAATACAGATAGTGACTAAGAAGGTCTGTACTTTTCTTCTTTTTATATTGGCCCAAGTTATTAGGAGTATACTTTTCAAATGAGTGAGCGTTAACTTTATTCGTCATTATTCAGCATCATGGAATTAAACCCTCCCCGACCCTCCCTTCAAAGGGAGGGAAACGTTTTTATTTAAAAATTTCGTTTGGCACTCCTATTCAAAACGAAATATTCAAATAAAAACGTCTCCCCTTCTTCATAAAGAGAGGGTCGGGGGGAGTTAAAAACGGAATGCAGAATAGTTAGTAACGGCAAAAAAATAACTACTCCATTTAGACGGCTTCTTTTGCCCTTATTTTCCTTGAAAAAATACTTCCGTAGCTCTGCTATGCAAGGATTTTTTCAA
>CAYOBX010000499.1:0-4633 GCA_964402245.1 uncultured Saprospiraceae bacterium | reverse complement strand
CCTTTGAAATCGGTCATAGTATCAACAATACTCCCTCTTCCAAAGAAAAACTGAGAACAAAATAACCTCGTCCAGATGACCAATTTATTCTTTCGTCGTTACTAAGCTAATCTATTATTTATATATAGTTAGATGATGAAATTATTATGGGATACAATAAGTCATATAGGTATCACAGAAGAAATAGAATATCGAGAACGGATTAAAATAAGACTACTCAACCAGATATGTATTATTTCATTCTTCACATGTTTTTTGATTCTTGCTATCTGTATTGCTTTATCAGAACCCCTTTTTGTTATTGTCCACAATGGCATTACTTGCTGTTTATCTTTATTAGTATTGTGTTTGCATGCTAAACAGCATTTTGAATTGCCTAGACATATTGCTTGCTTGTTATTTCCTATATGGGTGAGTGCAGTAGCTGTCAGTCAAGGTGTAAATAATGGAGAGACTAAAGTATTTATTTTAACGGTCTTATTAGCATTAATGCTTTATGAAGGTCAACATAAATTAAAGCTATTTTCGATAGGTTGGAATGTCTTTTTAGTGATTATTTCTGCGGTGTATGCTCACCAGCATTTTGTGGAGGGTGTATCAAGTATAAATATTTTTGGGGATACCGTTATTACTTTAGCTGCTATTATTATTGTTGTTGCTATTGTTACCATCTATCAGAAAGATATTACGGAATTTAGTAATCAAAAAAATGAATTAGTCAATAAACTTAAATTCAAAAATGAAGAATTAGAGCGATTTGCTTACATCACTTCACATGATTTAAAAGAGCCTACTAGAAATATTGAAAGTTTTGCTGGCTTATTGAAAAAGAATATGATGGGTAAGGAAAATTATGCTAAAGATTTGAAATTAGTAGAAATTATCGATTCTTCTGCTAAACGAATGTCTACTATGATAGATTCTATCTTGAAATTTTCCAGATTGGATCAAGATGAACTGCCTATGGAAGAGGTAGCTCTAGAGGATTTGTTAAGTGAATTTAAACAATCTCATAGCCAATTATTAGAAGATAAAAAGGTGGTTATTCAGTCTGATAAATTGCCAAAAATTCTTGGTAATAAATTATTTCTATCTTTATTATTTCAAAATTTATTAGAAAATTCTATCAAGTATAATGAGTCTGCTATTCCTACAATAGAGATTGATTGCCAAGTCAATAATGACCATGCAGCTATTTCTGTAATAGATAATGGTATTGGGATAGAAGATGAATTTAAAGAGTATGTATTTGAGCCTTTTCGTAGATTACATAGTCGGGCGAAATATGAAGGTACAGGACTAGGCTTATCTATCTGTAAGAAAATAGTAGAATCTCACTCAGGGACCATTTGGTTAGAGTCTAATGGAGAACATGGTTCTACCTTTGTTTTTAATCTACCTATTCATCAAAATTAACTCCCTATTAATTGCTCTCTTTTATTTTCTTTTTGAAGCTAATAGCTAAAGGCTAATAGCTGATTGCTAATCACAATCAAACAGTATCTCCCGTAGTCCGATAGCCAGACCAATAAACTAAAGGCTGTCCATCTGCTGAACGATCTAAATCCAGTACTTTACAAAATATCGAGAAATGATCTCCTGTAGGAAGGATCATATATACTTCTGTAGCATACCAAGCTAAGGCATTGTCTATAACAGATACCCCTTCCATTTTTTGAACCATAGGTACTGATATTTCTTCCTTGTTAAAGCCTGCAAATTGATTACTAATTTCTTTTTGCTTTGCCTCTAAAATGGAAATGCCCACTCGCTTACCTTCTTTTAATAATGGAAACAGCACACAATCCTCCTTAATACAAAAAGAGACCAGTGCAGGATCTAAGGAGACAGATAAAAAAGAACTCGCAGTCATACCATGCACCTGACCATCTTCTTTTTCCGTTGTTATTATAGTCACACCTGTAGGAAATGCACCTGCTACTTGCCGCAGTTTTTTACTGTCAATTTTTTTATCTATCATAGATGTTTTTTCATTAGATCAACATTCGTTGATGTAAATATAGTACAAAAGATGATGAAATCCTAATAACTATATTTACTTTTGTCAGAGAATTAGCCTTAAAAGCATATGAAAGAAACTGAACGTAGAAAACGATTTTTTCAAATCGCTTTGCAATTGATTAATAAAAAAGGATATAAAGCGATGACCATGCGGGCATTAGCAGAGCAATTAGACTGCGATGTTTCTAATATCTATAATTATGTAAAATCTAAGCATGCTTTATTAGAGCAATTACTTTTTGAAATTTCTCATAAATTTCATCAAGGCATGTCAGATATTGAGGCCTCTAGCTATACCCCATCAGAAAAATTGAAAGCGGTCATAGCAATGCATGTCCGCCTAACTGTTGCCCATCCGTTTCAAGTAAATTTATTAGTGAATGATTGGCAATTTTTGAAAGAACCTAGACAAAAAGATTTTATTAAATTCAGAACCGCTTATGAAAGAAAATTATCTTCTATTATACAAGAGGGAGTAGCAGCAGGAACGTTCAAATCTGCAGATATAGAGTTTACTGTTAATTGCATTTTATCTTCTATACGATGGTTATATAATTGGTATGCTCCTAACAAAACAGATGCGAATCCTATAGAGATAGAGCGGCAGATGATTGATTTTATATTTAATGGAATTAGTTGGTAAATACGAGATTGCACTATATGCTAAAAACTTAACCAACACAATTGCTAATTTTGGAGATATTACTTCTCTAGCAGCGACACCTTTTGGTAGAATACGCTATTAAACCAATAGACCTACCTCTATTGGTATTAATTTAAGATATAATTTTTAACTTACAGAGTGAATAAATAATTTAGGTGTCCCACTTCTAGAAGATTGTGGCTTGAGATATGCCAGATTTCAAAAATCTGGCATATCTATCACCGCTCACCAGTTCCTCTGTTTTATATGTATCGACCGACAGTATTCCTACTATGTTTAGTATTGTTTTCTTGTAGCCAACAAGAATCGACAACACCCTCAAAGCAAACTAAAAAACCTAATATATTGCTAATTGTAGCAGACGATTTAGGTTATACGGACTTAGGTTGTTATGGAAGTGAAATTAGGACTCCTCACATAGATGTACTAGCAAAACAAAGTGTTCGCTTGACTTCCTTTTATACCGGACCTACCTGTTCCCCAACTCGTGGTATGTTATTATCAGGAGTCGATGCTCACAAAAATGGGTATGGAACCATGGTAGATGATTGGTCAGATAATCAATTAGGCTTAAGAGGCTATGAAGGGCATTTGAATTTTGATGTAGTGACTTTTCCTAAATTATTAGAAGATGCAGGCTACCATACCTCCTTAGCTGGTAAATGGCACCAAGCATTACCACCCAAAAAAGAGCATTGGCCCTTCAATCGAGGATTTACTCGTTCCTTTTGTCTATTGAATGGCGGCGGTGGGCATTTTTATGATAAACAGCCGTTTCTACCAATGATACCTGCATCCCCTTATGCACAAGACAGTAGTTGGGTAGAAGAACTACCAAGAGATTTTTATTCGACTAAATTTTATGCAGATAAAGCGATTGAATATATTGATGAAAGCCAAGAACAGGATAAGCCCTTTTTTCATTTTTTATCTTATACTGCACCGCATTGGCCTTTACAAGTACCTGATGAATATGTGGATTTATACAAGGGACAATACGATGAAGGCTATGAAAAATTAGCCATCAGTAGATTAGCCAATGCGAAGAAGAAAGGAGTTATCCCTGAATATACCCAATTACCCCCATTGAGTCCAAATGTAATTCCATGGGAGGAATTGAGTAAAGAAGAAAAACAAAAGGCTAGTAAATCCATGGAGCTATATGCAGCCATGATAGAGCGTTTGGATTATCATACAGGCAGAGTCATTCAACATTTAAAAGACATTGGGGAATATGAAAACACCTTGCTAATTTTCATGGCAGATAATGGTGCAGAAGGCAATAGTATTATGGGCTATGAAGGTACAGGTGAATGGGTAGATACTACTTTTGATAATAGTCTAGCCAATATGGGTAAATTGAATTCTTATGTTGAATTAGGGACAAGTTGGGCACAGGTGAGTTCTTTGCCATTTAAATGGTACAAAGCCTTTGCTACAGAAGGTGGCGTAAGAGCGCCTGCCATGATTCATTATCCGAATGGAAAAGAAGTTGGTAATACTATCACAGATGATATTATTGCGGTAACGGATTTCGCTCCTACTTTCTTAGAATTAGCGAAAGTACAGCATCCCAAAACAGCATATAAAGGGCGAAAAATATTTCCAATGGATGGTACTTCTATGCTCCCTTGGTTAGAAGGAAAAAAGGAGACCGTTCATCCTAGTGATAAAGTTCATGCTTGGGAATTATATGGTAGATGTGGACTTAGAAAAGGCGATTGGAAAGCAGAATGGATGGAAGCACCCTATGGGAATAGTGAATGGGAATTATATAATTTATCCAAGGATATAAGTCAGCAAAAAAATCTAGCAACTACTCATCCTGAAAAAATGCAAGAATTAATTCAGGATTGGGAAGTCTATGAAAAAAATAATAATGTTACGCTACCAGATCGCCCTACTGCTTATGCGAAGGAAACGATTTGGCGGGAAGAGTAACCGTAG
>CAYOBX010000498.1:0-4637 GCA_964402245.1 uncultured Saprospiraceae bacterium | reverse complement strand
TTATTCCTGATTTTTATCTCGATTATTATGGCTCACCCTAATTTGGGGATGAGCGCAAATTTTTATCATCATGACTAATTCTAATCTGTTTTCCATCATGAATGATATCTACTTCTAAGGAAATAAATCCACGATTTTGTGCATCATAAATCGGAACATTATGTTCATAATCATTATGCGAATGCGCTATTATTGGGTAACTTATTGGCTTCTCACCTTGTGAACATTCAGGTGCGATTTCTTTTTGACAAGAAAAAAACAAGATAACTAGAACGACTACACAAAAAATATACTTTTCCATTCCTTATTCGATTGTAATTACTTATGTTCTATTATTCAAGATAAGATAATAAGCAATAACCCCTACTCGACTGTTCCGTTTGTATTAATTTTTTAAAAAGACAATATACTAAATGACTTGTCTTCGAATAGTGACTACTTGCATCTACAAATTATTTCCCCTAAATTTGTCCACTTATTACAAAAAAGCAATATGCAAGTATTTCCAAACATAATTATTAGCATTATTATAATTCAGGATTCAATTCGTAATCTGTGAAAATGCTAAAAAATTGGAATAAAAAAGCGTTGACAGATTAAATTTGTCAACGCTTTTTTATTTGCCCTAATCGCCAAACTAAACTGGCTGCTTTTTTAATTTTTATTTCGATTTTAATTTTTATTAAATCGGTATCTTTGCGACTTCAAATTAAGAAAATAGTAAACTACAAAAAGAGAGGGCATTGTTTTTGAAATGAGTCCTTTTTTTAATGGGTGAATTCCTATGAAAAAAAGACTCAATTCAAAAACTAAAAAATGACCTTATCTTTTTGAAAATAATAAATGCCTGTTATGTATAAAATAGAAAAATCGCTTCATCTGCCTTCTATCGACAAGGACATCTTAGCTTTTTGGGAAGCCCAAGATGTTTTTGCCAAAAGTGTCAATCAACGTTCCGTAGATAACAGTTTTGTATTTTATGAAGGACCGCCTTCTGCGAATGGAAAACCAGGCATTCACCACGTCATGGCAAGAGCGATTAAGGATATTTTTTGTCGGTATCAAACCATGAAAGGCAAGCGAGTAGAACGAAAAGGTGGTTGGGATACGCATGGGTTACCGATTGAATTAGCGGTAGAAAAGGAACTCGGTATTACAAAAGAAGACATTGGCAAAAAGATTTCTGTTGATGAATATAACGCCAAGTGTAAGGAAACCGTAATGCGGTATAAAGATTTATGGGATGATTTGACCATCAAAATGGGCTATTGGGTGGACTTAGAAAACCCTTATGTGACGTATGAAAATGAGTACATCGAATCCGTTTGGTGGTTATTATCACAGATGTATAATAAAGGTTTGTTGTACAAAGGTTTGACGATTCAGCCTTATTCCCCTGCGGCAGGAACGGGGTTAAGTTCGCACGAACTGAATATGCCTGGGGCTTACCAAGATGTAAAAGATACTTCGGCAGTAGCGATGTTCAAAGTAACTAAAAACGATCAATCTGATTTCTTATTCGAAGCAGCCGACGAAGATGTTAGAATCATCGCTTGGACGACCACGCCTTGGACTTTGCCTTCTAATACGGCTTTAACGGTTGGACCTAAAATCAAGTATATTAAAATTAAAACGAATAATGTTTATACCAAATTACCTGTTAGTGTAGTCTTAGCAGAAGACCTAGTATCGAAATGGTTTGGTGGTAAAAAGCAACATGAAATCTTAACTAAAAGCGAGACTTTTATCGGCAAACAACTAGACGGCATCCGCTACGAGCAATTATTAGCTTTTGGGAATGAAATTGAAGAATTGAATGGCAAAACAGATGCTTTTAAAGTTATTCTTGGAAATTTTGTAACGACAGAAAGCGGTACTGGAATTGTACATACAGCGCCTTCTTTTGGTGCGGATGATAGAGTCGTCGGTGCAGCAAATGGCATTGGTGCTTTGACTTTAGTGGACAAACAAGGAAAATTCAAAGATTCGGTTGGTCCATTTTCTAATCGCTATGTGAAGAATTATAAAAATCAAGAAGATTACGTAGATGTCAACGTAGATATTTCGGTGCATTTAAAGCAAAATAATCAAGCCTTTAATGTAGCCAAATACGAGCATTCTTATCCACATTGCTGGCGAACAGATAAGCCGATTTTATATTATCCTTTGGATAGCTGGTTTGTGAAAGCTGCTTCTGTAAAGGAGCGAATGTATGAATTAAATAAAACTATCAATTGGAAGCCTGCCTCTACTGGAACAGGGCGTTTTGGCAAGTGGTTAGAAAACTTACAAGATTGGAATTTATCTCGTTCTAGATATTGGGGGGTGCCATTACCAATTTGGCGAACAAAGGTAGATGAAGAAGCAGGAGAAGTAGCCAAAGAAATCTGTATCGGTTCTATTGCAGCGTTGCAAAAAGAAATTGATAAAGCGAATGTTGCATTAGGCAAAAATCAAATAGTACCTAAAGATTTGCACCGACCTTATATCGATGATATTGTCTTGGTGACAGACGATGGCGAACCCATGTATCGAGAATTAGATTTGATTGATGTTTGGTTTGATAGTGGTTCGATGCCTTATGCCCAATGGCATTATCCTTTTGAAAATCAAGAAAAATTTAAGACGAATTTTCCAGCAGATTTTATTGCCGAAGGGGTGGACCAAACACGGGGTTGGTTTTATACACTACATGCGATTGGGACGATGGTATTTGACCAAGTGGCTTTTAAAAATGTCGTGTCGAATGGTTTAGTTTTAGATAAGTTTGGTAAAAAAATGTCTAAGCGTTGGGGCAATGCAGTTGAACCTTTTGAAGCTTTGGCAACACATGGGGCAGATGCCAATCGTTGGTATATGATTTCTGCTTCTCAGCCTTGGGATAATTTGAAGTATGACATTGATGGGGTAGTAGAAACCAGAAATAAGTTCTTTGGAACGCTATTCAACACCTATAAATTCTATGCGGGTTATGCGAACATTGATAACTTCAAATACAGCGAAAAAAATGTGCCTTTAACAGACCGCCCAGAAATAGACCAATGGGTTTTATCTTTATTAAATTCCTTAATCCAGGAAGTGAATCAAGATTATGCTGATTACGAACCAACAGCTGCCACTAGAAAAGTACAGTCTTTTGTGATGGATCATCTGAGTAACTGGTACGTCCGCCTATGTCGTCGTCGTTTCTGGAAGGGGGAGTATTCCCAAGATAAAATTGCGGCTTACCAAACCTTATATACTTGTATGGAAGCAGTCGCCAAATTAATGGCTCCCGTTGCTCCGTTTTTTGCAGATTGGTTGTACAAAAACTTAAACGAAGTTTCTAAGCAAGAAAAGCATATTTCTGTCCACTTGGCAAGTTTCCCAAGAGTCAGTCATGCAGCAATCAATAAAGAATTGGAACAAAGAATGGAATATGCGCAACGTATTTCTTCTTTGACCTTATCGCTTAGAAAAAAGGAAAGTTTACGAGTAAGACAACCATTACAAAAAATCATGTTGCCTATTTTGGATAAAGCTTTCATCCAACAAGTAGACGGCGTGAAAGATTTGATTTTAGCAGAGGTCAATGTCAAAGACATCGAGTATGTAACCGATACTTCTGGTATCGTCAATAAAAGCATCAAACCTAACTTTAAGACTTTAGGTCGAATTTTAGGTAAAAACATGAAATCGGCGATTCCAATTATCAATCAATTGGGACAGGAAGATATAGAGCAAATCGAAGCGAGCAATTCCTATAAATTAACCATTGGTGAACAAGAGTACGAATTGACTTTAGCTGATTTTGTAATTTCTGCAGAAGATATTCCTGGTTGGTTAGTCGCCAATGATGGGGATTTAACGGTTGCTTTGGATATTTCTTTAACCGATGAATTAAAAGCAGAAGGTATTGCCAGAGAATTGGTTAATCGTATCCAAAACGTTAGAAAGACCAAAGATTTTAATGTGACGGATAGGATTAAAGTGGCATTAGAAAAGCATGATTTGGTGACAGCTGCGGTTGCTTCTTTTGGGGATTATATTAAGAATGAGGTGTTGGCGGATGATTTGCGTTTGGTGGAGACAGTTGCTGGTGGGGAGGCTATTGAGTTGCCTGAGGAGGTGAAGTTGGGGATGTTGGTGGAGTTGCATTGAATTGAATTTTGAATGATTTAAGATACGAAAATTAATTCTTCTATTTCATTTTTCTCATTGAATTGTAATAAGAACCAAATAAATAAGATGTTTTTACCAATATATAGGAATAAAAAACTATATAACGACTTAATTTATCGTTATTTTATTGAGGACTTTAGTAAAGTAAGCGTTTTCCTTGATACGAATATATTATTATGGTCATTAAGTATCAACAATAAGGCGTTCGAGGAATTTTTTGATTTTCTAGAAAAACTTTCAAATAATGATAAAATAGTTATTCCTAACTGGGTGGTTTTTGAATTAGAAAAAAATATAAGGAAACAAGATTCAGGGAATTTAAACTTTAAAAATTTATCTAAAAGATTAGCCAATGATTTAGAAACTTTTGAAAAATTTCTAAAACTTGTTGTTGATGATGACTTAGCAAAAAGTTACTCAAACGTAAGCATCCTTTAAAGTACATATTTCCCTACGGTAAAGATGTTTATATCTTT
>CAYOBX010000497.1:0-4655 GCA_964402245.1 uncultured Saprospiraceae bacterium | reverse complement strand
GCGCTTGAACTTCTTTAAAGTCAACTGTCAACTACCTCGATAAACTTGTCGATATATTTGGCAAATATAAAAATATAATTAATTTTGCACTATTGCTTAATTAAAAATTATTTCAATTAAAATATATATTTAAATAGAACTAAGATATCCATGCAAAAAACATTTCCAGTCAAGCTTCAGCATTTAGTATTGTTCGCTAAGGATTTGGTCATATCTCATAAATGGTATCGGAAAGTATTTGATCTACAATTTTCTGCACAAAATGATCCAAATGGAAGTGCTGCAATGAGTATCTTAAAACAAAGTATGCATTTCTTTAGCTTTGGTTATTATCACCATGATATAGCTTTATGTAGTCGAAAAGGGGTTATGCCTGATAATACGAGTCTGGTCAATTATGCCATGCGATTAAATGATACTACTACGCTTGAAGATTTTATTGCTCGACTTGAAAAAGAAAATGTTGCTTACAAGAAAGGACGACTTCTGAAATCTGCTAAAACACCAGATGGTTTACAGGCTGTTTGTTTTAAAGATCCTAGTGGGTATTGGATAGAAGTGTTGGGTCGATAGATGGTGGCGCTGTTAGGCAAAACACATTAATAAATTAAAATGTAAATCAAAATTAAAAACCGCCCGCTTCTGGCATTGAATGTTTGGTGTTTTAATTTAAAAGCTCTACCGTCCACCGTTTTAAAAAAAAACAAATTAATGAACAACGAATTCAAATATCTATTAAGAGTACGATATGCAGAATGTGATGCTCAAAAAGTAGTCTTTAACGGAAAGTATGTTGAATACATAGACATCGCTGTTACAGAATTCATGAGAGTCACGATAGGTAATTATAAAGATTTGATAGCGTCAGGTGTAGATTACCAAGTAGTTAGTGTAACCGTCAATTGGAAGGCCCCTGCTCATTTTGATGAGGTATTAGCTATTACCATTCAGCACCAACGAATAGGAAATACCTCTTTTACATTGGAAATTGGTTTTTATAATTATGAAACGGAAATGATTGTTGCGACTGGCCAAATTACTTATGTAATAGTTGATGCTAAGGAACATACTAAAATGGTGATACCTTCTAATATGCGAACCATTTTAGAAAAAGGAGCACCCGGAATTGTTGTAAATCATGCTGGTGTTTCTTTAAAATAAAGAATGAATTTAATTGAGTTGTAGATCTGCCAGTTTTTGAAAAACTGGAAGATCTTGCACGAAGCAAGTTTTCGGAGTGGATACAACATTAATTTAGAGAAGCCCATTCAAAATTCATCCTTCAAAAATTCAAAACTATAAATGGGAATAAAAAGACCAAAACACGCCTCTCCAATAAGTGCCAACAAAGGTGCTTGGCTTGTGAAAAAAAAATGGGTAAGAGAATTAATCTTGTTACCGAAGACTTTGACAGGTAAGCGGCGTTATAATAAGACAGAAGATTATGGAGTTTTTAAAAAAAATAACTGTGTAATTTCTCATTTGGAACAATCTTCTTATATTGTTACGGATATTGAAGAAAGTAAAAAGTGGTTTGGAAATATTTATGAAGGACGATATGGAACAGGTGTAAGGAGTACCTCTAACGATCAGTACATGGTAGATTAGTTTGGACGGATATTTTACCACAAGAATTATTCTTAATGGATGATGTGCTTAATTAAATTTATTATAACATGGCGAATAATCTAATAATCAACACGGTGTCCGGGAAATTAGAAGGCACTTGGCAAGCAAAAAACACCATTGCTGTTTTCAAAGGAGTTCCATTTGCGAAACCCCCAATAGGTGATCTTCGTTGGCGACCACCGCAAGCAGTTGAACCATGGGAAGGCATAAAAAAAGCTCACCAATTTGGCTCCTTTGCTTGGCAACAAGGAACGTTTATTGAAGGATTTGTAAGTGCATTATTAGAGGGGCAGGGATGGGGACGAATGAAAAAATTCTTTATAAGAAACTTATTAAAAATTGCCCCTAAGCCAAAGCAAAGTGAGGATTGCCTCTATCTAAATGTCCGTACACCATCTATAGAGGCTAATGCAAAATTGCCTGTCATGGTTTGGATACATGGAGGAGATCATCAAGATGGGGGAGGAGGAGAAGTATTTTATGATAGCAATTCAATTACTGAAAGGGGAGTAGTGACGGTTACTATTAATTACAGATTGGGTTTAATGGGCTATTTTACACACCCAGAATTAACGCAAGAATCAGCACAAAAGGTATCTGGTAATTATGGTACATTAGATCAAATAGCTGCATTAAAATGGGTAAAAGAAAACATCGCATCTTTTGGTGGCGATCCTGATAATGTAACCATCTTCGGAGAATCTGCTGGTGGAGAATCAGTAGCACACATGCTAGGAAGTCCTTTAGCAAAAGGTTTATTCCATAAAGCCATACTCCAAAGTCCAGCCAATAGTGGACAGATGATGTATTTATCTGTTCCGTTTTTGGATTATCCTAGCGGGGAAGATCGTGGAGTGGCCTTTGCTGCAAAAGCTGGAATTACAGGAGGGAATCAGTTAGAACAATTGAGACAATTGCCAGCAAAGCAATTACAAGAGTTAGTCGTAAATCAGGAACCAGATCTAAATAATTTTTATCCAGTTATTGATGGGTATGTAATTCCTAAAAGTCCTTTTGAAATATTCCATGATGGGGAGCAGCATCAAGTACCTGTTCTATTGGGTAGTAATGCAGATGAAGGAACATTGATCCACGCCTTGATGCCTACTCCTTTCATAGAGTACCGTCTTAGAGCGATGGAGGCTGATAAATTACCTGATATTTTTTATGAAGTATTTAGCGAAGAGGCAGATCAAATTATTAAGTTATATCCAGGATTAGAAAAACGAGCAGATAAAGCAGAAAAAGATTTTTTAGGAGATGATATGTTTGGTGCAAAAGCACGCTTTTATGCCGAAAAAATAGCAGCTACTAAGCAACCCACTTATCTATACTTTTTTAATAGAACGCCTCCGAATCCCTCTCAAACGGCAGGAGCTTTTCATGCTGCAGAATTAGCATTTGTGCATGGAACGAGTACCCCAATATTGAAATTGGACGAAGCAGATTTAAAATTATCTGCTACCATGATTAATTATTGGACCCAGTTTGCTAAAACAGGGAATCCAAATAGTAATGAACAAAAGGAGTGGACTACTTTTGATGCTGCTCACCCTCAATGGATGATCTTAGGAACAAAAAAGGTAGGCATGGAGGCGATTGAAAGAGAGCAGAAATATGTTCTTTTGATGGCTAAGCTGGATAGGCAAATTCAAGCTATGAAAAATTTGAGGGTGGTATAAAAATTTATTCTTTTTTAACCAATTCATGGTAATAGTCTTCTTTAGCATAAAAATCTTTTGGCTTATCTATATCGCCTTGGAAAGGAGCTTTTAACTGCCCAATATAATCTTTAGGATATTCTGGATTATACAAACCAATTGTACGCACTTCTTTTTCTTTAGGGTAAAGAAAAGTGCCAAAAACAATATCCCAAAAAATTAAATTATTGCCATAGTTTTTATTGGACTCTTCTATAATTTTAGAATGATGAAAACGGTGTAATTCCGCCATGCTAAAAATATAATTCAACCAACCCAATCTCAAATAAATATTACTATGTTGGAATAAACCATTAATTGAATTGAATACGGCATACAAACCTAAAGTCTCTGCATTGGTGCCCATTAATATAAAAGGGACTGTTTCAGGTAATAAAAAAAATACTTTTTCAATAGGATGAAATCTAGCAGCATTTAAAAAATATAGCCGATTCGGACTATGATGAATTGCATGAAATCGCCAAAGTAAGGGATAGGTATGCGCCCAGCGATGCACCCAATAACGACCAAATTCTGCAATGAGTAAAGCCAGAAATAATTGAGCAATTAAATGCCAGTGGTGTGGCCATAATTGATTCCCTGTCTTTGCTGCCAACCAAGCTGTAACTGCTGCCAAAATAATATATCCAAATGGGGTAAATAACCTTGGAATTAAGGTTTGAGTGATGACAAGATTAATAGCGTCATTGCCTACATCTCCATCCTTCTTATTCCAACTAGATCGAAAGGGAATAATTCTTTCTAAACATGCGATGGTTATTAAGGAAATAAAAACCACAGGAAAAGTAACCGAATTAATAGCATACCCCTTTATATGGATAAACCAATAGGTAATGCCTAATCCTAATCCCATGACCAAAGGGAAGGCTAACCTGGAGAGAATTTCTCTGAATGATAACATGTAAATTGTATTAAAACTAATCTATCTAGACTCTGCCTTACAAGGTAATAATATTTCTAAAAATAAAGAATCCTATTCTTCTTATTATATTTTTGTAATTGTTGGCATTTTCAATACCTTCACTTTTTTAAATAACAAGCTTTCTTATAAAAATGGAGTTGGTAGAAGTTTCTGGCTAATGGGCAACAAGTATGTTTACGATATTACTTTAGAGGGAGCCATTTTATTAGGCTTTTTTGAAAAAAAGCCTAATAAAATGGCTCCCTCTAAAAAACTATATCAAAGCTACTGCTTGCCGATTGCCAAAATCCATCTTTATAATTAATTATCAAGCAGTTATTTTTTATAAGAAA
Organism: uncultured Saprospiraceae bacterium; assembly: GCA_964402245.1. Lineage (GTDB taxonomy): Bacteria > Bacteroidota > Bacteroidia > Chitinophagales > Saprospiraceae > JAFMDF01. Next base: position 51 of record CAYOBX010000497.1, on the reverse strand, counting down.
AACCTTAATAACAATATAACATGAAACGAATACTCTGCATACTGGTAATTG
>CAYOBX010000496.1:0-4753 GCA_964402245.1 uncultured Saprospiraceae bacterium | reverse complement strand
CTTCTGACTTCTCTTAAGATTGTTCTCTCATCAATTCCAATCCCTGTCTCAATATCTTTTGTAAAGGCTGCTTAGAGGTACAAGCAAATTCGCAAAGCGCAATGTCTTCCTCTGATAGTTCATTGATGCCTAAGCCTTCCATTCTTTCTATATCGTTGACTAAGATCGCTTTCATTAAATGTTGTGGATAGATATCCATTGGTAATACCTTTTCGTATTGTCCTGTCATTACAAATGCCCGCTTCTCTCCATGTGTATTGGTATCTGCCTCATAAGTAATATCCATTAATCCACTTAAGAAAGTTTGGGAAACACTTGGTCTAGCCGTTGTTGGTAACAACCAACCAAACATTTCATGCTCTTTACCTTCTTTAATACTAGTAATTTGATCGTCTTTAAAATTCAAAAACTCTGCTGCTGTTTTTGTCTTTCCAGACAATACATCACCAGAAATCAATCTTGCTTCTCCTTTCAAATTATCTTTTACCAATTCTCCTAGATTCGCTCCTATATAGGTCTTCACGTAAGAAGGAGTATTAAATTCATTACCTGTCAATGCGACCACTCTAGACGCATCGAATTTTCCTTCTGTAAATAATTTTCCAATAGTAATAACATCTTGAACGCCTAAAGTCCATACTTTATCCGCACCACTAATTGGCGCCGTATGATGAATTTGTACCCCAACATTACCTGCTGGGTGCTTCCCCACAAAGTAATTATGTTCCACACCTGTCGCTCCTGTAAATACAGAAGAAGGGGTATTTTTTCCATCTAAACCTAAATGAACTGTTCCTTCAGTTAATTTATTTAAAACATCTACACCTTTTTGAAAAGCTGCCCCTTGTCCTTCTACTATAAAACTTAAATCTGGCGCTAAAGGTGCAGAATCGAAAGTCGATATGAAAACATTCTTTGGTAAGTCATCTGTCGCAGGAACTACATTAAATGGGCGCTGATTAATAAACGACCATGCTCCATTTTCTAATAAAAAGTTAACTATATCTTCTCGGCTACCATTTAAGTTTGGTGCTTGTATAGATTTATAACTAATTTCTTTATCCGCTAAAATCACGATTTCTTTAATAGATCGTTTTTCGCCTCTATTGATTGCAATAACTTCTCCACTTACAGGAGCAACATACTTAACCTCTGGCCGCTTTTTGTCAAAAAATAGCACCTCTCCAGCTTTCACCTCCGATCCCACTTCCACTACTACTTTGGGAATTGGAGACATACCGATAAAATTTTTCGGCTGTACCGCATAAGTACTTGCTTGCGCAGAAGATATGTTCTTTGCTGCTGTACCTGCCAATTTGATATTATGCCCTTTAGTTAAGACTTTTACAGACTTGCCTTCTAAGCCCTCTGGAACCTTTGTACCAAACAATCCACCACTAGGCAATAAAGAAAAGCCTCCTATATCTGCATCTACTCCTGCTTTCTTTGCTTCTACCCCAATTAAACTGTCACCAACAGATATTAGAATAAAAAAAATCAATAAAATCGCTATCGCCCACAATGCATAGCTCAGCACGCTACTACCGCTCGCATCCGCTGCATATGCTACATTACTTGAAAGCGTAAAAAAGGTGAGTAAAAAGAAGTATAAAATATTGGTTTTCAAAACGTTGATATTTAAATACATTGAATGATTACCCCCATTTTCACGACAGGGTATACGAAAAACAGCGCAAAGATATAAAACCTCCGTATTTAATGGAATAGGTAGGCTTTATTAGGTACGCCCCTTCTCCTTATTATCCTATATTTAGATTGAATCTAAATAGTTGGTTTTGAATAATATAGTGGAATACTTTGTATATTTGATTAGAACCATTGAAATAAGAGATTCTTTACAAGATCATGCTGGTTTTAGCGATAGCAGTTCTCAATTTAAGATGCATCTTTAGCCCGTGACTTCCTCTTTTAATTCGACAATTAAAAGATCTAGCTAAATTTTACCCATACTTCTCTAAAACTATCCAGTGACAGGAAGTCACAGGATAGTGGAGCAAAAACATTAAATTCAATATAATGGAAGCTTACGCAGCAGTATTACTATATGCCATCCCCATGTTTGTGGGCTTAATACTTATAGAAGCCTTATATGGTTGGTGGAAAGGTGATTTTACATTCCGAAGTATGGATACCATTTCTAGCTTAAGTTCTGGTGTTACGAATACCTTAAAAAGTGTATTAGGTTTAGTAATCGTTATTGTTGGATATGACTGGATGGTAGGTAAAATCGCTGTAACGCAGATAGAAGCCACTTGGGTAGTCTATCTAATTGCATTAATAGCTATAGATTTTGGTGGCTACTGGAATCATCGGCTAAATCACTCCATTAATTACTTCTGGAATCGACATGTGATTCATCATAGTAGCGAAGAATTTAATCTAGCTTGTGCTTTACGACAAACCATTTCTAACTTTTTTGGGATTGGCGCATTTTTCTTGATTCCTGCAGCACTATTAGGTGTACCTGCTAAAGTGATTGGTATCATTGCACCTATCCATTTATTTGCACAGTTTTGGTATCATACTCGCCATATTCCTAAATTGGGATTTTTGGAGTATTTGATTATTACGCCTTCTCAGCATCGAGTGCATCATGCAATCAATACTATTTACCTAGATAAAAATTTAGGGGAATTATTTCCTTGGTGGGATCGGATGTTTGGTACTTTTCAAGAAGAGTTGGAAGAAGAGCCTTGTGTATATGGTGTATTAAAAGCACCTAAGACATGGAATCCTATCAAGATTAATTTTCAACACTTATGGGTCTTAATAAAAGATGCTTGGCATACTAATAACTATTGGGATAAATGTAGACTTTGGTTTATGCCAACTGGTTGGCGACCTGCCGATGTAAAAGAAAAGTATCCTATCCAAATTATTGAAAATCCACATACTTACGAAAAGTATGATACGATAGCTTCTACTCGATTACATGCTTGGTCTTGGTTTCAATTTATAATGGCTAATGTATTTGTTACACATATGCTGATTAGCTTCGTAGATATTGGCTTCCCTCAATTATTTTATTATGGATTCTTTATATTTATACTAATCTACTCTTATACTACTTTAATGGATCGAGATCCTAATGCTATTTGGTTTGAATTGATTAAGTCTGCTTATGGCATGGGGCTTTTGTTTATGATAAATGGCTGGTTTGGACTGGAGTCAGTATTTTCTGGGGCTACTATTTTGGTTGCTGCTTATTTAGTAATTTCTGTTTTGGTGGTGGCAGGGTTTGTTATGGGAGAGTTTAAGGAAGAGGAGAATAATTTGATTATAGAATAGTATCATAAATCTTTGAATTATTCGTTTTTTAAAACTTTAAGCAAAATAGCGTTACCTGCTTTTGATTACTTTCCTAAGATTAATGTTATAGCTTTCCTTTTTTAGAACTAAATAATAACTTATATTGTACTATCATTAAGATAAAATTGTCTAATAACTAGACATAAGATGTTAAAATTTCATAATAAATAGAAATAGACCTAAAGTCTAATGTCAACATTAAAAGCACATAATAATAATTTTTTATTACCTTCTGATATTTCTAAAATTGTCATTGGAGTGTCTTTTCTAACCCAAGGGGTTAAAAATTGGATCGGCACTACCTTCTTGAACACTGTTGCTATTAATATTTTATCTATTCTATTTTTTCCTGTAATTTTAATTTGTTGGGGACTCGTTTTTTACTTAAAGAAAAAAGTCGATTTTGTTTATAAACTAAATTTTAACCATATAAACTCCAATGATTATAAAGTAATAATTAAAAGTATTCAAGATATTGGCCCTCACTATAAAACATTTACCAATCTAGCTAATCTAAACTATAAACCTGTACTTCCTTTTTTAGTATGGGGATTAGCTCAGCATGCACAAGATATTTTGAAAGCTTTCTGCTTCTATGTTGATTCCTATATCAAATTTTCTTACAAATTAGATTTTCAGGTTCCCAAAGATGATTTATTTAATCATATCACATCTCCTGAGCTTTTAACCCGAAGAAATAAACATTATGATTATCTTATCTAAACATGTTCGATCGAGTCTATCCATTCCGTTACATACAATCGAATAAAATCTATAATGAACCTTTCATATATGAGCATTTATATACTTTTAAAGGGAAGGGGAATCATCGTTATATAGTAACACTACAAGAATTTCCATTTCATTTTATTGGCATAAAATTCCATCTAAAAGCCCATAGTAATTCTGAAAGAAAATATAAATTACTTACAGAAAATAATGACGTACAAGGTTGTGTAAGAACATGTGTTGAAATTATGATATCCCTATTTCCTAAGAATCCAAAAATCTCTTACGGCTTTATTGGAGCTAGTTCAATAAAAGAAAGTATTCACAATACAAAAAGGTTTAGGATTTATAGGCAAGTAATGGAAAATTTCTTTTCTCCAATTCACTTCTCTCATTATAGTTTATCTGAAGAAAGTGTTTATTTAATGCTAAACAATACTATGCTTAAAACAAATCCTACTTTTTTTGCAACAATTAAAAAATCTTATATAGACCACTATCAGATAGACAAATTTCTGTAAAAGTATAATTCACTGTCAAAAATTATTTACTCAGAAGGCAAGTTTTCATACATAGCATCCAACTCTCCCTTATCCTTCCTGGGCTTAATCAACAAACGCAAAGACTGATCATAAGTCAAATAACTCCAAGCCCAATTAATAAATACAAAGAGTCGATTTTTAACGCCAAGAAT
>CAYOBX010000495.1:2408-4771 GCA_964402245.1 uncultured Saprospiraceae bacterium | reverse complement strand
TCCAATTTTTTTAATTCACTAATAGATTGATAATTCGTTAAATCATGTCCACAAGGAACAACAGAAATATACCCATTATCTAAAGCCCAAACATCAGAGTCTTCTCCATTATCCTCATTGACAAATTCACCAGACATCCAATAATATTTCTTTCCAAAAGGATCTGTTCCTTCCACAAACTCCTCTTTCCATCGGGCATTGGCTTGTCTACATACTTTAACACCTCTGATTTCTGCAAAAGGCAATTTAGGGATATTGACATTTAATAAACTACTCTTGCCAAAACCCTCCTTTAGAGCATATTCGATAATTTGTTTGATATAAGGCTTACCTGATTCAAAATCTGCCTCCCATTCAAAATCTAATAGAGAAAAGCCTATAGAAGGAATACCTTCTAAAGAGCCCTCCATTGCCGCAGACATGGTACCAGAGTATAAAATATTAATCGCTACATTCGACCCATGATTGATACCAGAAATACATAAGTCTGGTTGTTGTCTATCTTTCAAAATCACATTTTTTGCCAGCTTGACACAATCAACAGGGGTTCCGCTGCAAGCATAAGCCTCGATCCCATCGAATATACTAGATGGGGCTAGCCTTAATGGATCATGAATGCTAATAGCGTGTCCCATCCCTGATTGAGGAGAATCTGGTGCCACCACTAATGGCGTACCAATTGTTTGCGCTACCTCTATCAAAGCACGAATACCTGGAGCGGTGATCCCATCATCATTGGTTACTAATATCAAGGGTTTTTTCATAGAATTAAGTTATTGATTTGAACAGTTAGTGATCTATAGGTAGCAACTAATCCGATTGCTTTTGGGCAAGCAAATTAATCAACATCCTATTCTTTTATCATTATTACTTGGTTTTCGCTAAAAATTAAATCCAGAAAAAATAAATTTAACTAATTGAAAAACAAATAGTTATGTACGTGTAGCCTGAGACTCGGCAACAAGTATGTTTAGTATTTTTCTTTAGAGGCAGCCAATTTGGTTTATTTTTTTATGAAAAAATAAACCAAATTGGCTGCCTCTAAAAAACTATAACACAAGCTACGGCTTGCCGATTGCCAGAATCTAGATTCTATAAACTTGAATCTTACAAAAATCAAAATATTTTTATCTCCTTTTAATTTTAGCGAATACCAAGTTATTAAGCGGCAAAAATAAGCGATTAGCATCTTTTTACAGTTAAATTACCGTAAAATTAAACCATGTGTTTTAAAGAATGTTGTAGGTTTGCAAGATGCTATGAGAGAGAGCTTGTTTAGAAGTGATTTCTAGCAAAAAAGGTAATCTATATACTCATTTAATATTTACGATTTTAAACAAATGATTCAAGGAAAAAAAGGTGTGTTAATAGTTAATTTAGGAACTCCAGATGACCCTGGTTATTGGGCAGTTAGAAAATATCTAAAACAATTTCTGTTAGATGAAAGAGTATTAGATATTTCTTGGCTAGGCCGTAATTTATTAGTGCGAGGGATTATTGCTCCTTTTCGCTCACGGAGTTCTTCTAAGTTGTACAAAATGTTATGGACACCAGAAGGTTCTCCATTAAAAGTGTATGGGAAAAAATTAGAGAAAGAATTACAACCACTTTTAGGAGATGACTACGAGGTAGTATTAGCGATGCGTTACCAAAGCCCTTCTATCAAATCTGCTATAGATAAGTTGATGGATATGCGAGTGAGTGAAATTATTGTGTTCCCCTTATTTCCACATTATGCATCTGCGAGTACAGGATCTGTACATGAAGAAGTGATGCGCATATTGTCTAAAGAATTGGCCATACCCAAATTAACTTTCATCAATTCTTACTATGATAACGAAGCGATGATTGATGTATTTGTTGAAAATGCACAGCAATTTGACTTATCCACTTACGATCATGTTTTATTTAGCTTTCATGGCTTACCAGAACGGCAAATGGTGAAAGCAGATAGAGGCAATCATTGTTTAGGAAGTAAAGATTGTTGTAAAACATTAACTATCAAAAATCAATTTTGCTATACCGCACAATGCCACGTTACTGCCTATGCCATCGCTAAGAAAATGGGACTTTCAGAGGATCAGTTTACGATTTGTTTTCAATCTCGCTTGGGTCGAGCAGAATGGGTGAAGCCTTATACATCGGATGTGCTGGAAGTTCGTGCGAAGGCAGGTGATAAACGATTACTAGTATTCTGCCCCGCTTTTGTATCTGATTGTTTAGAAACGACTATAGAAGTCTCCACAGAATACCAAGAAGAATTTGAAGAATTAGGGGGAGAACATGTAGATTTGGTACCTAGTTTGAACGATCACCCTAAATGGGTTGCAGCGGTTCGGGATATGGTGCTGGACCTTGATTAG
>CAYOBX010000495.1:0-2308 GCA_964402245.1 uncultured Saprospiraceae bacterium | reverse complement strand
TCTAGATCTGTCAACGTCTAAATCAGCGTAATCACAAAAATCAACTAAATCAAGGTCGGTGTTTCTTGTTACGTAACCGCTTATATCCCAGACTAGCACTCCCAAAATTAATTAACAGCCCTACCTCTAAATTATACACTTCTAGATAGTTAATAGCCTGAGCTAAGTGAGCATCTTCCATTCGGATAACTGCTTTTAATTCAAGGGAGATACAATCTGCCACTAAAAAATCAACCCGCCGAGTACCTATTTGATGACCTTTGTAATAAACTTTCATTGTGAACTCTCTATCAAAAGGTATCCCTTTCAATTGCATTTCATAAGCTAAGGCTCTTTGATAAATAACCTCCTGAAAACCATTCCCTAAGTTATTATGAACTTCCATAGCACAACCTATAATTTGCCCTGTAAGTTTTGAGTATTTATATTTTTCGTTTACCATTGTTTGACTATGATTTATGTGATTATTCTGATTACTTAGATTTAAATGTTGACTTGTCGGTGATTTTCTTTATATCGCTGATCTATATGTTGACTTAGCTGCGTTTAATAAAAGTATGGGTCAACATCTAGATCAGCCCAATCAAGAAAATCAAACAAATCAAGGTCGAGACAATATTCGATCCCCCACCGCACATTCCAAACACCGCTGTTTCCCACAATACTCATTCTTCAACTGCAACAAAGCTTGCGTTTCATAAGCAGAAGTAGGCGCCATCCCCAATCTTTCCCATTGCGTAATAATATTATTATTTTCAGGCTTTAATTCCTCCAACAATGTCAGTGCCTTTTCTTGATAAGCTTCTAATCCCTTTTGCATACCATATAGAAACAAGCATGGCGCAATACAATTAATGACAATTAAGTGAATTGTGCTTTTGCCGAGCGTTTTATTGCGTTTTGCCGACTCCTTATCGAATACATAATGATTAGTCCAATAATCGGATAGCTTAACTTCGAGTAAAGTTTCTATATCTTTTAAGGTTGATACTTCCAGTATTTTACTGAATAAATGAAGAGACTGATAAGTCAGCGTAGCAAATTGGGCAATCCGAATAGTTGGGAAATTAGCAGGGCGCATTCTTAGAAAACGCCAACTTTCCTTTTTGACGCTTGTTAATTGATATTTGCTTTTTAGAAAATGATACTCCTTTTTTAAAGCATTTGGATATGCATCTTCAAAATCTTGATCAAGTATACCAGCTTGTCCAAATAGTAAAGCCTCTATTTGAAAAAGTTGATCTTTATGTTTGGCGAATAGATTATGAGGGGTGTTGAGTGCTACTAATTCAAAAGGAGCAGCATTTACTTTAAGCCCGAAGGTCTTAGCGAGTACCTGATAAAAAGTATCCTCCCAATTATTTAAGTTTTTTGCCAAGCGATCTTGAATATATAGCGTCTTTTGTTCGAGCCGTTCTACCATCAATCGATCTAGCCATAACTGTTTCGTCATCTCTCGAACGCTGTCAAATTGATGTTGGCAAGGAATCCAGTTGGCATTATGGAGTAATTCTTGGTAGTTGTTTAAAAACTTAGAAGGGATTCTAGTTTTTAATTCTAGGCAAGGAATGCGTTCTCCGTTTTCTCTGAAAATAGCTTGATCTTCTTCTAAAACCACATGTAAGATAACATTATCATAAGCTTTATCTTCTTGATGTTTATGCTTTATCCATTCAGAAGATAGGACATGCATTTCTACATTTCCAGCCCAGAGGGTATCTCCGATTTGAATTTTAGCTTCTAAAAAATCAGGACCCGCATGGCTATTGTGTCGGCCAAAATCAATAATTTGTAAAGATTCGCCTTGAGAGGTATGTATATGGTCAAGGCGCAGGCGTTTCATACGCCACACATAGTGTAGGAAGTCTTCTCGCATGTTTAGAAATTTTAGCGTAGGTCGTTTAAGCCTACTATTTTAGAGTGTTTAAGTCTAATTCGTTCCTTAAATATAGGCAATATTTTTTATTTAGTCCTCACAAAGAAAAAACTTTGGAAACTTTTAAACTATTCATAGTTTCCAAAGTTTTATCCTTATACATTTGTGCTGAAATCAAGGAGTTATAGAATGTCATAGCCACTTTAGGCATTAACTAATAATGCGAATAACGGGCTAAATTTAGATAGATATTGATTATCAGCTAGTTAGATCATAGTGATTTTAAAAATCACCATGATCTGGACCATAAACACCTGATTTTCTTTATTTTATTTTAGCCTGTTATTCGCATTAATAAAACTAGTGTATAAAGACCTAGGAATGAGGGAGAAATAAATGCAGATTCTTGAGGCAGTTATTTTTTCTTCTTTC
>CAYOBX010000494.1:0-4785 GCA_964402245.1 uncultured Saprospiraceae bacterium | reverse complement strand
GGCTTAGACATACTTTTTTTGCCTAATTTGAATTTTAAGCGGACACCACTAATTAATATCATAACTTATTAAAAATACATTTGACCCTTTATAATTTACACCCTTATCATCATCGGCATTTTTAATTTGGCCAATTTTAATCTTATTAAATTCGTTTGCTTTGTCTAGATTAACACTTTGAATAAAATCTAAAACCTCTTGATTTGTCATAATCAATTATCTAGAAGAATGAAAAAAATTAGTCTTCTCCAGTATATTAAAATTACAAATTTAAACACTACACAAAATCCGCCATCTCCATCCAACGCCCTTCTGCATCGTCTAGCTTTTCTTGTAGTTCATTGAGTTCTTTGGACAATTCTGTTAGCTCTTCTGGCGTCTGTGAAGCGTCTGTGAAGAGCTCATGGATTTGCTTTTTGCGTTCCTCTAGCTTGAAGATTTGTTTTTCTAGTTTAGAGAATTCTTTGCGCTCCTCGTAGGTGAGTTTTCTTTCTGCGTTCTCAGAATCAGCTTCCGGCTTTTTCTTCGCTTCTTTTTCTGGCTTGACACCCTCCACTTTGAAGGGTGAAGTGTTGAATCGGGCTCTGTATTCTGTGTAGTTACCATTGAAGTCTTTGATCTTGCCATCGCCCTCGAAGACAAATACATGATCGACCACCTTATCCATAAAATATCTATCGTGCGTCACGATCAATACACAACCAGGGAAGTCCATCAAAAACTCTTCCAGTATGTTGAGCGTCACGATATCTAAATCGTTGGTCGGCTCATCCAAAATCAAGAAATTCGGATTAGTCATCAGAATGGTCAATAGAAACAATCGCCTTCGCTCTCCCCCGCTCAATTGTGAAGCGTACACCTGCTGCTGCTTTTTGCTAAACAAGAATCGCTCTAGCAAACCAGTCGCTGTTAATTTTCCTTTATCTAATGGAATGTATTCGGCGACGTCCCGCACCACATCTATTACGCGCTTGTCGACTTCTAGCTGCAGACCCGTTTGACTATAATTTCCAAAAGCTATCGTACTCCCTATGACAATCTTACCTGAGTCTGGTTTGAGTTGACCCAAAATCATTTTGAGTAAGGTCGATTTCCCTGCTCCGTTAGGTCCAACAATACCAACTTTCTCATTCTTCTTAAACTTGTAATGAAAGTTTTCTATCAACTTGAGATCGCCGTAAGACTTAGACACATATTGCAGCTCTACGATCTTGCTACCCATGCGTTGCCCCTTGATGTCTATCTGCAAGTTTTCTATTTTCTTCTTGCCGTAAAGAGACTCTTTGAGTTTGTAGAAAGCATCTGTTCTCGACTTAGACTTGGTGGTTCGCGCCTGAGGCATTCGCCGCACCCATTCTAGTTCTTTTGCAAGTAGCTTAGTAGACTTATCGAAGACTACTGCATCATTGGCCTCGCGCGCCGCCTTGCGCTCTAGAAACTGAGCGTAATTACCTTTATGCTTATAGATGACGCCTTGCTCCAATTCCAATATCGTATCACACACCCGCTCCAAAAAATACCTATCGTGAGTCACCATCAGCAAAGTCAAATGCCCTTGCTGCAGATATTCTTCCAGCCACTCTATCATATCGATATCCAAGTGGTTGGTCGGCTCATCTAAGATCAAAAAATCTGGTTCATCGATGATTTGCTTTGCCAGCGCCAATCGCTTCAGCTGACCACCCGACATCGTGTCCAATACCTTTTCGAGATCTGTGATATTCAGATGCGACAAGATGGTCTTTATCTTCGCATCCATATCCCAAGCATTCGCATCATCCATGCGCATAGACAACTTCTCCAGTTCATCAATGCGCGCCGGATCTTGAATCACCTCATTATAATCCTTGATTAAGCCCAGGATAGGATTGTCGCTCACATACACCGCATCTAGCACCGTATGCGTCTTATCCATATCCGGCTCCTGCTTCAGAAAGCCCACATGTATCCCCCTCCGAAAAGTAATCGATGCGCGTTCCCCTTCTCCTTGCTCCTCTCCCGCTAGTACCCGCAGTAGCGTAGACTTACCCGAGCCATTACGCGCTACAATAGCAACCTTCTCGCCTTGATTGATTTGCAAAGAAAGATCTGCAAAGAGGACCTTTTCTCCGTATGTCTTGGAAACATTTTCTACTGTGAGATAATTCAAATGGATATTGTTTTAGAAGGAGCAAGATACAGTGTTTAATGCAGGAATACTAGAATTATAATGTTTTGGGCGATACCCTAAATGAGTTTTGAGTTTGAGCCGCGAGTATTGAGTAAAAACAACCTAGGCTCTTGAACGCACTTCAAATGCAAAACATCTATATGAGCTAGTGGCGAAAATGTAAGATGGCATAAAGGGCAGGCATTAGAATTAAATCAGACGATCAAAATGACTCCATAAAACACATTACCTCCTCCTTCGCCGTTTTCTTTTCCGTTTTTTGTCTCTGCCTTTTTCTTTCCTCCCCTCTATAACATAAGTTAGCCCTAGTCTCAGCAATCTACTTTTGGAGTTAACCCTTATATCAGGAGTAAGACGAAAAGCAGTTCTTTGTGGATTAAGACCATAATGAAAATCAGTGAACACCTCAAAAACAGAAAATCTAATTGCAAGACCTAATATCACCGAAAAATCATATGAAGAGTAGAAACTCTTGGTCGAATCCAAATCAATATCTGCACTAGAGCGCTTTAATATCAAATAGTTTGCGCCAATGCCTATGTACGGCCTTAAATATTTTTTTATTTGGAATTTAATTTTCTGATGAACTCCTACATACTTGACGGTTTGCTGAATTCCAAATGGATCAACCTGCCTTCTTAGTCTGTTTGAAAAATTCAATTCAGTTGTTAAAGCTATATCCGACAATAGCGCATATGTAATTCCATAACCTACATCTATGCCTATATCTCCATTCTCAAATTTCACTTCTTGAGGGTCAATTGATGAAGATTCCTGGACTTTTGATTCTAACCAAAAATAATTAGGAGAGAAATGTAATTTTATGCTTTCTACTTGAGCACCTAATGAAAAGCCAACTTTCAAAAAAATAAGCACCAAACCATACCTAATCTTATTAGCGTTTATCATTAAAAATAAATTTATATTGAACTGTAAACTGAAACGAATAAGGTTTTGTGGATCGAATTACCGGGTCGAGATTTGAAGAAGATAAATTATTATTTTCCAAATTAGTCAATCCAAACAAATATCTCACCCTAAATGAAAGTATATTTGTGATTGGAAATTCAACAGAAGTCAGCAGTCCAAACAAAGGCCTCCTAAGCGTAAACAAGTCTCTATTCCCAGCTCTTTTATTTATTGCATAATAAAAAAAAGCACCTCCATCTAACTTAATATTTGAATTAGAAAGAGGCTTCGTAGCCACACTTAATGTAGACCCAATATAATTTATCTTATCATCTATCACAGGTTTAAAAGCTTGATTAAATCCATTACTTGAACCTCTAATTCTCTCATATTGAAGAGAAAAATAAATCTCCAACCTTGGCCTGAATTCTCTACTAAGTTGAATACCTCCTAAGTAATTCAAACTATGGAATGACCTAGGAGTAGTCGAAACACCCGTAGTTAATGGTTGCGAATTTCCACGAAAAATTACGTTCGTAATATTTGGCCCAATTATTAATTTAAATTCATTTTTTGACTGGGCAACCAAGCAATAATGCAAAAGAAAAAATCCTATAACTAAGAAAGGTCTCATTTGATAAAATTACTGATCCCAAGGACATCCTGCTCCTATCCAAAAACAATTATTCCACACAAACGGATCTCCAAATACACCAGGGAAATACCCTAGATAGCATGCATCTGCGCCACTATTATAAGCACCTCCACTATTGCATTGCCCATTTACAGCAGGATACCACATTTGATTTCCAAAAACAAAGGCATTTGGGGCGCATATTCCTGAATAGCATGACCCTCTATTAAGGTTCCAACCTGGTGGACATTCATCACAAGGATCAATTGTAGGAGTACAGCTTAATGAAGTCGATTCATCGATAGGGCCATTTAAAATTTCATGTAAGTTATAATCAAAATTGATATCGAAAGCACAAACAAATCCTCCTCTAGGTACTGCATACGGTCCTCGTGGTGTCAGCCGAGTTGGCGTCAAATCTCCAGACACTGAACTTGTCCATGCATCATTTCTAACTCCATAAGTATCTGATATTGCTTCAAAATCAGGAGACCCAGGGCTTACGGCATAAACAACATCGAGATTAAAGGACCAATGTCGCTGATGGTCTCTCCATCCTAATAGTGATGGATTTCTCCTTCTTTCACTTTTAGCAGACATCGACCATGACACGATTGGATGGAAGAAAAAACCAACATTTGGTACAAATCTCATTTCACTTACATCTTCCCACCTGTAAGAGACATTTATTCTTTTATCATTGCCATCATAAAAATGTTGTCCATCATTAAAATTATCACAACAAGAAATTGCGGTATAATCATGTCTTTCCACTAAAACATTATCAAAATCAATATATTCCTCATGATTTTCAGGAAATAAAGGATCATTTTTAATATCCTCTAAAATAGACCAGTCACCGTCTAAGATAGAAATACGAGTGTGCTTGTGTTCCGCAACTATTCTATTTTCAATCAAAAATAATCCCTCTGTATTCCTAAAGTAATTATGAGAAAAATATTTGGGTTCAAATATAAAATATCCATCCTCGGAATCTCGTTTTGATATTTGTCCTTTATAGTCCAGAAGAATATTATCGATTTCTTCGTTACTCATATCATCTGTCAATCTT
>CAYOBX010000493.1:0-4785 GCA_964402245.1 uncultured Saprospiraceae bacterium | reverse complement strand
TACTATCTTTCTTTAGAGGTAGCGATTTTGTTAGGTTTTTTTATAAAAAAACCTAGCAAAATCGCTACCTCTAAAAAACTATATCAAAGCTACTTCTGCAATAACCCAACGGGACGACATATTCTAAAAAGCATGTCCTAATCCCACTCTAAATCTAGTATCTACATCTGATTTATTATAAGAAAAAGTAATAACTGCTATATTCAATGGTACGATCCATATGCCACCTCCAAAACTTCGATGCCAGATATTTGAATTTCCACCATCCCATATACGTCCATAATCAAAACTAGCCGTTACCCCAAAACTAAAAGGCAAAATAGCATTATTGGAACTACCTAATTCTTGTCGTAAATCACTTGTATGGTAAAAACTTGTTTCCCCACGAAATCGCTCACTAAATAGGCCCCTGATATTCTCTTCTTGACCTAATGTTGGAGCAAAGAAAAAGTCATACTCCCCTCGGATTAATGCCGTTCCTATTTTAGAAGCAAAGATAGTTTTAACTCTATTACCAAAAGATTTATAAAGTGTAAAACCAGTATCAAAAGTAACAAATTGCTTATCTCCCGTATTTAAACTAGTTTGTAAACCTACATTACTTTCGTATCGAAAACCAAATCTTGGAGAAACTTCATTATCTACACTTGAAAAATTTACACTAGAAGCTATACCTCCAAACCATCTTCTATCAAAATCAATAGCAGAAAGGCCATTATCATCTCCACTAATAAACCTACCAAGTGTATTTTCAATTTGAGTAGATTGTACTAATGGACGGATAGAGAACTGACCAATATCCCCAGCAAATCGTCGCTGCCAACCAATATCTAAATAAGTCAAACTCTGACGAACCCTATAAAAGTCTATATCATCTACCAATTGGACGGATTCATTACCCAATCCGAAAAAATTAAAAGCATAACGGCTATTTCTTAATTCCGTATTCACAACAAAGTCCCAATTTCTACTAGCTTCAATAAAGACTCCATTATAAACAAAATCAATCCCTTTTGTTGCAAATGCATAGTTAATGCCAAAGGAATGTTTTTGACTAAAAGGTATCTTATTAAAACCTGTGGTATGATATATTCCTGAAAAACCTAAAAGGAAACCATCGTCTGCATTGAAACTAGTTTGTGGAAAAGGGAAGAAGGTATTTTGGTCATGTTGAGTGCCAAGACGATCATAAATATTATGATGAGCCATATTGCTAGTCAAATCCTTACCTTCTGTATTTAATTGTAATTTATTCCCTTTTTCACTATCATAAAATCTATCTTTCTTAAAGAATCCTTTTACTTTAGAAACATCAATAAATTCATCCTCTCCCAAACCACCAACAACCTGTACTTTAATACCCTTTTCCACTTCACCACTAATATGAAATATATCATCTCCTCCAAGACCATATAAATAAATTTCTTTGGTTTCTGAAGTTTTAAATAATCTTTGATATAGCAAATTTTTCTTTTTGCCTTTTTTACTGGAGGCATACATATTGACTAAAGTATTAGCTTCATCTTGTCGGATTACTTCAAAGTATTCTCTTTTTTCAGAACCTACCACCAATACTTTTTTAGAAAGATGCCGATAAAAACCTTCCGCAATATTGGTTAATTGAGTACGTCGCTCTTTTAAAGCTGTTATAATTTCTTGCCCAGTCAGTTTATACACTTTTGATGGGAAGTGTCCGAAAGCTTCTTCAATAACTTCATCTGTTATATTTTTTTGAATAAATGCAGCCTCTTTTTTCCAATCTTCTAAAGACAATTCATTAAGAAAGGTATTGTCAAAAAATCTAGAATTATAAGTTTCCCAGTTAAAGTTATCAATTGGTTTATTGTAATCTCCTAACTGACGTAAAAGAGCATTATAAGGAGAAAGCAATTTTACCACAAAGCCATCATATTTACTAAAAGCTTGATCTCGATCCCGAGGAATAGGCCGATATTCTTTTAGGTCTTCTCCAATCTCCGTTACCGTCCATCTCCATTGGTCATCGTGTCTATCAAAATCACCAATTAATAAATCAAAAAGACGGGTACGAGCTACCCAATGCTGATCCACTTGATGATTATGATTCTTTTCCATCTTTTGAACAAGATTATACGTACTAATAAACTTAGTAGCATTGCCAAAACTAGCCAGTTCCTCCCAACTTTTGGAAGCACGCTCCTCTACAATATATATTTCATCACCAAATAGGTCATTTCGAATACCTAAGGCAGGTTGTTTGGGTACATAATAAATAGTCGGATTGGCATGATATACCTTGGCTGCATCTGCCAAAGTGGGCATTGCTAAAGGGGCAAAAGGATGGCTACCTAGAAAATTATCTCGAAATAAGGTCGTTACTAATGCCATTTGATTAAAAGGGTAAGGAACACTTCTAGATTCATCTTTAGTAAGTGAACGCATGACATATTCTTTTCCATTAGGGTCTGCTAATCGAAGAGAATTGGTCTGTTTACCTCCTCCTTTTTTAATAACCGTCAGTCCTCCTTTAAAAGTAGATAAATCCAATACAGGAAAATTGAATTTTTCTAAATAAATACTTTGATGATGTTCCCCTAACATAAAAGTCTGAAACTTAGTTTTAGCTTTTACTGGTGTAGTAATTGTATATTGGAGGGAACTATCTACTTGCTTTTCATATTCTGGAAAACTACTAGGAATATCAGATTTTGATGGCTTAGCTAATGCTTTTTTCATTTGCTGACGGAATACCATTTTACCTCCTACCCCATTTTCATTGGGTGTCCAAAATTCTATCCAAGCAGCTCCATCTTCATAAAAATCTATTTTTGAAAACCCATTTTGTCCATAAGTAAATTGAGCATTTGCGGGTTTGGTAGTAGCTGTTTTTTCTTTACCCGAACCACTTACGATTATATGTTGTCCTTTTTCTTTAATGTATTGTAAGCTATTTTCATGCCCGCCAACAAAAATAAATTCTCCTTTTCCATCCACTGCATGTAGCATCGCCTTTTTTAAAGATCTGTAATTTCTATTCGCTATATCTTGTCTTGAAAATCCTCCTGCACTCCTAACAAAATTCATTAAGCTACCTACTATCGGTAAAGGTAGATATAGTTTTTTGGAAAAAGCCGTCAATGGAAAAAGATGATCTTTGACCGTATACTTTCCACCATGATGTCCATAACTCTGTAAAGGATGATGACTGGCGAGAACAATATTTTTGTTTTTATGATCTTTAATTGCTTTCTCTAAAAGAAGCGCAAAAGCAGCCCTAGTTTTTACTTCACAACCATTATTAATAGCAGGCTCATTATCCCAATCTGTAATCCACCATTGAGAATCTATAATAATTAATACTAATTGTTCATTAATTTCTACCACTTCCGGTCCTGGGCAACCCCTATTGGGTAGAAAAAAGTCTTCCCAATCATCTTCCTCCGCTATTGTCTTATTTAAAGCTGATTGAATATATTTCTCCTGTCGTTTTAATCCTTTTAAACCATACTTATCCCAATCATTATGCCCAGGCATAAAAATAGCTTGTCCTTTAAAATCGGATAAGACTTCCAATTGAGTATTTAATTCGGATTCCGCTATTTTGCGATCTTCTATTTTTGATTTAGAAGGCATACCTAATTCACCAATATTGTCTCCTAAAAATAAGACAGAAGTATTTTTAGATGCCTTATCCAATTTTTCTTTTAGTAGTTTTAAAGTTGAATTGGGGGTAGTCATTGAGGCTCCACCAATTAAATAGATGCTATGGCTTATGGATTCCGCATTTGGAGGTCTGTTTTCATTTTTGGTATTAGCAGTTGACTGATGCAGCTTATAATCAGCACAAGATGTAACCAAAAATAGTAAACTAATTACTAAGCATACATTAAAATAACTTTTAAACATATCATTTATTTTTACGTTCTCAAAACACATTTCTCTAAATTCATCTTGGTTTTCGCTAAAACCAAAATGAGAGAAATTAATCTATTTTATAGCATTCTAAATTGTTCAGAATAAGATTCTTATTACTCCGCAAGCGGTAGCTTTAATATAGTTGTTGCCGATTCTTGAGCCAAGATCATTATAACTTATAGATTTTAAAAGGAATAAGGTAGAAATGCAACACCTTATTTTTTGATTTTAAGGAAGACTATTTTAATATCGGTATCAGAATATTGCCAGTGTCGAGAAGCAATAAAGCTAAGGAACGACGAAAGAATAAATCCGTCATTTTGACAAGGTTATTTTGCTCTCAGTTTTTCTTAAAAAATCCTTGCATAGCAGGGCTACGGAAGTATTTTTTAAGGATAAAAAAGCGATCCCGTAGGGTGAATGTCCAGTGGACATTCAAGCAAATGAACCGCAAAGCGGGTGGGAAAGCTAGGAGCAAAAGAAGCCGTCCAAATGGTGGAGTTATTTTAAGTTTAAATTTACCAATATTAATAGCTTCATTAAGTGGCGGAATTTGCATTTGTTTCAGCAGGCAATTTATAGTCTTTTCCAATATTTATAGTAAAAAAAGATCCTAGTACGTTTGCATTAGTCAAGTCTGCGACTAAAGCTACATCCATTGCATGATCAAAATACGAATGTATTTGAATAACTGTATCTAATTTATTAATATTTTCTCTTTTTAAATTATCGATAATTACTGATCGATTTGGACTAATTTCATCGCTTAGGAAAGATGTAGAAATAAATTTACAAATTTAGTAACGACGAAAGAATAAGTTCCGCATTTCGACGAAGTTATTTTGTTCTTAGTTTTTCTTTGAAAGAAGGAGTATTGTTGATACTATGACT
>CAYOBX010000492.1:0-4794 GCA_964402245.1 uncultured Saprospiraceae bacterium | reverse complement strand
GAGTTCTTCCCACATGGATGAAAATAGGTATCTCTGATTGCTGAATAATGCAAAATTATGACTTGCCCAAAAGGCATAATCAAGCGTACTTGCATTGTAGAAGATTGGTTCGGTAGTTTTTTGAAAGCCTAGCCATTGATAGAATAAAATTAATAATAAAAACTGAGTCCGCTACTTTTCGGAGCGGGCTAAAACTAAGACTATGAGAAATCTTTTAATGTTGTCCATCCTATTCCTTGCAAACTTTGCTTATGCACAAGAAGCTTTAGTAGTCCAGTCCGCCTATCAGAATATAGAAATTGAAAAAGTGCTAAGCCGCAATCACAATGCTGATAATATGGACGAGTTGCTAGAGGTTGTGACTTGGCTTCCCCTAAATGTGTCCACAGAATCAAAAGGTTCTGAAGAGTGGCTGGCAGAAAGAAAAAAGACTGCCGAGATTTATCTAAAGTGGTATCAAAAGATGTTTGCTGCAGGATTCAAATTGGACGATAAAGCCATCATCGGCGTGGATACAGAAAGAGCACATCAAAAAAACAAGTCTATCAAAAGCTTTCTGATTGCAGAACAACGCATAAGGCGATTTGTGAAAAACAACTATAAGGGTTTGAAGAAGGGTAACTTTAGGAACGAACTTTTATCATTTGGCGAAAAGTATGCAGTCACTTCGGATAAAATAATGAGAAAGGCTTTGAATCCTGAGATAAGCTTCGTGCTCTATGATAAGAGTTTGAAGGTGAATTGAAAATATTTATGGTAAATATGTGAAGCTAAAATTAATTCTCTTTCAATGATATAGGATAGCCCATTTTTAATCCTACAGATTGAAGTGGTTCAAAGAAAATAAAAGCATTCGACCGATTTGATATTCCTTGATAAAAGGTTAAGTCGATGCTAATTTTTTCAATTAGAAATTCAATATTGAGACCTGTACCAAATTCTATAGTCTTATTAGGTCGACTGCCTGCTCCAAAGAAATTTCCATCAGTTAATGGTTGAAAAATAGCATGACCTCCTAGACTTATTCCTATTGTTGTGTTTAAGTAATAGGTAAAATATATACTGTTATCCCATCTATGAATCTTTGTTTTGAAACTGTCCATAGAGTCAGCTGTACAATTAAGACAAGAAAGCCTACCATTATTTACCAGTTGATTTAGTTGAGATCTTAAATTTATTGTTGTTTTGTCAAACAATATTGCCCCAAGCTCTATTCCGACTCCGTATTGATAACCTCGATTGTTTTCAATTGCAAATTCTGATTCTGAATTATTATTTTCTTCTACTTGAAGCCAAACATACGAAAGAGTGACATTTGGCTCTATGCTGATTTGACCTACCAAGTGCAAAGGGTAGAAAAAAATAAAAAATAGTATAAATTTGTTCATTACGCTAAACATTTATAAAAGTGGAGGCTATATATTTCAACATAGCCTCCACACTAGATAATTAATTTGTACCAAAATATTTTTCAGCTGAAATAAAAACTTTGTCCTCATTAAAATACGAAATAAAAATAAGACGCCCACTTAGGTCATTCATCCTAGTTTGATTCAAATCAGAATAATAACCATCAAACAAAATTCGTCCTGAGACATCATGAATTTTCGCAAAAAATGGCTCTTGATTTGACAATTCTCTATTTATACTTCGACTTTGGATATTTATGTCCCCGTCGGTGTTAAAATTGTCTTCAATGTCAAAATGCTCTTCACAAGTGGAGTCATCGTTATCGCAGTCTTCAATAGTAACCTTCATGCATACTTTTTCACTCTGTAATGATGGAGCTCGAACGCAAACATTGAATACCTGCGGATAATATAGGTAGTCATGAAAATTTACAGTTATACTCCTTCCTTTAATATTGTTGCTTTGTCCAGGAATGTCCCATTGCAAATCAAGGCCACTCCAAAAATAATTCACATCAGTTGACGCATTAGGGACGCTTAACCAAAATTTACCACTTTCTTCACACACCATTAAAGGTGATCCATTTGAAGACATTGTCGTGCTGCTTCCACCAATATTAACTTGGCAACCATTAAAGATACTTCCTAAACATACTTCTGCTAGACTTTGTCTTAATAAAAAAGATTGGGGTGAACAAAATCCAAAATTTTCGTCTACGTCACCTAAAACCAAATTAAGTAGGGTCTCCATAGTACCATTAGTTGGAAAAACAGCTAATGCATTTGTCATCATTGTCATGACCTGAGTAAAGGTAAATATTGAAGCTCCATCATCATCAACACCAGTGGCTAGTAAAAATGACAACTTTCTTAATGGATTTCCATATTCGTGCCGTTGAAAAGAGCCGTCCTCAAGTGTGTAGTTGTGCGCGCAACCTTCTTCTTCTCCTAAATCGAAGTTTCGAATTTGTGATTCAGGAAAATTTGAGTCGTCACCAATAATCCAGTCGAAATCGCCACATCCTAGACTAGCAGCATATAAAGCAAACATGTCTGCAAAATATTCATGTAATCCAGCGTGTAGATTTGATGTTGTTGAAGGAAAGAATGTATTTAGATAGCTATGACCCAATTCATGTCCAATTATTTCAAAATCATGAGCATCAGAACATGATGGAAACGTAAAGTTTGCTGTAGTTGTATTCGATCCAAAAATAGCTGCAGGAGAACTATTGCATCCACCACATCCAATACCAGCATTTATTGTACCAAATGATATTGGCCCTAAAGGAGCACTAGGGTTACTTAGGCATCCAGTTATACTAGTAAATTGGGACAATAAATTAGACTGGTTATCTGATAAATTACTACAGATTAGGGATGTTCCGAAAAGCTCAGCAGCAGTTACGTCAAAACAGCCTGAATTCATTGAATTAATTGGGCCAAGGTCGTATAAATTTATTCCACTTGGGGTACCTGAGTTAGTAAATGAATTTATGCCTATAGATTTCTTTTCTGAAGAATTAAACATAAGGTCATTTGCATCCCTTGATTTTAAGATTTCTCCTGAATCAGCATCTATCCAACCAATTTTATAACCCGATGCATCAACATATGTCGCCTTCCATACTAAATTTAATTGACAGGTGGTTGCTCCAATTTTAGTTAAGGCAAGTTCGGCGGTTTCAATGTTGCCTTCGACAATATTGTCAAGGTCATCAATTTCAACATCGTTTTGAAAACTAACATTTATGTTGGATTGTATAAAAGCTAATGCGCTTACTCGACATGGGTCTCCGCCGCCTCCTAAAATAAGTGAAAAGCCACCGGTTTCTATTTTGACACCCTTGTATGTCTGTTGATAGCGCTCTATTGTACGATCATTAAGTTCATTTCGCGAACTTAGCTCAAATCTATAATCTTCATTTAAGTTAACGTAAGAAATGAAATCTGTCGCTGAGCGAACAGGATTTTCATTTAAAGAGTTAAATATTAGTATCCCTGAATTTTTCACCTCCTTAATAATATCCTCGTGATTGTTGCCATCTAAAAATTCATTTTGGATAACACAATTACTTTTACGTTCTAGAGAAAAGTTACTTTCATGTTCTACTGAAAAGTCGTTAGTGAATTGTGAATACAGAGATGGGAAATAAAGAATAAAAAACAGAAATAATAGAGTTCTGGGAACTAAAGAAATGATTTTGTTGAGACTCTTTGTTGAGACTCTTTGTAATACGATTTAATCATTGTATAATTAGTTTAGTTAAAAATCTACTTATGGTTTGGTTAGTACTTAGCTTACCTAAATGTACAGCAAATTTTCAAATAAACATTATAATGAACAAGACGTATCTATTTCTTTAACATATTTTATTCCAGAAAAGAGCTACTTATAATAACTCTCAGTATCAGTATGATGATGCCAGAAATTTTTACATGCTAGTAAGTGTTAATTTTGCTGACAATTATACATAACCTTTTCAGATTCCATCAAACCAGGCGAGCCGGTTCAGGCAGAGCCCTAAAGGACAAACGGTGGTAGCGGCATGACCCATGGTGGGGTGGATTGTGTAGAGACGCCGATTTATCGCGTCTCCCGTGCGCAGGCCCATGGGTCATATTAGCGGACGACGTGACCCGAGGATTTTTTGGGTGTGTAGAGACGCAAAATTTTGCGTCTCTACACACCCAAAAAATCCGATGGGATGGCCCCAAATTCTCATTAAAAATATACCCAAAATCCCAAATCAACATCCTTGGAATATGCCACTAAATACCCTATCTTTGTGGCGTTTTTAAATAAGAGGTCAAAAAGTCTAAAATTTATGGCAAATACAGGTAAAATTAAGCAGGTTATTGGTCCAGTGGTGGATGTTAGCTTCGCTGGAGAAGGATCTAGCTTACCAGAAATCTTGAACGCTCTAGAAATAACTAGACAATCTGGTGAAAAATTGATTCTTGAAGTGCAAAAGCACCTTGGGGAGGATAGTGTAAGAGCTATATCAATGGATTCTACTGATGGTCTGACAAGAGGTATGGATGTGGTAGATACGAATAAGCCTATCGCGATGCCAGTAGGAGATGCTATTAAAGGTAGACTATTTAACGTAGTAGGAGAAGCTATCGATGGTATCGGAGCTGTGCCTAAGGGGGATGATGCTAGAGCAATACACCGTAAGCCACCTAGATACGAAGAGTTATCTACTGAGAAGGAGGTACTATATACAGGTATCAAAGTAATTGACTTGATTGAGCCTTACCAAAAAGGTGGAAAGATTGGATTGTTTGGAGGAGCAGGAGTAGGAAAGACGGTACTGATTATGGAATTGGTGAACAATATCGCCAAGGCATATGAAGGTATCTCAGTATTTGCAGGAGTAGG
>CAYOBX010000491.1:0-4802 GCA_964402245.1 uncultured Saprospiraceae bacterium | reverse complement strand
ACGAATCTGCAAAAAAGTAAACCCTAGCATCGGTAAACAGTAGCGTAAGTGCCAGGATTGGAAACGATTCGTAAAACAGAAACGCTGGCATCGGTAACTGGAAACATTGTCGGTAAGA
This sequence comes from uncultured Saprospiraceae bacterium, assembly GCA_964402245.1. Classification (GTDB taxonomy): domain Bacteria; phylum Bacteroidota; class Bacteroidia; order Chitinophagales; family Saprospiraceae; genus JAFMDF01. The sequence continues at coordinate 4,684 of CAYOBX010000491.1, read as the reverse complement.
TTTGAAACGATGGTGCGCCAACCCCAGGCCAACCCACAGGATGCGAAGGAACTGAAAACTAAAAACTAGCATCATGTACGTAGGAATCAATGCAACTAAAAAAAAGCAGTCGTTTATTCCGATTAAAAAATTAGAATAAACGACTGCTTAAAAAAATGTTGTGAATATAAAATTAGTCTTATTTTTTTTCATATTCTTCCACACTCTCTCCGACCCAAAAACCATGACTATGCCTTCCTACAGATAGTGCTGAAAGAATTATTTCTTTGTCAGATTCTTTAATAGAAGAGTTTAGAACAGTTTTTTCAAATTTTAAACTAGCTAAATAAAACTGTTCTCCTCTGAGTGTTAAAACGTTTTCATAATATAAGTCAGTTATTATTACTTGTAGAGGAGTAATCTTTTTTTCTTCAACCAATTGATTTGCTAATGTCTCTATATTATTTGATTTAATTGCGTTTATAATTCTAATAGTCTCTTTTTTCATAACGCTCGAACTCAGGGTAGTGGCGGAAATATCAAAATTTTTGGCTATGTAATTTTCACTCAAATTATAGATGAAAATATCACAATTAGCCTTGCAATTAATATCAGGATAGTATTGTCGCAAAAAAGCATTGTGATGTTTCCCTGCATCATCATAGGGGTTATTAGGATTTGAAGTATTATTATCTGAGGGAGATATTTTATCTTTTCCTGCTTCTGTTGCAGAAGCTCCCACTCCTCCTATAATAGCTCCGACACCTGTTCCTAGTCCAGGAACGGTGGACGCTACTCCTGCTCCTGCTAACCCTCCTTTTAAATCTGCTCCCAAAATTCTCCAGAATCTTCCTTTTTTCCTTTCTGGAACTTCTTCAACCATGTTACTTAAAAAATTCACTAATTCTACTTCCGAACCACTAAAATTTTCTTTTGATAGATTTATTTTAGAAGTTGTAGTTTCTGTATTAATATGGAATTTTTGATTAAATCCCATGAATAAACCTCCTACAAGAATAAGAAGTCCTAAGATAAAAATAACTTTAATCGTTTTCATTTTTTTAATTTAAAGGTTGATACAGTCTATCATAATTTTCATTTTTGATAGTCATGATAGACTGATAAATTTGAATAGAAATAAATAGTTTTTTGCTGAATTATTTATCATATAAAGAAGATGCTAATTTAATTTTCTTTAACTATTTTTGTTCCTATCACCTCTCCTCTGTCGTTAAGCAATTCTAAAACTAAATTGCCAGTTGTTAATGCTATAGGATTAGTATCGGCCCTTACTCTAAAATTCACTTGGTTTGCATACCAGAGACAATCTCTATATTTCTCTTCGCATCCTTCAATCCAAAACCCCATCGACAAGGAATAGATTTCATTATATTCTAAACCATTATTAGTACTTTCAGTCACACCAGTTGCAGGTGGAGTAGTAGTGGGTCTATCATAATAAGTATTCCAGAAATTAGAGGGATGGCTAATAGCCATGCTATTACCCTGTGCATTGAAAACAATATATCTAGTCGGAACCATTTCTCTAGCGGTATGACCAGGGCCAAAATTTCCTTTAGAAATTTTTAATGCTGCCCCACTTTTTGTCGCACAAGGATATAGCACTTGTACATAATCAATATAGCCCTGCGAAACATCTTTAAAATCAGCTGTTGGTGCGAAAGTCAACTTATATTTCTTTTTTGCATTAGGAGCAGGACTAAATGAATTAATGTCAAATTGCTTCTCGAATAAATCTTCACCAGCAACACCAATTCTTTCTGCGGGATAGCTTAATTGGCAGCAAGAATCTTTAGGAAGAACCTTAATATTAGTATCCTTCATCGACATTCTTGCTTTTTTTTCTGCCTTACTTTGTGCATTCAGCGCATGCGAAGTTCCGAAAACAAGCAAAAATAACAGAGTGCCTTGCGTCAAAATATTAATTAATCTTTTCATTTTTAATGAGTTTGAAGGTTTAATAATGGCTATCAAGATTTTAATAGCCTTGATTGGAATAGAAAAAATAATTTTAATCATTCTTTCTATCCATCGTACAATTAAAGAACTACCTCAAAATCAATAACGTAACATCGACAAAAGATTTTTTGAAAATTTTCAAAAAAAAACGGCTACCTTCAATTAAGAGATAGCCGATAGTTTTTTTCAATAACGTATTTTCAGTTTAGGAAAGGACTATGTGCAAATAAGAAAAATAAAGAGATGGGAAATAGCTTATTTATTAAGGTATTACGAGATTCTTGTAAATAACCTTCTACCTTTTTTTTATCTCCAAGTTCCTCTTCTAATGCTTCCATTCCTTTAAGCATCTCTTGGTAATGAGGGCTAACTTCAAGAATTGCTTTAACTCTCTTCAATTCCTCTCCTTTTAGTTCATTCCGATGAAAGGAGAGCAAAACTGCAAATGATAAATGATTTTCCATGATTCAAAATGGATAGATTGAGGTAGCTTTATACAGCTAGTTAGCACCTCGGGTTAGTAAGTAAATTTTTGTCATCGTATAAGTTTGGGTAAAAGAAAAGACTATTTTGTTGATTTTTAATTTTCAACCAAAATAGTCTTAAAAATTTTTTTAGGAATTTTGATATTCTGTTTTTCGGAGTTTATCCCTAGCTCTGGAAGCAAACATTCTTACTGCTTCGGTACTAGGGAAATCCAATAATTCAGCTATTTCTTTATATTTATACCCACTTGCATGGTACATTAGCACCTCCGCATCTTTTTTGGGTAACAATTGTAATAGCTTTGGGAAATCAAATTTTGCTTCATATTTAGGTTCTTGGTAAAGACGCTGCTTATAATTGGTGTTGCTCAAATCTTCATTCATTGCTTCTAGTCTTTTGCTATTAAGACGAGCGTAGGTTTTGCAGAAATTCCGAACCACCACAAAAAGAAATACATCTAGGTTTTCGTAATTCTGAAAAATTTGGGCATAATCTTCTAAAGACCACTTTAAGACCTTTTTCTCAAAAAAGCCTTGCACAACATCATTCACCTCATTAAAAGGTAAATTTCTAAAGTATTCTTTTCTATATCTCAAAGTAGTTAGAAATGTTTTTTGATAAGCAGCAGTAATAAATGCTTCTAAGAATGTTTTCTTTGGTAGCTCTCCTTTGAGAACTTGATTTAGAAGCCCTTGTAATTTCACTTTGTCCATGCTTTTGTTTTCTTAGGCGTTTGATAATTAATTCCAAATAAATTTGATTTCAATAATATCGCATTAGACAAAATAATTGTTGAATATCAGTTATTTTGTCTAAGAGCTAATCATTATATCCACATAGCTACAAATCCTTGTTGGATTGAAACCTGGTGGATGTAGACAAAGCATTGCTGTTTGGTTTAAATTAAACATTTTATTTTTTTTGTTAAAAATAGAGATGTCCTATTTATAGAACTACCTGAATTAAAAAAACGTAACATCCTTAAAGAACAAGCTTAAAGATTTTGTTTATCTATAAAGCATTTTAAGCCCTTATGTTCCTAAGGAAATTGGAAAGAATAGAATTATTAGAATTCATTTGAAAACTTTTTGTAATTTTTTCATTTGATTTATTGATAAACCTTTGAGTTCATTTTAATACTTTTCTGTGTACTCATAGCAACAATTAATTTGATGAAATAATTACATTTCTCCATTAAATACAACTAAAAACTAGACTAATACTAGTAAAGTATCTATAAAATAAATCAAGATTCAGCTTTTGGAAAAGATAATTGTTTTGGGCTAATTTATATTAGAAGCTACCAAATAATACCTGTTTCCCAATTTCGCATAATACCCAGAGTGCGAAGCTCAGCGGTGTTTTAAACCAAATATCACTTTGTTTTTTGCCAAAAAAGTAGTACTTTTTCGCCACTCAAAATAAAGATGCGAAACTATGGAATCATCGAATTTTAAGCCAATTATTAATCTTATTGCGAAGAAGTTTGCAAAAGAGAATGTGAGTTACAGCCAATCGCAGTACATATTCAAAGAGGTCAGAAAAAAGTTAGAGCTTAAACCAGAAAAGAAAAAGAAGGGAACGGTCAAACGTTTGTCCAGAAAGGAGTACCAATATTTCATTAATGCAGCTTATGAAAAATCCTCTAAGGTTGGGTTGATGATGCAAACCTTATATGAGACCGCAGCAAGAGTTGATGAGTTCACTTCTCTCAATGCGAATGATGTTTACTTTAACGAATTGAGAATTGTTATTCGTTCCGGAAAAGGAGACAAACGAAGGGAGGTGCCAATTGAAGAGCATCTAGGCAGATTGTTATCTACTCATTTGAAGGATAGAAAAAGTGGACCAATTTTTAGAACTCGCAGAAATGAACGATATACCAATCGGCGTATTCAGCAAATTGTAAAGGAAATTGCGAGGAAGGCTCAAATTTATTCATTGGATGTCACTCCACACACACTTCGACATACTAGGGCTACCTTTTTAGCAGAGGATGGGATGGCCAAAGATTACTTGCAAGTCTTTTTAGGACATGACCAACCTGATACGACTCAAATTTATACAGCTACCGCAGCAATAGATACTCAAAAGGCGTTTTATGAGGCTGTAGCCAATAGTCAACGTTAAAATTGGCTACTTTATATGAAGTGACAACTTTTTGGGCGTATCCCGAACTTACCCCTGTTAGTTCAATTAGTTGGAGGTTTTTTGAAAAGTCGAGCTTAGTCGATAAATA
>CAYOBX010000490.1:0-4813 GCA_964402245.1 uncultured Saprospiraceae bacterium | reverse complement strand
CTTTCGAAAAATCTCATGTCTAGTTTTGCGATTGGTCCAATAAGCATAGACTAATCCTCCTAGGAAACCGCCTACCGCATTACCAATTAGTTGACTGGTAGTTATCGTTCCTTCAGAGAAGTAGCTAGCTAAACTTAAACCGATAAAGAAAACTATAGTAAACTTGATTAAATCTTGCCTGAACTTCATAAATATTATTTTTTTGCAAAACATAGCTCAAGCTTCCAGCTTGAGTAGCACGCTCAAGCTGGAAGCTTGAGCTATGGATACATTTTATGCAAAAATTGTCAATGAACCATTTTAGAAATGTAGTACTAAGGATTTGTATTACACTTTAACCCCTAATAATAGCATCAGTTGTTTGGATAAGTTGAGCAATCTTTTGTTCACTATAAGCATCAGGATGCGCCTCCCCAAAATGTCCCTTCACATCCCTTTTATCATTATCAAAATATTTTCCAGTTATTCCTTCATACTCATCCGAGTCTAGGTGTTCTTGTGAAAAGGAGGTAATAAATGTTGGGTCAAAGAATGTAAAGTATCTTATACGCTTTATTGATCGATTCAAATTCTTTCATTTTGTCATTACTAAAATCCTTCCAAAACAATTTTACCTTTTGCTTTGCCCGACTCTAGCAAGGCGTGGGCTTTTCGTAAATAACCTACTGCTTTCATGATATTAATAATTATTAAAAATAATACCTCAAAAGTAATCAATCAATTGGAATGTTTAATCCAATTAGTATATACCTCTAGAATAATTCCTCATGGAATAGTACTTTTGAGCGTACTATTAAAATAGTAATCAAAAAATGGAAAGACACCTACAAAAATTAAACAAACAGCTACAGGGCGAAGTACATTTCGATTCCTTGATGAAAACACTCTATTCCACAGATGCCTCTGTTTATCAAGAATTACCCTTAGCGGTTGCTTTTCCAAAAAATGAACAAGATATACAAACCTTAATTCAATTTGCAAAAGATCATAGAACTTCTTTAATACCAAGAACGGCAGGTACTTCTCTAGCAGGCCAATGTGTAGGAGATGGGATCGTAGTGGATGTATCCAAATATTTTACAAACATTCTAGAGTTTAATAAAGAAGAAGCATGGGTGCGAGTGCAACCAGGTGTAGTAAGAGACCAACTCAATGATTTTTTACGACCACATGGATTATTCTTTAGTCCAATTACTTCTACTGCCAATAGGGCAATGATTGGGGGGATGGTCGGTAATAATTCTTGTGGTACCACCTCCATAGAATATGGATCGACCCGAGATCATGTTATATCATTGAAGACCATTTTAAGTGATGGATCAGTGACCCTATTTAAAGCACTGTCTCCACAAGCATTTGCAGAAAAATTGACAGTACAAAATTTAGAAGGAGCACTATATCGACAAATTCAAAAAGAATTAAGTAATCCTGTCAACCAAGAAAATATCAAAGAACATTTTCCCAAGCCTTCTATCCATCGAAGAAATACTGGTTATGCCATTGATTATCTTTTGAAAAGTGAAGCCTTTACCGATGGAGGCCAAGCTTTCGATTTTTGTAAATTACTATGTGGCTCTGAGGGAACATTGGCCTTCACCACAGAAATAAAAATTCATCTTAATCCATTACCTAAACCGTATGATGTAGTCGTTGCGGCTCATTATAATTCAGTACATGACAGCATGGAGGCGGCGCAAGTAGCGATGCAGCATCAGCCTTCAGCCTGCGAATTGATGGATAAAATTATATTGGATTGTACCCAAGATAATATAGAGCAAAGTAAAAATAGACAGTTTGTACAGGGTGATCCTAAAGGGGTTTTGCTAGTGGAATTTAGAGGGGATACTAAAGAGGAAGCAGAACTAAAAGCGGATGTCTTAATAAAAGATATGCAAAAGCGAGGAAAGGGCTATGCCTTTCCTAAAGTATATCCACCTGCTACTAAAGGAGTTTGGAAATTGCGAAGTGCAGGTTTGGGTTTATTGTCTAATATCCCAGGTGATAAAAAAGCAGTTGCCTGTATAGAAGATACCGCTGTCGCTTTAGAAGACTTAGCGGATTATATTGACGAGTTTGAGGAAATGATGAAAGGCTTTGGGCAGCGTTCTGTGTACTATGCGCATGCTGGTGCTGGAGAAATTCATTTAAGACCGATACTAGATTTAAAAAAATCAGAAGGAGTAAAAGATTTCTATAAGATCAGTGAAGCCTCTGCCAAATTAGTCAAAAAATATAATGGATCTTTGAGTGGTGAACATGGCGATGGCCGAGTTAGGGCAGCTTTTATTCCAATGATGGTAGGACCAGAAAACTATGCGCTATTCCAACGAATTAAAAAAACATGGGATGTTGATGGTATTTTCAATCCTGGAAAAATAGTAGATGCTTCCCCTATGGATAGCTCTTTGCGTTATTTACCAGAACAAGAAACGCCAGCATTTGATACCCTTTTAGATTTTTCTGAAACAGGCGGAATTCTAAGAATGGCAGAAAAATGCAATGGCTCAGGGGATTGTAGAAAGCTACCTAACTCAGGTGGCACTATGTGTCCTAGCTACCATGCGACCCGTAATGAAAAAGACACTACTCGGGGAAGAGCCAATACCCTTCGAAAATTTCTAACAAAGAATGAAGGCGAGAATCCTTTTAATCATCCCGAAATAAAAGAAGTGATGGACCTATGTTTATCCTGCAAAGGCTGTACTTCAGAATGCCCGTCTAATGTAGATATGTCCAGTCTCAAAGCAGAATTTTTACATCAGTATTATCAAACCCATGGTATCCCACTAAGAGCCAAAGCATTTGCCAACATTGCTCGGATAAATAATCTTGGATCTCTCTTACCATCCATCACGAATGTTTTTCTCAAAGGTAAAGCTCCAAGTGCTTTATTGAAAAAGCTATTAAGAGTAGCGCCTCAACGAAGCCTACCTGCCTTGCACAAAACGACCTTAAACCAATGGTTTAAAAAATATAGCTCTAAACCAACAGGTAAACCAATTCAGCAAGTGTATCTTTTTTGTGATGAATTTACCAATTATAATGATACGCCAATTGGGATCAAAGCGATACAACTACTCACCCATTTAGGCTATGAGGTAAAAATGATTGCTCATCCAGAAAGTGGTCGAGCGGCTATCTCCAAAGGCTTGTTAAAAATGGCACAACAATATGCTATAGAAAATGTAAATCTATTCAAAAACAAGATTACTGCTCAAACTCCCTTACTTGGTATTGAACCTTCTGCTATCCTAAGTTTCCGAGATGAGTATCCTCGACTAGTTGACAAAAAAGACAAATCTATTGCTCAAACTCTAGGGCAACATAGTTTTCTTATAGAGGAGTTTTTAGCTAAAGAATTTCAAGCTGGCCATATTCGAACGGAACAATTCACAAAAACCTCAAAGCAAATTGTATTGCATGGTCATTGCCATCAAAAGGCACTATCAAGTGTTGAACCTTCTGCATGGATGCTATCTATTCCTGAGAATTACACGGTTGATATTATCCCATCGGGTTGCTGCGGAATGGCAGGTTCTTTTGGCTATGAGGCAGAGCATTATGAGGTGAGCATGCAGGTGGGGGATTTGGTTTTGTTTCCTGCTGTTAGAAAAGCTAAAGCGGATACTATTATTGCTGCTCCAGGAACTAGTTGTCGACATCAAATTATGGATGGGACTGGCAGGGTGGCTTTGCATCCTGTGGAGATTTTGTATGATGCTTTAGTTAGAGAAGAATCAATAAGATAATTTAGTAGTAATACGAGATAACACCAATTCGACCAATTTATCAACAGCTTTCTGAGGCTTTTTGCTAAACTGCCCAGTCACCCGATTTGCCAACAACGCATTAAATGAAATGGCCTCATGTCCCAATACCTTAGCCAACCCATAAATACCAGCCGTTTCCATCTCTAAATTAGTAATAGGTAAACCCACAATAGGAACCGTCCGAACCTTTTGGATCAGGGACAAGAAACTTTGCTGAGTCGCCCGAGCTCTTAATTGACGTCCTTGTGGCGCATAAAACCCTGGTGCTGTAATAGTAATTCCTTTACGAATACCTTCTCCCAGGGCTGTATCCAATGAAGCAGCATTCTTAACAACATAAGGACATAGCGGAGTGTTATTCAAAGCTTGCTGTACGAGGTTCTCTAACTGTTCGGAATCGTATTCTTGTTGGTAGCTATAATAAGGCATTAAAGCATCCAAGCCAATTGCATATCGACTAATCAAAAAAGTATTTACGGGTAATGCTTCTCGCAAACAACCAGAAGTACCAATTCTTATAAACTGCAATTTGGTAAAGGTTGTTTTAATTTGTCGAGTAGCCAAATTTATATTAAAAAGGGCATCTAATTCGTTCAAAACAATATCTATATTATCTGTGCCAATTCCAGTTGAAATAACTGATAGTCGTTGATTACCTATATAACCCGTATGGGTGACGAACTCTCGATTTTGAACTTGGTATTCTATTCGATCAAAATGCTTAGAGACGGTTTTGACACGTTCAGGATCGCCAACGGTGATAATAGTGGTAGCTACTTGTTCTGGACGTAAGTGTAAATGATATATACTGCCGTCAGGATTTAAAATAAGTTCAGAATTTGATAATTGATGCATTAACATTTAGTTCACAAATGTTTGAAAGGAATTCACAAAATTAAGTTCATTTTTTTAGAAATTGCAATTGTATTACTTGCTTTTTAAAATGCGTGGAACTATGGTTTGAACATTAGGCAAGCAGTAGCTTTTATATAGTTCTTTAGCGGGAGTAAATCAGTTTTGTTTTTTTATAAAAAAACAAAACT
>CAYOBX010000489.1:0-4817 GCA_964402245.1 uncultured Saprospiraceae bacterium | reverse complement strand
ATTTTCTCATTTTCTCATGGTGCGCCTAAGGTGGACTTTAGCCCTTAGCTATAGTTTCTTTAATTTTCCGTTCTTATCCATATTTGCTTTTACATAAACTTCCTTTGCGGGTTTTAGAGGTCGTTTAAACCAGAAAGGCCGACGCATTCCATCGGGCCCTGGAGCAGGTCGAGTCTTAGCTAACCAGTCTTTATAATTTTGAAAAGATTTTTCTGTATCAACAAAAATATCGCCGTATTTATCATCCGTATTTGGCTTTTCAATACGTACTCGTTGATGCCAGCAGTGCATGCCACTATGGGGATCAGGATGTACGGCATGTGTTAAATTTTGATGTACGCCGCCATCTGTCCAGAAAATTCGGGTACTATCTTTATCTTCACTTTCAAAAGGACGAATGCCTTCGACCGTTTTCATCTTCCAACTGCCTTTTCCGTCATTCTCTATATTGACCGTATTTGTTCCCCAACGATTACCACTATCTTGTTTCCTTCGCCATCTTCCAAGATGATGAGAACAAGCGACTACGCCTGGTTTCATTCCTTCGGTTACCCAAACTTTATCCACAAAATAGCCAATGTCTGTATTTAATTTTACTAAATCGCCTGTTTTAAAACCGAATCGAGCAGCATCTTTTGGATGCATCCAAATAGGATTTCGATTAGAAATTTCGTTCAACCATTTAGCATTAGCGGATCGAGAGTGAATCAATGTTGGTAAACGGAAAGTAGGTAACAAACAATACTCTCCTTTTTCAAAATCTAAATTATCTGGATGGATGTGACTTTTGATATAGCCAGGAAGTGCATACTCTGGCCACTTCCAATCCACCATTGTTTGGGAATAGAATTCATTTTTACGAGTAGGGGTAGGGAAGCCAATACAAGGTTTCTCGCCAATCATCACGCCAATAGCCTTTCCATTTTTGGAAATTATTTTTGACTTCTCATCTATTTTTGCGCCTTCCATATCGGCATCTGATAGGGGCGTTTCATTTTTTTTAAATTGATGTCGCTCTACTTCAAAAGCACCATACTTCTGCATGTATTCCAATTCTGTTAAACCTTCTTTAGCTGCAGCTGCAGGTAAGCCTTTTGTATTTTCAAAAATGAATTGGTAATATTCTCCAACATTTATTTTTTCTCCTTTTCGGTAAGGCGATTCAAAATGCTTTCGAATACCCATACTTCCGTCTTTATCAATTCGCCAACTTAATTCAATCCAGAATTCATCTTCTTCCCATACCTCTCCAGGGTTCGTTTCATAGGTAAAGGTCGTTTCTTTTCCTGCTCGTCGAGCGGCTTCTCTTAAAACAGGCTGTCTAAAGGCAATCCATGTTCCTGAGTGGGTCGCATAAGAATTCAAATCGTGCCTTTCTGCGGAGTGTCCCATTGGTAAAACATAATCTGCAAAAAAAGCAGTTTCATTCCAAGTGGGAGTCATTGCAATATGTAAACCTACTTTGTCATGATCTGATAATGCTTCTATCCAAGAAAAACCATCGGGATAGGTCCAGACTGGATTAAAAACTCTAGTGAAATAGACATCCATTTTACCTCGTTTTTCTTTTAAGAAATAAGGTAATAAAATACTCATTTCAAAAAAAGCTAAAGGGTATTCATCTGGATAATGTAATTCATTCCAGAATTTCTGAGAAGGAGGGGTATCAAAAAACTTAGGTTTGAATTTATTCCAGCTATTAGGGGAAGTGCCGCCTTTTGTACCTACGCTTCCTGTCAGCACCGTCAAAAAATGAAGACATCTAGCGACTTGCCATCCTCCTAAATTTCCAGCTGTTGCGCTTCTCCATGTATGGGAGGCAAACTGTTCTCCTGCTGCGCCTATTTGCCGAGCTACATCTACTATTGTTGCTGCTTTAACCCCGCTTTCTTTTTCTGCAAATTCTGGGGTGAATGCTGCATATTCTTCTATCATCTTGGCAATGAAATGCTCAAAGTTAAGCTCAATATCAGGATGTTTATTTTCCAAAAAATCTTGCCAATTGACCCAGTTCTCTAAGTAGTCTTTATTATAAAGTCCTTCCTCTAAAATGATCTTCGCCATTGCCAATAATACGGCTGCTTCAGAACCGGGATAAGTTGGCATCCAATAATCTGACATACTTGCCGTATTGGATAACCTTGGATCCATTGTCGCCAACTTGGCTCCTTTCATCTTGGCCTCAATAATTCGCTGAGCATGTGGATTAAAATAATGACCACTTTCTAAATGGGCAGAAATAAGCAATATAAATTTTGCATTTGCATGATCTGGAGAAGGTCGATCATAACCATACCAAAGATGATACCCTAACCGAGCATTAGAAGAGCAAACATTCGTATGTGAATTATGTCCATCTACCCCCCAAGCTTGGATCACTCGATTGGCATAGCCTTCATGCCCTGGGCGACCTACATGATAGGCTATTTCATTATTTCTTTCTTCTTGAATAGCTTTACGCATCCTACCAGCAATATCCTCCAATACCTCTTCCCAAGTCACGCGTTCCCATTTTCCCTCCCCTCTCTTTCCGACTCTTTTTAAAGGATATAAAATACGATCAGGATCAGTAATTTGATTAATTGTGGCAGGACCTTTAGCACAGTTCCTCCCTCTACTTCCAGGGTGATAGGGGTTGCCCTCAAATTTTCGAATTTCTTGTTTGTCTTTATCAACATAGGCCGTCAAACCACAAGCAGATTCACAATTGAAACAAGTAGTTGGTACAATCGTATAATTTTTCTTTTCTACTTTTGGCCAAGCTTTGGCCTCATACTCTGTCCAATCATCCCATTGCTCCATTGGTGGGAATTTGGTTAATTCTCCATTCGGCATTAGTCTATCTATATTGCCTTCTCGTTCTTTACTTAGATTGGGAATTAGTTTTAGCTTTTCTGCTATTCTTTCTAGTAAGCTATGTTTCTTCATAAGTAAAACGGATTGTTAATCCGTTGTTTAAAGTAAAGCGGATTGTTAATCCGCTATTAAATAGTAGGTAGCGGATTAACAATCCGCTTTACGAAAGTGGAATTCGCTGAGGAGCTTCTACCCAAATATGTTCTGTAAAATAAATCCCTAACAATACTAAAACACCAGCTGCTGCCAATAATAGAGGATTACCTACACTCATAATTAATAAGGCTAAAGGAATAATATTACCCAACAAAAACACACCACCATAAAATAAATTTGCGTATTGTCCTTTCGTAATCATGTAAGAAACCCGCTCGGCATCTATTGTTGGGTGATTGGTTGTCAATTCAAATAATAAGGTAACTAGGTTCATTCCGATGGCTCCCAATAAAAGATATTTTAAGTAAGTTGTCCAATCGGAAGAAGTGTTTGTAAATAAAGCGATAATGGCAAAAACAGCTGCACCTGCCATCAAACTATGTACCAACATATGGATGGCTAGGGTAGGACTTTGCCAAAAATCTCGCCCTTTTGCTTGTGCAAAAAGAAAGGCTGTATAGACGGCAACGATTGCTGCTACAATGGCAGTTACCCAACTTAATCCAATTTGCAAAAAGTCCCAGCCAAAAAATAAGCTTACAACTAAAGCTGTCAATAATGCACCATACGCAGTAATCGCATATCCCCCTTTAACTAACCATGAAGCCCAATGCGGTCGTAGCAATACATATAAAAATCTTTTAGGTTGATCCAAATCCATAATTAGCAAGCTACCTGTAGCTGCTAAAAAAAATAAACCTAAACCATAACTCCACCAAGAAATTCCAGTGTCGGGACTGGCCCATCCAAAAATCATAGCAATGAACGGCACTAAGAATGCCCCTGCTGAAATAGCCTTTGTGAAAACATAGGCAGACACTTCCCATCCCCAAAGGATTCCTTTGTCTGGGGTGTCGTATACTCGTTTCGCCTCTCCGCCCGACTGCTTCCTACGAGCTGATTTACCCATGATTAATTCAATGGATTTTTGAGGTCCATTTTTGGCAATCTCTCCAGCGGAAGAATACTGTTTTTCTGCTTCCAATAAAGTAGTGATGACATCCCCATTGGAAAAAGCTAATTTCTCCGCCTCTTTTGCAAAATGACCTACACCAGTTGTTTGATCATTCCATAAATATTTCCCTGTTTTTGGGGTAGCGGTAGGATTTAAGGACACTTCATCAGCTCCTATATAGAATAAATTTGGTTGGGTCCCTTTTTCTGGTTTTCTTACATTGACGGCCTGTCTTGCTAAGAGTTGAGCAATTTCAGAAGTTTCGTCTTCCATATCTCCTGATATAATCGCATGCTCAGGACAAACATTCACGCAGGCAGGTTCTAATCCTACATCTATTCGATGTGCACAGTAATTGCATTTAGCAGCGGTGCTAGTTTCTGGATCAATATATAAGGCATCATAAGGACATGCTTGCATACAAGATTTACAACCAATACAGCGATCCTTATCAAAATCGACAATCCCATCTTTTCGGACATATAAGGCTTCTGTTGGACATATTTCTACACAAGGTGCATCGGTGCAATGGTTGCAACGCATGACTGAAAACAATCGCCTTGTATCAGGAAACGTTCCCTTCTCAACTTGCTTGACCCAAGTTCGATTGACTCCAAGGGGCACATCGTGTTCACTTTTGCAAGCAGTCGTACAAGCATGACAACCAATACATTTTCGGTTATCTATTACAAAGCCATATTTCATACTAATATTTTCATTTTATACACTATAAAATAGTAAAATCAAATGTATGTAAATATTTTCATATTTTCAAATAAATAAATATCCTCCCCTTTATCTTAAAAAATTAGATTATATTCAAATTTATGTTTTCTTTGTAATTAGACTT
>CAYOBX010000488.1:0-4843 GCA_964402245.1 uncultured Saprospiraceae bacterium | reverse complement strand
CTAGTCACTAAGTCGATAGTCTTGATTAAATAATGATTCTTTGACAATTTTTGCATTTCGGTTGGTTGATTGACTTCAGTCAACCCGTAATTATCTTTATATTTTAGACTTTTAGAGACTGTCTCAAAAGTCACCTTTCAGAAAATGCAACCATATTTTATTTTACGATATAGACATTTAAGTTCATTTAAGAGAATACTATATGGTCTTAAATGACTAAATGGTAAATAAATTTTGTGGTTCATTTTGAATTTTATGTTTTGATACAGCCCCAACCGTTCGGCTTTTGCAAAAATTGTCAAATGCCCTAAATAATTTACTAATCCACAAACCACTAAACAATGAATCTCTCTAAGCTTATAAGCCTCTTACTTTGCTTCTTTTCTGTTGTTCTATTAGTAAACGGACAAAATAGTTCTGAATCCGCCTTCCAACGCACTTCTGCCTTAAATAAATCGCTTGTAATCCCAAATTCAGCAGAAGCCAGTAGTTTAGGTAAATTTGGCGAATTTGAAGTGTCAGCCTATACTGGATCTGCTTCTGTTCAAGTGCCTATACTAACTCTAGCAGGAAAAACGACCTCGATTCCCATTAATTTAGTCTATGACGGAACAGCTATAAAAGTAGATAGACGAGAAGCTTGGACAGGTGTTTCTTGGAACTTAACTGCCAATTTTGCCATTACTAGAAATGTTGCTGCCAATCCTGATTTAGACCGCAATTATTATAGTAAAAAAGATAGTTTAAATGCACGAACCTACAACGACCTTTTTGTAGAAAATAAATTATTGAAAGATGTTGCGACAGGCTGTATTGAGAGCCAACCCGATAATTTTTATTTATCTGCACCTTTTGGCTCTGCTAAATTCTATATCAGCCCAGACAAAAAAATTGTCCAAAAAGAACATCAAAATCTAAGCATTACTCCTTTCTTTGATTTTGATGGCGATATTAGTCGATTTACTGTTAGGGATGACAAAGGTATCACTTATGAATATGCTGCCGCAGAAGAAACCCAATTATTTATTGATGACCAGTTTGGAGGCGATTTAGTGCCTTGTGACCTGTTGTATGAATACAATTCTGCATGGCATTTAACAAAGGTAACAGGGACCAATGGGATAGAGCAATTTTTATTAAACTACGAAACTGCAAGCGATCAATACGCCTTAGATATTAACCCCGAATATTATAAATCTGCTACCTATAATCCCCAAAACATCAGTAATCCTAATTGCTGTGGTAGCCCTAGTGATGTTAGTACAGCTCATGGTTCTACCAATACCTCTTACATCAAATATCGCAAACATCTAAAAGACATTCAATATGTGTTGGGCACAGATACCTTGGAACGAGTGTTATTTGAATCAAGTGCCAATCCTTGTCCTTATGCGAACAGCACCGATAAAAAATTGGATAGGATTCGCTGTTTAAAAGGAGCTAATGGGGAAGTAAATATTAAGGATTATGAATTTACCTACTACACCGATGGTGGCGATAATTGCTCCAAGCTGGACCGTTTACTCCTCAAAAGTGTACAAGAAAAATCACCCGATGGTTTAGAAAGCAAACCACCTTATGTCTTTGAGTATGACACTTCTATTCCGTTGCCCAATTACGTTAGCACCCAAATAGATCATTTTGGAAATTTCAACTTTAACAACCAAAATACCTTAATTCCAAGAGTTACCCCGCAAGGTGGAACGGTGCTTAATTCAACAGGTGCCAACCGTAAACCTGCATTTTCAAGAACAAAAATAGGTATTTTAGAAAAGGTAACTTTTCCAACGGGAGGCTATTCCCAATACAATTGGGAAATGCATCAAGCAGCAGGCTTGGGCGCAGGCAATTATTATGATTATGACCCCACGCAAAATGCCGCCAATGACCGAGAAGTAGGCGGCATCAGAATAGCCAGTATTGAAAATTTTGATTGTGATGGTTCTTTACTCACCAAACGTTCTTGGAAATATGAAAAGGAGGGCAGCAATCCATCTAATCAATCCTCTAGTGGCTTAATGCTCAATGAAATTCATTATACCAGCCAAAACATCTTTGATTATTGTCCGCTCAATATGATAGGAGATGGTGGTTCCTGTAATACCGAATATACCTGTAATAGGACAACTATCTCTGCTACCTCACGGACAACACTAGGCACTATTAAAGGAAGCAATGTCGCTTATTCAAGGATAGAAGAAATAATAGAAGCCAATGATGAAAGTGGGGAAACATCGGGCAAGACGGTCTATTTTTTTAAGAATCAAGGACTAAGCCCATTTGGATTAAATGATGAGGTAGAAAATGGTTTAATGACCAAAAGAGAGGTCTATGATGCCGATGGTAAGCTAATCGACAAAAATGTTTATACCTATTCTACGGATGAAGGAGAAAAAAGAAGAAGAGTTGTATTTTCTGGTTTTAGGGTTGTTCCCCAACAAATCCAAGACAATAAAGTATTTCTGTGTAGACGTGCTAATGGACAATTCTTTTGGTCGGAAGAATCCACAGCAGATAATTGTGATGCGCATTTGGTAGTTACGACCAAGTTTGAACGAAAGTTTACCGACCATGTGCAACGTTGGGTCTATCAATCTGAAATGACCCATACTCGTTATTTTTATACGGGCAGTACGCTTACAGGAGAAGTTAGCACCACGACCGACTATATTTATGGCGATACGACCACCAATCAACCGACGGAAACTATTGTGTTAAATAGTGATGGCAAAGAATACCGAACGGTAACCCAATTTGTGAATAGTTTTGACCTGTCGAGTTTTCCCCCTGCGGAGGATATGGGCTTAGTCTATTCGGTGATGAAGTTAAAGAATATGCACAGTTTTCCTTTGATGCAAGCCCAGTACATCGACAATCAACTGGTTTACCAAACAAAACTTGCTTACAAACAAGCCAACACCCTGACCTTACCTCATCAGCTTTATGAACGTTTTCCGACCACAGGCGACCGCTTAGCCGAAGTGTTTGATGACTATGATGAAGTAGGGAATTTACGACAAGGGCATCGGCATTATGAACATTCATCGGGACAAAGCCAAGGGGTGACAATGATATATAGTAATGGCAATAGTCGGATGACCGCACAGGTCAAGAATGCGGATATTGAAGAGGTAGCCTATACAGGATTTGAAACCAATGAAGCCTATCAAGGTGGGTGGACAGTACCAAGGCATGATACAGAGATTAAATTTTTTGATGTAGCGATTACAGGTGATGGACATTATCAACCTTTTGCCCCTAGTTTTACAGGAGAAACCATTAGTACGACCAAGGAAGCAGGTACTTATATCTTGAGTTATTATACCCAACCTGGAGCAGGGGGTGTTTTTATGTTAGATGAAAGTAACCTAACGGTTTTAAGCAAAAAAGTATCTGACCAAACCTACTTTAGGGGTTGGAAATATGTGGAGTATAAAATCAAACTGGATAATCAAACAAATGTAGCCATTAACATTACTTTTTTTGATACTTGGTTAGATGAATTACGGCTTTATCCAGCCGATGCCCTAATGACGACGTTTAGTTATGATAGGGATAGTCGTTTGGTCAAGGGTATTCAAGACGAAAATTCCCTGGCAAGTCATTTTGAATATGATGGCTTATTACGACTTACAGGCATCAGAAATTTTGACAATCATTATGTCAGTCTGAATGAATATCTGTATCGCAGCCAAGAAAATTGTAGTGGAGATAATTCCGTTAGAAGTTGGTCGCTCCTAAAAGCAGGACAAACCAATGCAACGACTGCTAAAAATTTAGGAAGTGGAGAAGTGGTTAAAGTCTTTAATTATTATGATGGTATCGGTAGAGATTTAATGAGTGCATCGGTAGAAACATCCGCAGCAAGAAAAGACCAAATTCAGTTTTACCGCTATGATAAATTTGGTCGGCAAGTACAGCAGTTTTTGCCCTATACCGCCACTACAAATGATGGCGCATTTAGAGCAAATGCAGAAGCAGAACAACAAGCATTTATTAGCACCGAATATGGAGCAACTAACACCAACTTTGGTTTAATCGAAACGGATTTAGAATTTTCTCCCTTAAATCGAGTATTTAAACAAATCCCACAAGGCAGTAATTTTAAGGATAATCCAACTCGAACAGAATATGGCACAAATGGCAATAACCAAGTAAGGAATTTTCATATTATGAATGCATGGTATGGAGAAGATGAACTCTTTAAAATTACCCAACGAGACGAAAACGAGAATAGTATCATTACCTACACCGATAGAATAGGTCGAAAAATCATGCAAGACCAACAGGGGAGTAAAACCTATTTTTTGTATAATAATGATGGGCTGTTAGAACAAGTTATCCAACCCGAAGCGGCAGAGAAAGGACATACCACGCCAATGCTAACTTTTATGGATAGCCAAATCAAGGATGGCAGTTTTCTCTATACTTATGACGAAGAACATCGGATGAAAACCAAGGTAGTGCCAAACTGTGCGGCTTATACCTATTTCTATGATGACCTTGACCAACTCATAATGACCATTGATGGAAACGGTTTTAAGACCTTTACCAAATACGATAAATTAGGAAGACCTGTAGTAACAGGACGCTATACTGGCAATCAAACCCCAACTAGAGAAGGAATTGTCTTTGAAGAAAGAAGCTCAACTACACCGCATTATTACACCACCAATCAAGCCTTTCCAAATGATGGAAATATTGATATTTATACGGTGACGTACTACGATGATTACGACCTCAATAATGATAATAGCGAAGAAATCAGTTATGAAGCCAGTAGTATTACTAATCCGAGTTATACCAATTATCCCTATGTTAGAGGAATGCCAACGAGTAGTAA
>CAYOBX010000487.1:0-4844 GCA_964402245.1 uncultured Saprospiraceae bacterium | reverse complement strand
ACTGGAAAAGAATAGAAGAAGATGCTCAAGTTATTGTTTTGTCGTTACTAAGTAAAGAACCATAGCCGTCAGGCTACTATGCTTTCTCTTAATACTCGGCAACAAGTATGTTTGATATATTGCTACCTCTAAAAAACTATTCAAAGCTACTGCTTGCCGATTGCCAGGAGCTATTCTTATCTTAATCAAGTAGTTAAAAATTATGCAAGAGTTAGAAAGTCAAGAAAGAATAATAAAAGAAGTACTAGCTATTTTTTCAAGCCATTTAGAAAAGAATAATTTGCGTAAAACGCCTGAACGTTTTGCTATCTTAGAAGAAATATACAATCGAGACGACCACTTTGACGCAGAAGCCTTGTATATACATATGAAGAATCAAAATTATCGAGTAAGTAGAGCTACTGTATATAATACCTTAGAATTATTAGTGTCTTGTGATTTGGTAACTAAACATCAGTTTGGAAAGAATTTAGCCCAATACGAAAAATCTTATGGTTACAAACAACACGATCATTTAATTTGTCTAGACTGTGGAAAAGTATTGGAATTTTGTGATCCTAGAATCCAACAGATTAAAAATATGATGGGCGATTTATTGAAATTTAAAGTAACTGCTCACTCCCTTAATTTATATGGTCAATGTGATGGGGCTTGCCCTGAAAAAAAATAAAACCCGTTTCTTTTTCTTGTTTTTTGCTATCTAAAATACCTGCTGTTTTTCGCTTTCTCTTCCATAGATACCACATCTGAGTAAAATCGACCTTTCCGTAAACTCCTCTTAAAGATACCTTGAATCATAGTAACTTTGAAGGCGCATTTATATTTTCTAAATGTAGCATTCGGTATCACACATACCAAAAAAAATTGAAATAAGGTTCACTACCTTTTTCAATTTGAAAATGAAACACTATTAATAAACAAACTTGCCATCTTACGACATGACTTCGACAAAGGTATTTACTAATGAATTTCAACAGAAAATTCGTTCAGCCTTTCAGGTTTTGAACGCTTTAAATGAAAAAGAAGCCCAACAAATTATTCACCTTCTACGAGAAGAATCGAATATTTGTAAATGGACAATTTCTGAGGAGTTAAATATGACTCCTAGTATTGTACAAATTCATTTGCAGTCTTTAAACGCTGCGAAATTGTTAAAAATTCAAGAAAGAGAAGATCAATCTTTTTTCTCTTTAGATCACGACCGCCTTGCCCGTATTTCTTTAATAATTAAAGGCTTGGCCAAAACATAGAATTTATATAAAAGCAGTATAGAGGAGCCATATCTTTGAAAAAAGATATGGCTTTCTTTGTATATATAGGTGTTAATGCCTTGTTAACTATATCTTTCTACTTTCTAGCTTTACTTTTTTGTTGCAACTTGCAAAGGTATCTTAGGAAGGTAGGCGTTTATCTCAATACTCGGCAACAAGTATGTTTAGTATTTTACTTTACAAAAATAGTAAGTAGTAGAAAATGAAGAACAATACTATTAATAGAGTCATCTTTTTAGGGGCTATAGCTATTATAGGTATTTTAGGTATTCAATCTTATTGGGTCATCAATACTTGGAACTTGCAAGAAGATGAATTTCATCAAACGGTGAAAATTGCTCTGCTTCAAGTGGCTAAGAATATGGCGACAAAAGACAGTATTGAATTACCGATTCAAGACTTAGTAAACCGTCGTTCCTCCAACTATTATGTGGTGAATATTAATAATCACATCAATTCCTCTGAACTAGAATATTATTTAATTAAAGAATTAGAGGATCATGCCTTAGAGGTAGATTTTGAGTATGCCGTATTTGATTGTAGTAATGATAGAATGGTATATGGTGCGTATTGCAAATTATCAGATGCTAGAGAAGATAGAAAAGAAACAACCTTAGGCGATTTGCCAACTATGGAAGGATTGACCTATTATTTTGGAATCAAATTCCTCAATAGAGAAAGTTATTTATTAGGGCAGATGTGGCTGGCTTTACTATTCACCGGTATTTTATTTGTCTCTATTCTCTTTTTTGCTTATGCAATTTCCGTGATCTTACAGCAGAAACGCTTATCGGAAATGCAAAAAGATTTTATTGATAACATGACGCATGAGTTTAAAACGCCTATTTCTACTATAAAAATTTCTGCTAATGTATTGAAGAACGCCCGAGAATTGCAAGACAATCCTCGTTTACAACGCTACACCTCTATACTCGAAGAGCAAAATCAACGCCTCAATGACCAAGTTGAAAAGGTGCTTCAAATAGCTCGCGTAGAGCGGCAATCTTTTGAATTGAAAAAGGAAGCATTACAACTAAATGATTTACTTGGTGGTATACTCAATAGTACCGCCTTGAGTGTTTCTAAATTGAAAGGTCAACTACATAGAAAATTAAGTGAAGATTTGCCCTTAATACAAGCAGATAAACATCACTTAACCAATGTCTTGCATAACCTACTAGATAATGCAATTAAGTACAGCAGCAACAAACCTCATATATTAGTTCGTACGGAAGTTAATAAAAAAAACATCATATTAAGTGTGCGGGATAAAGGAATTGGTATTGATAAGTCTTTGCATGGAAAAGTCTTCAATAAATTTTATAGGGTGCCGACGGGCAATGTTCATAATGTAAAAGGTTTTGGATTGGGTTTATTTTATACCAAAAATATATGCAAAGCTCATGGTTGGACGTTATTACTAGATAGCGAAAAAGGAAAAGGAACGGCAGTTTCTATTACTATTCCAATTAGTAGGTAATAGGTAAAAGTAATAGGTGCGTTGGGAGAATGTTTTGAATGTTTTTAGAATTCAACTTTGATGCTATTAGAAGTTTCGTAGTCAACATCATAAGTCTGAGAGCAAGTCGATCTGACACCTGAGAATGAAATGACCTATTAAAAAAATGGATATAATGAAAGCGACCATACTATATGTAGAAGATGATGAAAGCTTGGGTTTTGTAACAAGAGATAATCTTGAAATTGCGGGCTACCAGATTACCCATTGCACAGATGGTTTGGAAGCATTAGAGCATATTAAAAATACTACTTTCGATTTATGCCTGCTAGATGTGATGTTGCCTGAAATGGACGGCTTTACTTTAGCCAAAGAGATTCGGAAACGAGACACCCATATTCCTATCTTATTTTTAACGGCCAAATCTTTGAAAGAAGATCGTATTCATGGTTTAAGATTAGGAGCCGATGATTATATCACAAAGCCATTTAGTATAGAAGAATTAATTCTAAAGGTAGAGATTTTTTTAAGAAGAAGTAGGAATATAGGATCAACATTTGATCAGATCGTTTTAAAAATTGGGCAATTTGAATTAGACTATAAAAATTTATCTTTAATGATGGGGGATGATGGTCGAAAGCTAACCCAAAGGGAGGCCGACTTATTAAAATTTCTAATTGAAAATAAAAATCAAGTTGTACAAAGAGGAATGATCCTAGAAAAAATATGGGGCGAAAATGATTATTTCTTAGGAAGAAGTTTAGATGTATTTATTTCTAGATTACGAAAATATTTGAAGACAGATACTACTCTTAAAATTGAAAATATTCACGGAGTCGGTTTCCGCTTGATCGGCTAGTGGCACGGAATTCATTTCGTATGCCTGTCGAGCGCAGCGCAGATAGAAACTAACTGATCTGCGCTTCGCTCGATCAGTTAGTTATACGGAATAAATTCCGTGCTACTGAAACAATTTAGCTTGAGCGAAGGGAATTAATGCTAATAGAAGAGGTTGTATATATAGATCCGTTCGAGTGACTAGATTTTCGGTTAAGCTGCCCACTGCACCACCTCCTTGTTTGGAATTATGCATTTTAAAAAAAGCATCATTTACATGACCTAGTTCCTTGCCTGCTCGTACAGCTTTGGCTACATAAGGAGGCAAAGGGAATGTGCAGGAACGAGCATCGCTTATCTTATTTTTTGTT
Organism: uncultured Saprospiraceae bacterium; assembly: GCA_964402245.1. Classification (GTDB taxonomy): domain Bacteria; phylum Bacteroidota; class Bacteroidia; order Chitinophagales; family Saprospiraceae; genus JAFMDF01. The sequence continues at coordinate 906 of CAYOBX010000487.1, read as the reverse complement.
AGAATAACCATCCAGCCAAAGGCATCCATTACACTTTCTCTATCTTGAATACCTCCTTCTATGCCTACCCAAAAGTCAGCATTGGGATGTGCAGTTTTTGCATTATTCGCCCTATTTGCAGCACCCTCATAGGTTTCTCCATCAGACATGGGTTGGTCTGCTACAAAGGAAGGCACTTGTACGCCTGAGACCTCAAAAGTTTCTTTAGGAAAAGTGCGCTCAAAGGCTATTTTTGCAGCATTGATTTTTACAGGATTTTTGGAGGCAACGATTACTTTTTTCATATTTTTAAATCTCTATATCAAGCAGCAAAGATAAGGCTTAGATTTTGCTTTTATATAATACTAGATTATACTCGAAACAGGATAAATTACCGAAAATGAAACTTCCTAAGGTCTCGAAGACTTTGTAAGTTCGATTCTGACAGACTTACAAAATCTTCAAGATTTGGGAAGTCTAATTCAAAAATAAATTCGGTAATTTATCCTGTCCGTAGTATAGTAGAAGTAGAACTGTTTCGTAAGTCAAGCGTTCAAAGTTGTCCCCAGCATCCTATCAATCAAATAATCCTATTAATCCTAGTCATTCCTCTACATACAAATTAAATATAGGAATATCTATCACTAGACTAAGACTATATCGCCAAACATTATTTCCTAGCCCAATCGTCCCGTTTTCTCTGATTGCCCTAAGTTGCGGAGTAAATTGTGTCCCTACCATGACAGAAATAGGAATTTTTTTAATACCCCATACAAGATGAGCACCAGGAGACACTACCTGTCTCCATTTTAGTTGTTCAGGAAACCCATTTGCTTCTCCACTCCAACGATGTGTAAACACGGATAAGGGCAGGCAAAGACAAATGACTAAGTAGCAATTTCTCATAGTAGCGTTTTTTAGGATTAG
>CAYOBX010000486.1:0-4844 GCA_964402245.1 uncultured Saprospiraceae bacterium | reverse complement strand
GACATCTAAAATTCGGGATTCTTTTTATTAAAAATGGTAACTATTACCCATACTGCTTATCATAAAACTTTTGATACGCACCAGAAGTAACATTATCTAACCATTCTTCATTTTTCAAATACCACTCCGCCGTCATTTTTAAGCCTTGCTCAGGATTAACGGTTGGCTCCCAACCTAATTCATCTTTAATTTTAGTCGCATCTATCGCATAACGTCGATCATGACCTGGTCGATCTTTAACGAAAGTAATCGTCTTTCTTGCTTCACCGACTGGACGACCCAATAATTCATCTACGGTATCACAAAGCGTATGTACTAAATCCAAATTCTTACGTTCGTTATTACCACCAATGTTATAGGTTTCTCCGTCTCTACCTCTGTGGTAGACCAAATCTATTGCAGCTGCATGATCGCCTACCCATAACCAATCACGAGTATACTTACCATCGCCATATATAGGTAATGGTTTGCGATGCTTGATATTATTAATAACTAATGGAATTAATTTTTCAGGAAACTGGAAAGAACCATAATTATTAGAGCAGTTGGATAAAACTACTGGCATATGATAAGTATGATTATAAGCTCTTACTAAGTGATCCGAACTAGCTTTAGAAGCAGAATAAGGAGATCTTGGATCATAAGGCGTTTCTTCTGTAAACAAGCCTGTCTCCCCCAAAGTACCATATACTTCATCTGTTGAAACATGATAAAAACGTTTCCCTTCCATATCTTTCCAATTCGCTCTAGCGGCATTCAACAAATTGACGGTTCCAACGATATTTGTCATAATAAAACTCATCGGATCGGAAATAGATCGATCTACGTGAGATTCCGCCGCAAGATGGATTACCCCATCAAATTGATAATCTCTAAACAAATCTTGCATGCTCGCACTGTCCGTTATATCCGCTTTTAAAAAGGTATAATTAGGAGCCTTCTCTACATCACGTAGATTGCCTAAGTTTCCTGCATACGTCAGATTATCTAAATTATATATTTGATAATCTGGATATTTATTAACAAATAATCGAACTACATGAGAGCCTATAAATCCTGCTCCACCTGTGATGAGTATTTTCATAATATTTAGGTTACTAATAATTATTCTGAAAGGCTTTGGCGACTTCGTCGCCAAAGCTTCTAGTTCGGCGGGTGGCTTCGCTACCCGCCTCAATTTATTTGGTTCTCTGACAAATCCCGTGATTGTAATGGATCGTCGAAGTTTGTAACTTCGATGCCATACGATTATCATACAGCATCGAGGTTTCAAACCTCGACGATCCTAGACGTTCCACTGGATTTGTCAAAGAACCATTTATTTTTTTATACAGTAGCTGGTATTTTCACAACTGTCTTAAAATATTCATACGTCCGCTTCAAGCCTTCTGCTCTATCCACGGTAGGATTCCAGCCTAAGATCTTTTGAGCTTTTTCGATATGCGGTTTACGCTGCTTTGGATCATCTTTTGGTAAATCCTTATAAATAAGTCTCGCCTTTGGATTACCTACCAATTTCAAGACTTCTTCTCCAAATGCTTTAATCGTGATTTCATCTGGATTACCAATATTTACAGGGTGTTCATAGTCACTTAGTAATAAGCGATAAATTCCTTCTACTAAATCATCCACATAACAGAACGCACGAGTTTGAGAGCCATCTCCAAAAACGGTTAAGCCCTCCCCTCTCATTGCTTGAGAGAAAAACGCTGGTAACACCCGACCGTCATTCACTCGCATTCTAGGGCCATAGGTATTAAAAATTCTAATAATTCTAGTCTCTACTTTATGATAGGTACGGTAAGCAGTCGTTATGGCTTCTAAAAAACGTTTCGCCTCATCATAGCAGCCCCTTGGACCAATAGGATTCACATTTCCCCAATACTCTTCCACTTGAGGATGTATTAATGGGTCACCATATACTTCGGAAGTAGAAGCTACTAAAATTCTAGCATTTTTTGCTTTAGCAACACCTAACATGTTATGCGTACCCAAAGCTCCTACTTTCATTGTTTGGATGGGCATTTTCAAGTAATCAATAGGACTTGCTGGAGATGCAAAATGCAGTATATAATCTAATTCCCCTGGAACATGTACATATTTCGTAATATCATGGTGATGAAATTCAAATTGTTGCAACGGAAATAAATGTTCAATATTAGATAGGCTACCAGTCAATAAATTATCCATTCCAATCACATGGTATCCCTCTTTAATAAAACGATCACATAAGTGAGATCCTAAAAATCCAGCTGCGCCGGTGATTAATACTCTTTTCATAATAAATTAGTGTAGTTTTAAGTAAAACGGAGGGTTATTAAGAGGAAAGCTTCAGTTAAACAATCTTAACTTTATTAGAAGAAAAAGCGGAAACTGTCTTTTTAGAAGTTTAAATTCCTCTTTTCTATGCCTACCTTTACCCTTGAAATACTCAAAAAATGAGCCGAACCTTTATATTGTTATTTTTAATATTAGTTAGCCATGCTTTTTCCTGTATGGCGCAATCTTCTAAAAGAAATAGTTATAATGCTTTGTTATTTAATGTAAGCTACGGATTTCATATTCCAGCCGCAGATTTATCCGATCGTTTCGGGTCTAATTTTAGTATAGGCGGTGGTATAGAATACTTAACGGAAAAAGGTAACTGGATGTTAGGTATTAAGGGAAATAATTTATTTAGTCAAAATGTAAAAGAAGATGTTTTAGCGACACTTAGGACTAGTGAAGGGTTTCTTATTGGTAGTAATGGTGCTGGTACTGGTCAATTCGCTGTAGTCGTATTGCGAGAACGGGGTTTCTATGCAGGCGGATTAGTCGGAAAACTGTTTGCTTTATCAAAAAAAAATAAACGCTCTGGCATTAGAGTAACTATTGGAGCAGGCCTCTTACAACACAAAGTAAGAATTCAAGATGAATCTGGAACGGCTCGCCAAATAGCGGGAGACTTGATAGAAGGATATGATCAGTTAAGTAATGGTTTGGCTTTAGAACAATTTATTGGCTATCAATATTTAAGTATTAATCGGGGTGCCAATTTTTTTGCTGGATTTGAATTCTCTCAGGCGTTTACAGAGAATAGAAGAAATAGTAACTTTGCTACTCGGACGAGAGATACCACCAAAAGAATAGATGTATTAACTGGTTTTCGCATTGGCTGGACCATCCCTATCTATGTTGGAGAAAAAGGGGAAGATTTATCTTATTAACAAAGACTGTCTAAATAAGTCTTTCTGACGAAAGTCTAGCAAAATGCTTGAACACGGAGTCACAGAGACACTGAGATTCAGTATTATTTTTCTCTGTGTTTCCGTGTTCTTAATTAAATTTCGTTAGAAATGCTTATTTATGCTAGGCAGCTCTAAAATCTCCTAACCTCCAAGAAGTGAAGAAGTACGCAATCATAGATATTGAAACAACAGGAGGTATGGCCTCCAGAAGTAAAATTATTGAAATAGCTATTGCCATTCATGATGGCGAAAAAGTGATTGACACCTACGAAACGCTCATCAATCCAGAAACCTATATCCCTACCGCAATCACCAACCTAACAGGCATTACCCAAGAAATGGTAGCAGATGCGCCAAAATTTTATGAGATCGCAAAGAAAATTGTTGAAATAACGGAAAAAACCATTTTCGTTGCCCATAATGTCAGCTTTGATTATAGCTTTGTTAGAGAAGAATTCCGTCGCTTGGGTTTTACTTATAGTCGTAAAAAATTATGTACAGTTAGGCTAAGTAGAAGTACTTTTCCTGGTTTACCTTCCTATAGTTTATCTAACTTAATCAAACATTTCAAACTCCCGTGTTCTAGTCGCCATAGAGCGATGGGAGATGTAGAGGCTACTGTGGTTCTATTTGAAAAAATTTTAGCTAAAGAAGCAAGTGAAGAAGAATTAGATCAAATGGTCAATTTGGGGGTTAAAGAATCTCTATTACCTAAAAATATTAGTCTAGAACGGTTACATGAGTTACCAGAAGAATGTGGTGTCTATTATTTCTATGACGAAATGGGAGATATTGTCTATGTAGGGAAAAGCATCAATATCAAAAAAAGAGTCATGAATCATTTTGCGAAAGTCACTGCAAAAGCCCGCAAGTTACAGCAATATGTGGATGATATATCTTTTGAAATAACAGGCAGTGAACTGGTTGCCCTACTATTTGAATCTTATGAAATAAAGCGACTACGACCACCAGTCAACCGAGCACAGCGAAGACGTTTTTTCCCCTACGTCATCTACCAATATATTAATAACGCTGGCTATATTTGTTTAGATATTTCCAAGCCAACCAATAAAGTAAGAGAAGGGCTAACAATTGTCGCTGAATACCCTAAAACAGGAAGTGCAAGAAGCTATTTAAAAAGAGCGGTTGAATTATTTCAATTATGCCCTTTATATTGTAATTTAGAAAAAAGTAGCCAACCTTGTTTTAATTACCATTTAAAAAAATGTGAAGGTGCTTGTATTGAAGAAGAAGCTTCGGAATTGTACAATGAAAGAGCGCAGGAAGCGATCGACTATTTAGCTACCGTATTTAATGAAGATTTTTTCATCATAGATAAAGGACGCACCAATACTGAAAAATCTATAGTATTAGTAGAGCAAGGCAACTATAAAGGTTTTGGCTATATCGAAGAAGAGGATATGAATGGTATAGATGCTCTAAGAGATGCTATCAAAACAAAACAAGGCAACCCCGAAACCTCCAAAATTATTCGTCGATTTCTAGCAGGAAAGCATAAAGCAAAAGTGTTGCGAATTGGGGAGTAAAGACTCCCGTAACACGGAATTTATTCCGTATTACAACTAATCGAGCGCAGCGCAGATTAGTTGTCTATCT
>CAYOBX010000485.1:0-4859 GCA_964402245.1 uncultured Saprospiraceae bacterium | reverse complement strand
GTCAACGTCAAAGAATTCATCATTCATCATTCATCATTTCTCATTCATCATTTAAAAAGGTCAACGTCAAATTAAGCTACACCTGCTTCATAGACAACAATATTCGATTACGAGCAATATCCACTTCCAATATCTTCACTTTTACCTGTTGTTGTAGCTTCACTTCATCCGCAGGATTTTTTACAAACTTATTAGCGATTTGAGAGACATGGACTAAGCCGTCCTGTTTGACGCCAATATCTACGAAGGCACCAAAGTTGGTGATGTTAGTGACTAAACCAGGTAGCACCATTCCTTCTGATAAATCATTGATAGTTTTAATGTTTTTAGCAAACTCAAAAGATTTTGCTTTTCCTCTAGGATCTAAACCGGGTTTGTCCAATTCTTTAAGAATATCTTTTAAGGTAGGGAGGCCTATTTTGTCTGTTATATAGGTGGTTAATTGTAGTTCTTTGTGTAAGGCTTTATTGTTGATTAACTCTTTTACAGAACAATTTAAATCTTTAGCCATTTGCTGTACGATTGGATAGCTCTCTGGGTGTACCGCCGTATTATCTAAAGGATTTTTAGCATCTTTAATGCGTAAAAAACCAGCGCATTGCTCATAAGATTTTGCTCCCATCCGAGCCACTTTTTTCAATTGCTTTCTATTGGTAAAAGCTCCATGCTCTTTCCTGAATTGGACCACGTTATTCGCCAAAGTCGGCCCTAATCCAGAAACGTAAGTTAATAAATGCTTACTGGCAGTATTGACATTTACGCCTACGGCATTCACACAACTTTCAACTACTCGATCTAGACTTTCCTTTAACATACCTTGGTGAACATCATGCTGGTATTGACCAACGCCTATGGACTTAGCATCTATTTTTACTAACTCTGCTAAAGGGTCCATTAATCGTCTACCAATAGAAACGGCTCCTCTAACCGTAACATCTTGATCTGGAAATTCTTCTCTAGCGGTAGCAGAAGCAGAATAAATAGATGCACCATTTTCATTCACCATATAGACCTCTACAGATCGTCCAAAATCAATTTCTTTTACCAAGGACATAGATTCTCGACCAGCCGTTCCATTTCCAATAGCGAATGCTTGGATGTCATATTTTTGTACTAATTTTTTTAAAGCATTGGTTGCCCCAATACGGTCCGACTGGGGAGGATGCGGATAGATAGTAGTATTTTGTAACAAATACCCATTCTCGTCTAAACAAACGATCTTACAACCTGTCCTAAAACCAGGATCCAAAGCCAATGTTCGCAACTCTCCTAGAGGTGGTGCTAATAGTAATTGCTTCAGGTTTTCGGCAAAGACCCCAATCGCTTCTTTATCGGCTAATTCTTTAGTGGTATTTCTAAATTCTGTTTCAATAGAAGGTTGGATCAAACGTTTATAACTATCCTGTACGGCTAATTGTACTTCCTTGGAGGCAGAACCGTTTCCTTCGACAAAGAGTTGATCTAATTTGTAAAGTACTTCTTCCTCTTCTGGTTTAATAGAAACCCTAAGAAAACCTTCTTCTTCTCCACGCCGAATCGCCATTAAGCGATGAGCAGGGCATCTTTTTAAAGGTTCTTCAAAATCAAAATAATCTTTGTATTTGATTCCTGTTTCTTGCTTTCCTCTGGCTACTTTAGCTTTTATGGTGGCTTCTTTTCTAAAGATATACCGTACTTTATTTCTAGCCGCTTCATTTTCATTGACCCACTCGGCTATTATGTCCCTTGCGCCAGCAAGAGCATCTTCCACACTTGAGACTTCTTGGCTAAGAAACTTTTTAGCTTCTGTTTCAATCTGTTGTATTTTTTGTTGAGACAGTAGAGTAGCTAGCGGTTCCAATCCTTTAGCTTTGGCAGCAGCTCCTCTAGTTTTACGTTTTTTCTTAAAGGGGAGATAAATATCTTCTAAAACAGTGCTATCCCAAGTGTTTTGGATTCTTTTTTTGATAACATCTGTCAAGGCATCTTGTTCTTCTATAGCTTTAAGAATAGTTTCTTTCCGTTTTTCTAATTCACGTATTTTCTTTAAATGTGTGTTGATATTTCCGATAGCTACCTCATCTAAAGAACCTGTCATTTCTTTTCGATACCGAGCTATAAAAGGAATAGTGGCCCCTTCATCTAGTAATTTGATAGTGTTTTCTACGCTGTTTTTAGGTAGATTTAGTGTTTTCGTGATTAGAATAGTGTGTGTAGTGTTCATCTAAATTCGAATGTTTATAGGTAGTTGTTTTAAAAAAAAAAGTGGCAATTTAGGGAATTATTAACCACGAATTCACTAATTCTAATAGGAATTTTTAAAACCAAACACTTTTTAGAATAGAGAGCAGAGAAGCGAGAATAGAGACACCATCCGTTTAAAAAACGACGATCATTCATTGTTGGTAAACGAAACCTATCTCTATTCTTACATCATTGCTAATTTTTGCTTAGCTCACTTCAAGAATTCGTGAATTAGTGGTTATTTTTTGTCATTATTAAATTCCACAGTACCCTTTCAATTCTTTCCCATCCACACTAATTAATAGATCCAATCGGATAGGCATTCCTTCTTTTAAAATAAGAAACTCTGCTTTATCGACTATTTTAATAGTAATAATGGTATCCTTTATCTCCATTTGTTCTTGAATTTCTAGATCTTTCCAGAAGCAAATGCTACAGGATTGTCCGCGCATAGCCAATATTTCTAATTCGTCATAGAAATTACAATTTATTGGTTGGTATTTTTGTTTCATAAAAAATAACTATTTGATTGATTGCCTGTTATACTGTAGTTTTATGTTTTAAAACCAAACACTTTTTAGAACAGAGAAGCGAGAAGAGAGACACAAACCGTTTAAAAAACGACGATCATTCATTGTTTGTAAACGAAATCTATCTCTATTCTCTGTTCTCGCTTCTCTATTCTACATTTTGTATGGTTTCAAAATGTTTGCATTTTTACTATTCTGAAGTATTTCGGAAAGATTTTGAATGTACTAATTAAACAATAAATTGAGGCAAACAGTTTTTTTATATTTGAGTCTTTTGGCAATATGCCTATTGACAGCTTGTGCAAATGGGCGTATTGGGGACGGGTGGACCATAGACAGAAGATATATACAGGAAGGAGAAGGGGAAGATGATATTCCTGCTATCAATGAACCTGATTTTGTGTCAGTGGGAGAGATTGACTTTTTGGCGGATACGAATTTAGTAATAGGCATTAAAGTAAATGATCGAATAAAGGCTTATCCACTATCCATATTAAATTGGCATGAGATTGTCAATGATGAGATTGGTGGGATTCCTGTAGCTGTTACTTACGCAGTGTTAAGTGGGAGCGGTATTGCATTTGAACGACTGACGGCCATCAATCGAGTACAATTTGAATTAGGTGTTTCGGGTTTACTATTTAATTCTAATTTAATTGCATTTGATGAATTCCCCGACAATTTTTGGCTACAATTTACACGTCGTGCCGTAAGAGGTTCCATATTAGAACAAGGAATAAGTGATAAGAAGTTAAAAGAATATCCAGTAATTGAGATGAATTGGGGGGCTTGGCAATTACTTTTTCCAAATAGTGAAGTCTTAACAACAAGTACAGGTTTTAATAGGCCCTATCAGACTTATCCATATGGAGATTATAGAGAAGATAGCACGGTCTTATTTGATTTAACAGTTCCTTTAGAGTCTTTACCTAGACCAATTCCGTATAAAGAGAAAGTATTAGGCGTAATAGTAGGGGAGGATGCAAAAGTGTATCCCATGTCTTTATTTCCCGAAGAAGGGCATCGAATCATACATGATGAGTTTAGAGGGGTGCCTTTGGTAATTATAGGAAGTAGGGAGAAAGATTTGATCGTTGCTTATAATCGAGAAAGGACAGATGGAAGCATATCGACCTTTAGTATAGCAGATTCTTCCATGCTTCTAATAAAAGATGAAAACGGACAGGAGTTTAATGTTTTTGGGGAAACGATTGATTTGGAGTCAGAAGAAAATTTAAAGCCAGTTACTTCCAATATTGCATTTTGGTTTAGTTGGGCGGTTTTTTTTCCAAATGTGGAGATTTATGAATAGCTTAGGAGTCAGGAGTCAGGAGTCAGGAGTCAGGGGGCAGGAGTCAGGAGTAATTAAAATAATTTATCACACTTAGTTTATAATAATATGAATTTACAACTGTCTAAATCACAAGCGTTTAAGACTAGTAATATCTTTAAAATAGCTACTTTTTTATTAGTCTTTTTGGTAGGCTTTAGTTTCAATGCTGAAGCACAAAGGAGCAAATCTAAATCATCAAAGAATAAAGTAGATGATTTCTTTGATGAAGGAGGTTTTGGATCCCATAAACTATGGTATGGAGGTGGAGTAGGGTTAAATTTTGGTGGAGGCGGAAATTCCAGTCAATTTAACTTTTCCCTTTCTCCAATGGTGGGCTATAAAATCACACCTGAATTTTCTATAGGACCTAGAGCAGAATTGGATTATGTGCATATTCGTTTTGCAACTAGTAACAGTACCTCAGATAAGTTTAATATTTTGAATTATGCGATTGGCGGTTTTGCTAGATACAAAATATTCAATCCATTCTTTCTTCATGGAGAATACCAAATAGAAAGTAGGGCCAGTCCAACTACAAATGGAGAAACAATCAGAGGAAGTAGAAATAATTTCTTTGTGGGTGGTGGATATGGCAGCGGTGGCGGTTTAATCGGCTATGAAATATCTATTCTTTGGAATGTTTTAGAGGATGGGTCAGTCGATATCCCTTTAGATTATAGAATTGCTTTTACGTATAATTTCTAGGATTAGCAATTAGCTGATTGTAACGTTTTGCGGTGAATAGAAAAAGCCACTGAAAATGCTTATCTTTT
>CAYOBX010000484.1:0-4866 GCA_964402245.1 uncultured Saprospiraceae bacterium | reverse complement strand
AGAAATGATGAATGAGAAATGATGAATGAGAAATGATGAATGAGAAATGATGAATACGAGATGTTGACCATTTGATGTTGACAAATAGATTTAATTCTGAATGAAGAATTTTGTATTTTGAATAGATTGTCAGGTAAAAAAGCGGTATAGTTGATTATTATTAGCAACGGATTATCCGATGGTTGAAGTTTGTAACTTCAACCGACTATTTCAAAAGTTTGCAACTTTTATCAGACGATTTTTTTTTAAGACTTTTCATTCACCCTGTTTCACAGTACGACTTTTTCTGAAATAAATGCTAATCTGGTTGTCAACATCAAAGAATTCATCATTCATCAAAGAAGTGTCAACGTCAAAAGAGGTCAACATCAAAGCTAATTCATCATTAAAAAAGGTCAACGTCAAAAAAAAAAGAATATGTTCGAATCCTTACCACATACTTTTCGGAAACACAAATTATCGGCAGATGTTCGGTCTTTATTGCATTTGAGAAGGGCAATGGATAAAGGATTGGTGCATACGATAGGAGATATTTATATTGTTTTAAAAGGCTTAATCACCAATGATCCAAAAGATTTTGGCCCCTATACAACTGCCTTTTATGAGTATTTTTTAGAAGTAGAAATCAAGCAAGGCGAAACCTTAGAAACAGCTTTGGTCCGATCAGAAACCTTTCAAGAATGGAAAAAGGCATTAATGGAGGAGGAGGAAGAAGGAGAGATGCCAGATGTTAAGGAGTTAGTAGATCGATTTTTAGAAGATGTTCATTTAACTAGTTTCGATATTCAGCAAGTAATTGATGGTCAGGATATTTTGAGCAAAGATGATCCAGACCAAGTCGATAGTAGTCCAGATGATGGTGGTTCGATGCCTGACTCTCTAGAGAAGATGGCAGATTATAGAAATATATCTTTAGAAGAGTTAAAAGCTCGAATGGAAAAAGTGGCAAAGCAGCAAAAAGGCAAACACTTTGGTGGAAGCCATTGGATAGGGCAAGGCGGTATTTCTCCTTTTGGAAATAATGGTGCTGCTGCTGGAGGGATACGAGTAGGTGGTGGAGGTGGTGGTAAGATGGCTAGAAAGGTAGTGAATGATAGTCGATTTTATCCAGTAGATACCAAAGCCATTTTGAAAGATGATAATATTGATGCCGCATTAGCGGTACTAAAAGGGATAGAAGATGAGTCTGCTGAAATATTATTAGATATACCTAAAACGATTACAGAAGGTTTAAAGCAAGGAGGCATCTTTTTACCGATTATTAAAGAAAAGATTACACAAAAAATACAAGTAGTATTAATGATTGATAATGGGGGCTTATCTATGACACCTTATGTTCGATCTGTGCAGAAGTTGTTTAAAAAAATGAAAACACGCTTTGCACATGATTTGAAGACCTATTATTTTCATAATACTATATATAAAGGAGTGTACTCGGATATGCGCCGAACGCAATTTGTCCCTATAGAAAAAATTATGGCTTTAGATAAAAACTATTCCATATTTATCATTGGAGATGCAGATATGGCGCCTTATGAATTAGGGCAAACAAGTATAGACACTTGGGCAAAAATTAAAAAGACTTTTAAGCGAACTGCTTGGATGAATCCAATGAACGAACGGTATTGGTTTTCATCAGATACGGTTCCAATGCTTAGGAGAGTGTTTGATATGTACCCCTTAACACCTGATGGTATAGAAAAGGCCGTACATGAAATGAACAGAAATCGAAAGTATTCTAAGAAAGGCTAGGTTTTCTTTTAGCAATCAGCTATTATCCTTTTTAAAACCATACACTTTTTAGAACAGAGAGCAGGGAAGCGAGAATAAAGACAACATCCGTTTAAAAAACTACGATAATTCATTGTTTGTAAACCAAATTTATCTTTATTCTCTGTTCTCGCTTCTCTATTCTACAAGTTGTAGGGTTTTAAATTATCATTTAACAGTTGACCAGTTTCAAAGAAATTTCAAATAAAAAATCCTCTATACAAAAATCCATTCCAATCCAACAAATTTTCCTATTAAATAGCTGAAAGTCAGTACCTTTAATTCAATTTTTCCTTAGTGGACTAATTTTTGTTCCCAAGCAATATTATTATCTATTAACTTACCAAAATTGGTTTGTTTGTTTTTTCTGTTACAAAATTTAATACATTTGCAGTTCGTTTGAAAATAGCGAACTAGTTATTATATAGTGTATTGAGATGTCACATTTACAATATTTCAATCCTAAATAATAAAGTTTTATAATCGGTTGGATACTTTCAAAGCGTCCAGCACGTTGCAATTTATAATACAGATTTAATCAAAAAAATAAAAATATCATATTATGCCAAAAAACCTTTTAATTGTTGAGTCACCAGCAAAAGCAAAAACAATTGAAAAGTTTTTAGGGAAGGATTTCAAGGTAAAGTCCAGCATGGGCCATATCCGAGATTTGCAAAAGAACGAGAAAGGCGTAGATATTGAAAACGATTTTCAACCTACCTATATCGTTTCTCCTGAAAAGACGAAAGTAGTGAAAGACTTGAAAGAATGGGTCAAAAAAGTAGAAGAAGTATGGTTAGCGACGGATGAGGATCGGGAAGGAGAAGCTATTGCTTGGCACCTATGTAAGGAACTAGGCTTAGATGAGCATACGACTAAGCGTATTGTGTTTAGAGAAATTACAAAGCCTGCTATTCAAAAGGCGATTACTATACCTAGAACCGTTAATCTAGATTTAGTGAATGCGCAACAAGCCAGAAGAATTTTAGATCGACTGGTTGGATTTAGATTATCAGAGACTCTTTGGAAGAAAGTGAAAGGTAAGCTATCTGCTGGACGAGTACAATCTGTGGCGGTAAAGTTAGTAGTAGAACGAGAACGAGAAATTCAAAAATTTACTTCTACACCCTATTATAAGGTGTCTGCTTCATTTGATGTGAAAAACAAGCAAGGCAAGATGGTTGCCTTAAAGGCGGAGTCTGCAGAACGATATGATACAGCAGGGGCGGCGGAAGGATTTTTGAAGACTTGCCAAAATGCGGATTTTAAGATAGATGATATTCAAGTAAAGCCTGCTAAGCGAAAGCCTGCACCTCCTTTTACAACTTCTACTTTACAGCAGGAGGCGAGTAGGAAATTAGGTTTTGGTGTAAAGCGGACCATGATGAATGCCCAAAAGCTATATGAGCAAGGGCATATCACCTATATGAGAACGGATTCTAAGAGCTTAAGTGAGGTAGCTCTGCAAAATATCGCAGATGTAGTGGAGAAGGATTATGGCAAAAGTTATGTTAATACTAGACGCTATAAAAGTAAAGATGCCACTGCGCAAGAAGCGCATGAGGCGATCCGACCAACTTATATTGATAAACAGCAAGTTACAGAAGATAGAGATCAGCAGCGTTTATATGAATTGATTTGGAAGCGAACGATTGCTTCTCAAATGTCAGATGCAGAATTAGAAAAGACAACCGTTAATATTGGGGTGTCTACAGACCCTTCTGCCAAGCTAAAAGCCTTAGGAGAGGTCTTGAAGTTTGATGGTTTCTTGAAAGTCTATTTAGAATCTAAAGGAGACGACGAGGAAGAAGGAGAAGCAAAAGGGATTCTACCACCATTAACAGTGAACCAAGCACTAGACTTAAATGTAATGACTGCGACCGAACGATTCACTCGTTCCGCAGCAAGATTCACAGAAGCAGGCTTGGTTAAGAAATTAGAAGAACTAGGTATTGGTCGCCCTTCTACCTATGCACCTACAGTTAGCAGGATTATGGAAGAAGGTAGAGGTTATGTTGTTAAAGAAAGTAGGGAAGGGGTAGAACGAAAATATACCGTCTTCCAATTGAAGAATAACGAAGTAAGCAAAAAAGAAGCATCGGAAATAACGGGTGCTACTAGTAGTCGACTGTATCCTACGGATATGGGGATGATCGTAGTAGACTTCTTAAGTCAGCACTTCGAGGAAATCATGAACTATGGTTTTACTGCCGATATAGAAGGAAAGTTTGATAATATTGCGAATGGAGATGAACAATGGACTAAAATGCTTAAAAGCTTTTACACGCCATTCCATACGCAGGTGGAAGATACGATCGCTAATGCAGATAGAGCAGTAGGGGAGCGTATATTAGGTAAAGATCCAGAGACAGGCAGAACGGTTTTAGTAAGAATGACTAAATTTGGTAAGCCTGTTGTTCAAATGGGTACAGCGGATGAGTTAGCAGAAGATGAAAAACCAAAGTACGGAAACTTCCGTCCAGGTCAATCTTTAGAGCTAATCACCTATGAAGAGGCAATGGATGCTTTTAAATTACCTAAGGAATTAGGAGATTTTGAAGGGTCTATGGTTTCTGTCGCTATCGGTCGTTTTGGACCGTATATCAAATACGGAGATGCTTATGTTTCGATACCTAAAGGAGAAGATCCATTAGAATTGACCAAAGCTAGAGCAGAGGAATTAATCCTAATTAAGCGGAAAGAAGACGAACCCATTGGTACCTATAAAGAGCTACCCATCACGCAAGGTAAAGGTAGATTCGGACCCTTTTTCAAGTGGAATGGATTGTTTGTAAATATTCCTAAAAGATTTGATCCTGCAACGATTACGCTAGATGAAGCTTATGAATTGATCGCAAAGAAAGAAGAAAAAGAAGCGAATCGCTATATTCATAGATGGGAAGATAAAAAAGTAGCAGTTGAAAACGGTCGATGGGGTCCCTTTATCCGATTCAAGAAAAAGAGTATTAAGTTACCTAAAAATGAAGAAGGTAAAAGAATGACTTCAGAAGAAGCGAAGGAATTAACTTGGGAACAAGTGAAAGAATATATTGAAGTAGAATACCCTGGCTCTTTTAAGGAAAAGAAAAAGAAAGC
>CAYOBX010000483.1:0-4876 GCA_964402245.1 uncultured Saprospiraceae bacterium | reverse complement strand
TCATCACTTCCACCAATAGTGATGGCAAACAAACAGAGGTTAATATTAACTATACTGTTGATTATGTAAATAATACGCTAATTAAAAATACGCTGATTAATCAAAATCGAATTGCTATTCCTTATGAAACACTCACTTATGTAAATGGTAGCCAGTTAGGTGGTTCTCGTAGCACTTTTGCCTATTTTGATAGCAATGGAGATAACCCCAATGAAATTTTCTTAGCAAATGGTGTTATTAGACCCTATAAAAGTTTTCGCTTTGAAAGAACATGGCAAGGTGGGCAACTACAAAGTGGGGCATGGGCAATTCAAGAATATTTTGATACTTATACCAATGACGGTTTAGTAGAAACATGGCGTAAGCCAGAATGGAATCCAGAAACCTATACTTATGAAAATAGACTGCTGACGAGCAAAAATTTTCTAGGATTTACTAAAAACTACGAGTATTTTACGGGTAGCTCCTTGATAAAGAAGATAACAGAAGTAGATGCTACAACTTCTAGTGCGACTTATGACGACCTCTCCAGAACTAAAACCGTTACGGATGATTGTAAAAATATAGTGACTACTTTCGATTATCATTTTTCCACAGGGGGAACAGATAAAAACTATGTTAAAACAACGCTTGATTATCCAACACCTAATACCAATAGTCAGCTAAATATCCTAGAAAATTTTAGTTATAAAGATGGTTTATGGCGAACCATAGCAACGGTAAGAAAAGGGCAAAGTCCAGATAGTGAGAATGATGATATAATAACCTCAGTTGAATATGATAATAGAGGTCGAGTAGATAAGCAGTATGAACCACAAATTTTAGTAGCTAATAATGGGGTTTATCAAGCTCCACTAAGTACTTGGAAATATACTCAAACTACGTTTTATCCTTCGCCACTAAATAGAACGCATACAGTTACCCCACCAGATTGGTTTGCAACTACCTATCAATATGGAACAAATATCGCAGCCGACGGAATAACCATTGATAGTACAACTACACCTTATGAGGACAATCAACTATATAAACAAACATTCATTGATGGGAATAATAATAAGACGATTTCTTTTACCGATAGGAAAAATAGAGGTATAGTTTCCAGACGAACGAATAATGCAGAATCTAATAGTGTCTATTATGATACAAAAAACATTTATGATGATAAAGATAGGCGAGTTTATACCTTACCCCCAAAGACAGATATAAGTCAAAAAGACTTACTCTTTTTCTGTGAATACGACCAAGAAGATAGGAAAGTACGAGAATATGTTCCTGCCAAATCTGAGGTAGAATACTTTTATAATGAGCAAGACTTATTAATTGCAAAGAGGGATGGATATATTAATTCGCACCCAGATTATGAATATTATGTCTATAAATACGATAACTTAGGACGAGAAATTAGGTCTGGTTTTTATGACAATAATATAAGCAACTCCGATTATGGACATGAGCCAACAACACTACTTATTGAAACGATTTATGGTACTTCATTACACGAAGTAGATAAGATTAAAAATATTAAAACAAAAATACTTGATGGAGGAAATAATTGGATAAAAACTACTAATACCTTTAATACTTGTGGGCTACTTGTTAGTAAAAGTAGTAATAATCACAAAAGTCTAAATCTAGGAAGTGAAACGACAACTATAAATTATGACGGAGCAGATAAACCAATAACAACTGTTTATAATCATTCTGCTTATGGGAATAACTTTACTATTACTACTACTGAAACCATAGACTATGCGGGTAGAGCAAAAAACAGTCTCTTTCAAGCAAATGGTAGTCCAAACTATATCATTAACAGTAAATTTTATGACGAAAAGGAACAGTTAATTAGAAAGCTTCAAGGAGGAACAGGATTAAGTGGAAACTTAGCATGGTTACAACAATATAATTATACCTACTTAGAAAATCGCCTACTTTCTAAAATAAATACGGCTAATTTAACAGGTAGTCAAATAGCATTAATGGATTGTCCAGCAACATTACCTAATCCTACTAATCCAAATATAAGCAATCTCGATAATAAAGACTTGTTTTATTTAGAACTAGCTTATGATACACCTTTTAATGGCACATCCGCTATAAGTCAGAAAAATGGAAATATTACAGGTGTAAAATGGCAAGTAAGAGGTCGAGAAAAGCAAGGTTTTTCTTTAAGATATGACCTTTATAATCGGCTAACCAACGCCGATTATTTTGATGAAAATAGTAATGGTATAGTTGATGAATCTGGCATTTATGATGTGGCTTTAACCTACGATGAAAGAAGTAATATAAAAACATTAAGCAGATATGGCTTAACACCAACGACTAACTGCTACGAAGAAACTTTAATTGACCAACTAGATTATACCTATGCAGATAGTAACCATCTTTCTATTGTCACAGACGCTGCGCCTTGTCCAGATAATAAATATATTCAACCAACGATTGATAATAGCGAATTTCATGCAGTAGGAACTAGAATAGAAGCAGACAATATCATCAATAGTAGTTTAAATGTGACTTATCAAGCAGGGCAAGAGATACGGTTAATGAAGGGCTTCCATGTACTAGCAGGAATGACTTTTACGGCTAAAATTGAGGATTGTCCGCAAAATGGTTTTGAAACGGGAGGCTACACCCAAAAGAACAGTAATACCAATCAATATGATGAAAATGGAAATTTAAAAAATGACCCTCAAAAGACGATTAATAATATTTACAATTTTCTGGATTTACCAGAATTAATAACTTTTGAAGATGGTAAAACTATCACTTTTACCTATGATGCTACAGGTACTCTGTTATTAAAAGTGCTAAAAAACCAAGATGGCTTAGTTTTAGATACGAGGGACTATATTGGTGGTGTAGAATATGTAAATGGTACATTAGAAAGTATTTATCATAGGGAAGGTCGTTTAAATTATGTAAATGATATACCACAAATGGAATACAACACGGTTGACCATTTAGGTAATACAAGACTAGTTTATAGCGATTTGAATAATAATGGAATTATTGAAACGCCAAGTGAGATTTTGGACGAATTACATTACTATCCCAATGGATTGAAGATGGAAGGCTATTGGATGAATAGCAAGCGTTTTAGATATACTTTCAATGGAATAGAGAATATTGATGATTTTGGACTAAATGTAAATCGGGCTACTTTTAGAACTTTAGACCCAGAGCTAGGTCGTTGGTGGGGGAGTGACCCCAAAGCAACTAGTTTAATGAGACTTTCTCCTTATAATTCCATGAATGTTTCTCCTTTTATGTATAGTGACCAAGAGGGAGATTTTGGAATTTTAGCATCAGTAGCAATTGGAGCAGGTATTGGAGTATTGACTAATGGTATAAATAATATTCAAAATAATCAATCTTTTTTTCAAGGAGCAGGTAAAGCAGCTTTTTGGAGTGGATTGAGAGCCGCAGCAAGTTTTGGTGTAGGGGAAGTATTTGGACAAACAGGTAGTTTCCTTAACGAATTAGGACGAGCTGGCTCACATGGTTTGAGTAATGGACTAATTAGTGATTTAAGTGGAGGGTCATTTGGACAAGGTTTTTTAAGTGGTTCAATAAGCTCTGGAATAAGCTCTGGAATTGATGCTTTAGGTGGTGATGGTAATGCTCAAATTTTAGGAGGGGGTTTATCTGGGGGAATAAGTAGTGTTATTAGTGGTGGTAATTTTTATGATGGTTTTGGCATAGGATTAAGTACAAGCATTTTTAATCACTTCACTCAAAATATACTAAGTAAAATAAATGTAAGTAAAGCATCTGACCAAGAAATAATAGATAGATTAATACAAGCATGGCAAGAAGCAAGAGAATGCTTTGATTGTTCTGGAACTTATGAACCTCTAAACTTGAACGACTATTTTAGAAATTTCCCTATTCCTACTGTTGCGGATGCAACACACAAGCCTATAATTGGAGAAGGGCATATTAACGGAGGTATTGTACCTCTGGATATAGAATTTCCAATACATAAAAATTATAGATTAATTGATTGGGGCGGTGGGCATCGAACCAGAAATTTTCTTAAAAGTGATAGCAGACATTATGATTCATATATTATTTCGAGTGCAAATTCAGCAAGTTCTGGTTTAAGATTTGCAGGAGGAATAACTTTTACGACTCCTTCTGACTATTCAACAATCTTATATAACTTCTTATTTAGATAATATGAAATCATTAATATTTTCATCTTTAATGTTATTGGTAGGGTGTAGTTCTATATCTAAGTCGAAAAATTCTCAAATATTTAATGAATTAAATAAGTGTCTAGTTGAGACTAATTCATCAAATAGAGAATTGCCGTTTGATTTAGATACAGCAATAGTTTTTTATAAATCAGAAATTGGTTTAAATACTAATGTGTCTGCTTCAAAAAAAGAATTACTGTTGCTATTAGAACAAAAGCCAGAAATCAATGATAAGGTATATTCTCATAAAGAATCCGAAATATTAAAAGTATCTACTTTCGCTGCTATTCCTTTCTGTTTGGATAAGATTGATAAAGAGGTATGTAGAGAAAGCAGTTTGTCTAAATGTGACTATTTGAAAAATGTAAATATTTACTTATCTACCTCGACAAAAGAGAATGAAGATAAATTGTTAAAAAACTTAGTTTTAAGTTATAAAGGAGAAAAAATCATAGAAAAAGAAATAGAATATATGTTATTAGCTATCTTTTATCTACAAAGTTCAGCAATGGAATAATAGGTACTCCTATCTGAAATATTGGATGAATAGCAATAAGTTTCGCTATACATTTAACTCAATCGAGGAAATTGATGATTTTGGGTTAAACATAAATAATACTACCTACCGAGTATTAGACCCAGAATTAGGAAGGTGGTGGGGTTCAGACCCA
>CAYOBX010000482.1:1422-4885 GCA_964402245.1 uncultured Saprospiraceae bacterium | reverse complement strand
TGAAGTTTGTAACTTCAAATGGATATTCTTCAAGTTTGTAACTTGATTTTTCAGGTAATATTCTTTTTATAAGAAAACCCTTTTTGTTGGTATTAAGGGAATAAACTTCTGATTTCTTAAAAAAATAGTCATATGATGAAATCAAAAATAGCAGGTATCGGTTGTTATTTACCAGAAACAATCGCTACTAATGATGATCTTTCCAAAGTTATGGATACCTCTGATGAATGGATACGAGAGCGAACAGGTATACAAGAACGGAGATATGCTAAAAAGCATAAAGAGACCTCTTCTACAATGGGAGCTGCCGCTGCCAGAATAGCCATAGAAAGAGCAGGGATTACGGCAGAAGATATAGATTTTATTATATTCGCCACACTTAGTCCAGATTATTATTTCCCAGGCTGCGGGGTATTATTACAAAGAGAATTAGGAATTACTAAGACAGAAATTGGTGCATTAGATATACGTAATCAATGTTCTGGTTTTATATATGGTTTATCCATAGCAGACCAATTTATAAAGTCTGGAATGTATAAAAATATACTCTTAGTGGGCGCAGAGATGCATTCAATGGGATTAGATTTTAGCACCAAAGGCAGAAATGTAACCGTCATTTTTGGAGATGGTGCTGGAGCGGTAGTAGTTCAGCCTACCCAAGAAGAAAACAAAGGAGTGCTTAATACAAAATTGCATTCTGATGGTACTTATGCAGAAAAACTAGCCTTTATTAGCCCAGGATCACATGGAGGTTACCATGCAGCAAAATTGGGCGAAGAGAAAAATTTTGGCTTTGCCAGAGAGGAGCCGTATACCTCTATATTTGCCACTCAAGAAATGCTAGATACTGACCAGTTATTTCCCAATATGGAAGGTAAGTTTGTATTCAAATTAGCAGTCACTAAATTTCCAGAAGTTATTAATGAGGGATTAACAGATGCAGGTTTAAACTCTTCGGATATAGATATGCTCATCCCACATCAAGCGAACCTCCGAATTAGTCAATTTGTCCAAAAGAGTATGGGGCTTAGAGATGACCAAGTCTATAATAATATTATGAAATACGGTAATACTACTGCTGCCTCTATTCCAATCGCTTTGTGTGAAGCATGGGAACAAGGTAAGGTTAAGGATGGGGATTTGGTCTGTTTAGCTGCTTTTGGTAGTGGGTTTACTTGGGCTAGTGCGTTGTTGAGGTGGTAGTTCTTAGGCTCGACGGCTATCGCCGTCTCGCAATAGTTTTTTAGGAGGAAGTGATTTCAAAAAATGGCTTTTACAAAGCCATTTTTTAAAATCACCTCCTCCTAATTTTTTTCCGAACTTGCGAAGTAAGCGAGGTATGGAGGTGTTAAGACATGTGTCTAAGGCAAAGTAAAATAATCAATGAAATTATATCCGAATTTAATACGGCCAGTAGTAGATGCGTTAGAAGAGATATTTGAAGGAAAGGTATTTGCAGATAAGGTAATCCAGAAAACCTTAAAAAAAGATAAAAGGTGGGGATCTAGAGATCGAGGTTTTATTGCCGAAACCACCTATGATATTGTTAGATGGTATCGGCTGTTATATGAAATTCGGGGTGCGCAACCAAGCTCTAAAAATGACTGGTGGGAAATAATCGGCATTTGGTTTATTATTAATGAAGTTAAATTGCCTGACTGGAAAGAATTTGCCAAATTAGATGCAACCAGTATCCTACAGCAACATACAAAGCTATCAGACAAAAGAATTATAAAAGAGTCTATTCCTGATTGGCTGGATGAATTAGGCGTGGCAGAATTAGGTATTAAATGGCCTCCTACCCTCGCTGCATTAAACCAACAAGCTCCATTAGTAATCCGAACCAATACGATAAAAACAGATAGAGTTGCGCTACAAAAAATATTAGCAGAGAAAGAGATCGAATCTACACTATACGGTAAAGATGCACTAGTATTAGCTAAACGACGAAACCTGTTTACCCTTCCAGAATTCAAGCAAGGTTTATTTGAAATACAAGATGGTTCTTCTCAAGAAGTAGCCAATTATTTAGGGGTCGAACCAGGTATGTGGGTCATAGATGCCTGTGCAGGGGCAGGTGGTAAAACATTGCATATCGCCTCCCAAATGAAAAATAAAGGAAGAGTATTTGCCTTAGATATTCATGAATGGAAGCTAAAGGAATTAAGAAAAAGAGCTACTAGGGCGGGTATTGATATTATTGAAAATAGACCCATTGTTAATCAAAAGGTCTTGAAGCGATTAACGGAAAGAGCGGACCGATTACTCTTAGATGTGCCATGCTCTGGACTAGGTGTTTTGAAAAGAAATCCAGATGCTAAGTGGAAAATTGATCTAGCTTTCTTGGAAAAGGTCAAAAGAATCCAAAAAGACATTTTGCAAAATTACCCTAAGATGTTAAAAAAAGGGGGGCAGATGGTCTATGCCACTTGTAGTATTCTTCCTTCTGAAAATCAAGCGCAAGTACAAGCTTTTCTAGCCGCCAATGAAGAATTTACGCTTCTTAAAGAACAGCAAATACTGCCGCAGGATAATGGATTTGATGGGTTTTATATGGCTTTGATTCAAAAAGCAGAATAGCTTTTTTAGAAGTCAGAGGTCAGATCGTTCTAGTTAGCTTAGGCTAACGGAACTGTCAGGAGTCAGATTTATGATGTTGACCACTTGATTTTGACAGCGAGTAGCTTTCCAATACCTTTTTAGAGGGTTTAATGTTGCATAGCTTTTTGAAAAAAATCTATGCAACATTCAACCCTCTAAAGTATACTCTAAACATACTTGTTGCCGAATCTAAGGGATGGGTTAAAAATAAAATTTATGGAAGAAACCATTTCCACCACTCCACATAGACATTTCCTCTTACACAAACCATTTGGTTATTTAAGCCAGTTTAAATTAGTCACCAATAAGAAGGTACAGTTATTAGGATCATTATATGATTTTCCTGAAAAGACTATGTCTATCGGTCGATTAGATAAAGATTCTGAGGGTTTATTATTGCTTACAACAAACGGGAAGACTAGCGCATTAATCTGTGGCAGAAAGATTGAGAAAGAATATTATGTTCAGGTAGATGGTCTCATCACACAGGAGGCTATTCAACAAATGGAGCAAGGAATAGAGATCAGTATTAAAGGAGAAAAATACACTACTCGGCCCTGTATTGCAGCTCGTCTTCATACCCCACCCTCCTTTCCACCTCGTACTAAAAAATTAAGATCGGATCGACATGGGCCTACCAGTTGGGTAGCTATTACTATTAGAGAAGGGAAGTTTCGACAGGTCAGAAAAATGACTGCGGTGGTCGGCTTTCCTACTCTGCGATTGTTTAGAGTTCGAATTGGTAAAGTTTGGTTAGGGGACTTGAAAGCGGGAGAGGTTCGGGAGGTCGAGAGCTTTAAATTATCATGAGTTGATAGAGAATGAATGAACACGGAGTCACAGAGACCACAGAGTTTTTATT
>CAYOBX010000482.1:0-1322 GCA_964402245.1 uncultured Saprospiraceae bacterium | reverse complement strand
TGAGTTGATAGAGAATGAATGAACACGGAGTCACAGAGACCACAGAGTTTTTATTCTCCGTGCCCTCCGTGACTCTGTGTTCAATACTAAAATACTCAATCCTACTCCGCCACAAATTTCATAGAAATAGAATTGACACAATGCCGAGTATTTTTAGCCGTCATTCGTTCTCCGACAAATACATGCCCTAAATGTCCATCACAATTGGCGCATAAAATTTCTGTTCTTCGACCATCTGCATCTGTTTCTTTTTTGATTGCCCCTTCTATCTCATCATCAAAACTTGGCCAGCCACAGCGAGAATCAAATTTATCTTCGGATTTATATAAGGGGGCATCACACTGTCTGCATATATAAGTACCTTCTGCTTTATTATCATTCAATTCCCCCGTATATGGTCGCTCTGTTCCTTTGTTAATAATGACGTATGCTTCTTCTGGAGTTAGTGGATTTAGTTTCTTCATTTTAATTGAGTTTACTATAATTGAGCTAGATGTTGACTCTATGTGAACACAGAGGCACTGAGCACACAGAGCTTTATTTAACTCTGTGCCTCTGTGTTCAATAAATCCCATTATTATTTCTTCAATTGATCTCGAAACTGTTTCCGAAATTTATTCACCTTAGGCGTAATGATCGCTCTACAATATCCGTAGTTTGGATTTAAAGTATAATAATCTTTATGATAATCTTCTGCCTCATAGAAATCTCCTAATGGTTCAATTTCCGTAACAATAGGATCTTCCCAGATTTGGGGAGCCATCTCTGCCTTTGACTTCGTAGCAATAGCCAGTTGAGTTTCATTAGCATAGTAAATACCAGAACGATATTGGGTACCCACATCGTAGCCTTGCCTGTTTAAAGTAGTAGGATCATGGGTCGCCCAGAATACCTGCAACAATTGCTCTAGGGAGATAACAGAAGGATCAAAAATAATTTTAGCTACTTCATTATGCCCTGTATTCCCAGAACATACTTCTTTATACTTTGGATTCTTTGTATGCCCTCCCGTATATCCTGAATCAACAGATATGATGCCTTTTAATTCTTGAAATACTGCTTCTACACACCAAAAACATCCTGCTCCTAGTACGATGGATTCTGTATTTTCATTAGCCATTTTATTAATTAGTTTTGTTCGTGATCGATTCCTTCAATTAATTCTTTTGCCTGCTCCACATCTGCTTCTTTTGTATATATTTCTATTCTTCCAATCATAACATAGGCGGAATCCTGTTTGTTCATGATATAGCATTCTATATCATTCTCTTTTAACTTAGCCTCTAGTACTTTGGCCTTAAACAATTCTTGAGTGGTGAATA
>CAYOBX010000481.1:2256-4891 GCA_964402245.1 uncultured Saprospiraceae bacterium | reverse complement strand
GACCTTTTAATTGTCGAATTAAAAGGGGAAGTCACTGGATAGTAGGGCTATCAAGAGTCTTCAAAATGAAAAGTGGTACTAAATCAGGTGTTCTGCGTACGATCTGATGGCTTTACGTCATCTGACCGCTTGATCCAATATTTTTAACCCATCCCTTAGCAGCAGGTTCTATTTTTTAATTAATTCTTCGACTTCTTTTTGCAATCTTTCTTCTGTCCATATAATATCTTGAATAAGTAACTGGAAAACTTCTTTTTTTCCTTTATTGGTTTCATTAGCGTTATCCAATAAAAAATCAAAGATTTTTTCATTTTTAATGTCCAGTTCCTCTTTTCCCTCATCTAAATCAGATAACATAGATAATCTATCATGGTCGATTAATTCAATCTTTGAACTGGCAAGTGCTTTCCATGAATTAATTTTTATTGTAGACAATGCAACTCCTTCAGATTTTTTTACTATTTCAAACAACGAAATTTTTTCATCATTTGAATATTTTCCGAGATTATCCAATAATCGTTTTTGTTTAGGTATTGCCTTCATAATATCTGTTTTACTTTCTTTTAACTCTTCCTTCATTGAGGAAAAAATTTGGTTTAAATATTTTTGATTCTTTCTATCTTCATTCCAATTATTAATTACTATGGCAATCAAAATTCCAATTATTACTGGAATAATTTCTCTTATTAATTGACTAATTTTTTTCATTTGACATTACTTTTTTTCTCATGTTGAATTTGTATATTGCGTTCACTCCAAAAAGTCGATTCGTGCGAAATCTGCCAGTT
The DNA here is from genome assembly GCA_964402245.1 of uncultured Saprospiraceae bacterium. Classification (GTDB taxonomy): domain Bacteria; phylum Bacteroidota; class Bacteroidia; order Chitinophagales; family Saprospiraceae; genus JAFMDF01. The sequence goes on along the minus strand of CAYOBX010000481.1, from coordinate 4,103 downwards.
TTTGAAAAACTGGCAGATTTAATAACTCTCACAAAGTCAAATTTTTATAAATTTATTTTTGCAACGAGTGATATGAATTTATAGCAAAAAAGACTTTTCGGAGTGGACTCAATATATGAATACTTTCCATCAATCCTCCAATAAATTTAGCATTTCTCTATATAAAATAGGAGCCGTCTCAGGGCCACAGGAATTAATTTCTCCATAGGGAGCTTCCTTATTCTTATAGGTAAAAGGTCCTTCTGCATCCCATTGACTTTTGGGAATAGCATAGCCTATCATATCATTTGATAAACCCATAATAAATCGATACTTACTAGACATCAAACTTCGGATAGGCATAGATTCCGAAGGATTTATTTGGTAGTCTTGTCCTGATGGAGCTTCTACTCCCCCATTCGCAATTTCAGGGTATAACTCAGAAGGTTGAAATAAAAATTGGGCTGGTCCTATTTCCATCAGAGCGACTTCCGAACGCATTTTCCACCAAGCGCACAAGCCTCTGTCAAATACCCCTACCAAAGCAGCAAGACGATATAGAGAATTATCCAGGGGTATCTGAATGCTTTTTGCTTTGAGTTGTAATATAGAAGATTCAATAGTAGACGAATAAGCAGTATCAGCTAGGGTTGCTAAAGTGAGCATGGCCAAGCGAGTACCTTGTGCGGCTGCCTTATCAAAGGAAGGTGCCAAATAAGTCGTATCTTTAAAAGGATCTTGTATACCAAATTCTGGAAGCGTTGTCATTAATCCACCAATCGAACCATTCGCATAGATGGCGATACCCCCCACTCCATTCTGTACCAACTCTGTTTCATTATAAATTCCTTTCTCCACGCCTTCTCGAACATAATGCACAAAATCGGAACTTATTAATAGATTTTTATCCCAAGTAGTTTCGGGATGATTGGCCCAAGTAATGATCGTACCTAGGGTAGTATCTTGTTGAGCAGTCAAAATTTGTATTAATCGCAATCCATAATCTAACACTTCTGGTTTTCGAGAATCGCAGACCAAATCTTTTGCACCATCTAGATCTTGTGCAAAACGCAAAACGGCTGGTTGTAATTTAGTATTCGCTTCTTCTATCGCTTTGATCGTTTGTTGGATAACGAATGCTTTATAATTTGGGTTTACACCACTTTTTAATTCATGACCTCCCCACATACCAATTAAATCAGGTCCTTCATGAGTATGTGTACTTGCAATAATCACATAATCAATATCTGTTGTTTCTTTAATTTTTTTTCTTATCGTAATAATCTCATCATTTCCATATCCAATCACATCTAAGACGACCCAAGCTATTTTAAATTCATTGTTTTCCAAGACCATTACTCGACTCCATAATTCATCATGCACTCCTTGTGCGGGTCGCCGATTTTGAAAGCCCGCCATCCACACAGGGTCAAATCGTCCATTATTATTGCCATCTTCAAAAGTATCTCCTTTATCAGGATGGTATTGGGCATCTTGATCTACATCTGTCCATGTATCAGGCACATTTGGCGTAATGGATAAGGCACTAAAGCCTGCTTGAAAAGGAGCTATTTGAGTAGGTTGATGGTTTAGGTCCAACCAATAATCGGGGTGTCTATCCTTTAATTGGAAATACGCATATAGGGAGAACAATAGACCTAGGAATAGCAGCAGTAGCAATATATTTTTCAACCATTTCATGATAAGAGGGAATTATTGAATTATAATCTTAGAATTATTTTGTTTTTACAAATTTCAACACCCTATTTTCAATTCTCAGAAGATACATATTGGGAGACAAATTAGATAAATCAATCATTTTATTTCTTGAATTGATTTGACCAAAATAGAGCAATTTTCCGCTGATT
>CAYOBX010000481.1:0-2156 GCA_964402245.1 uncultured Saprospiraceae bacterium | reverse complement strand
TTATACAATTAAAAATACAAGAAAAAGAAAAAGAACCAAGCATTCTTAAATCGATTACCTTGAACAATTATCAAGGTACTATTCAATTTAAAGTGATTTCTAAAAGTGATCAATATCTCTATTCTTATTCCTCAGATCAAGGAGCAACATTTATTCCTTTTACGGAAACCGCTGCTAATTTATTATTATGCTTTGGATATACAGGTGCTGATGTAGGTGTATATGCACCAGTAATGGTCAAGCTACCCAAGAATATGCAGATTTTGATTGGGTGAGTTATAAGGGGTTTCCTCGATTGTAAAAGAATTTGTTTGAGGGTGTAAGAATTGGAAAAAACAAATAAGGTTTGGTTATTATTTTTCTATTCCTTTATTTCAATTACCAACGGTTCTTTAGCACCAATTGTCAAAGAATCTGAAAATATAATTTCTTGATTTTTTAAAATATTAACACCTCTACTATTAGCAGGTAATATTTCCTCAAATTGTTGTAGACCAATTTTTTGTGGCTCTTTGGTTTTATTTAAAACCACCATAACTTTTTGCTGATCGTCATATCGAAAATAACTGTACACTCCTTCTGTAGGAAGGAAATGTATTAGTTTACCTATATGAATACTTGTCGCAGTTTTTCGCCAATTCAATATTTTTTTTACAAACTCACGAGCAGAGATCTGTTCCGCAGACAAGCCTATATTGGTGAAAGCATTGATAGAATCTCCTGGCCATCCACCTGGGTAATCACTTCTAATATTTCCGTGACTATCATCTCCTGTATTGGACATTAAAATTTCCGTTCCATAATAAAATTGAGGCGTGCCCCGCATAGTGGCAAAATAAACCATTGCCAATCGGAATAGGTCTACATCTTCACCAAGTTGAGTAAATATCCGACTCATATCGTGATTGTCAGGAAAAATGACATGCTTGTTAGGATCAGCATATTGGAAATCATCCGATAAAGCATCGTATAAATTTATCATTCCTGCATTCCAATTTTCTTCTGTTACCAAAGCTTCTTTTAATGCATTTTGGATGGGAAAATCTAATAAGCCTGGCAGGCAAGAAGTATAGCCATCATCATTTTTTTTGCCACCTTGCCAATAGGCTAATACCGCTGGATTCAAGCTCCACTCTTCCCCGCAAATATTAAAATTAGGAAACTCGTCCATTACGGCACAAGTCCAGTCTGTCATGAAATCTTTATCAGAATAAGGATAAGTATCCATTCTTATACCACTAATGCCTAAATACTCAATCCACCAAATTGTATTTTGAATCAAGTAAGTAGCCATCTGAGGATGACGTTGGTTTAGATCTGGCATGGTGGGTACAAACCAACCATCCGTAAATTCCTTTTTATCGTAATTGGAAACATAAGGATCTCTATGCGTCGTTCGTCGATGGTTGGTCTGTCTGTATTTTCCTTTGTTATTAATCCAATCTTGGGATGGTAAATCCTCCATCCACCAATGACCAGAACCACAATGATTCACAATCATATCCATAATAATCTTCATTCCTTTAGATTCGGCTACCTCACATAGTTCTTTATATTCTGCATTCGAACCAAAGCGAGGGTCCACCTTATAATAATCCGTTGTAGAATAGCCATGATAGGACCATTGGTCTTGATTGTTTTCAAGGATAGGGTTCAACCAAATAGACGTATACCCAATATCTTTTAAATAATCTAAATGATTGATAATGCCTCTTACATCTCCTCCATGCCTACCCCACTTATCCACTCTGTTATGCCCTTCTAATAATCCGTCTATTTCATCATTACTGGTATCTCCATTTGCAAAACGATCTGGGGTGATTAGATATAATACATCTGAATTATCATAGCCTTTTCGTTGAGCTGCTCCTTTTTCTCTTGCGAGTAAAGGATAAGGAATTTGTTTCACTACTTTTCCTGAAGCATCTTTTAAATCTATATTCAACGTACCTGCTGGAGCATTGGATGCTATATCTAAATTGACAAATAAATAATTGTTACTTTCTAATGAGATGGTCTGTTTTAGACGAACTCCTGCATAAGAGAAACTAGGTTTAAGCTGACTAATATTTTCTCCGTATAATAGGATTTGCAATTCAGAATTAGCCATGCCTGTCCACCAGAATGGGGGTTCTACTTTTTGTACTTCTTGTGCT
>CAYOBX010000480.1:0-4929 GCA_964402245.1 uncultured Saprospiraceae bacterium | reverse complement strand
AATTAATAATATATTATAAAAAATACATTTTTGGGGCAGTTTTTGCATTTATAAAAAACTTCACATAGTATAAAAGTCTCCAACCTCATACCGCTATTTTCAGCAACCAGAAATCAAATTTCCAATATTACAGTATTGCTGTAATCAAAAATAGACGTTCTTTGACAAATCCCGTGGTCAAGGAAAAAAAGAAGCAAAAGTGACCAAATGTGAGATGAAGGAATATATTCCTGAACCGCTTGCGGATGGGTTGCTAAGGGCCCTTAATTTTCTATTTCATTAATACCATTTCACGGGATTTATCAAAGAACCAAAACAGTTTAACCTGCGATGTTCAGTAAGAATGTAAAAAATATAATATTAGTCCTAGTCGTAATAATTGTCTGCATGGAAACTGCATTTGCAGAAATTGCACGACTTAGATGTATGTGGCGAGAAGATCCTACTACTTCTATGGTAGTGGCATGGGATCAGATTGTCGGTACGAATCCTGTTCTTTATTATGCACCTCATCAATTGCGAGGCCAACGATTTGAAAGTTATGCTAAAGCTAGAATGCCTGATAAAGTGCTTCCCATTAAAGGAATGAACAATCATTTTGTACGATTGACAGGATTGAAACCTAATACACTTTATTTTTTTAAAATCAATGACAATAGAGGCGATTCTAAAATTTACTCCTTCCAAACCGCTCCCGCTTCTCCACATACTCGTCTGTCTATTATTGCTGGTGGAGATTCTAGAAATCATAGAGAAGGTCGTATTAATGCCAATAAACTAGTAGGTAAACTCCAACCTCATTTTGTATTATTTGGAGGAGATATGACAGGGGCAGATAATGAAAAACAATGGCCATTATGGTTTGATGATTGGCAGCATACTATTTCTAAAGATGGAAAGCTAACACCGATTGTTGTAACAAGAGGCAATCATGAATATGCAAATAAAACCTTAATGGATTTATTTGATGTACATACCAAAGATGTGTTTTATGCTTTTACTTTTGGTACAGATTTATTAAGAGTATATACTTTAAATTCTTTAATTCCATCTGGAGGAAAACAACAAGAATGGCTAGCGAATGATTTAAAACAAAACACTTTTGTACAATGGAGGATGGCACAATATCATCATACTATTCGACCCCACACAAAAGGCAAACCAGAAAAGAATGAGCAGTTATTAAACTGGGCAACCTTGTTCCATAAATATAAAGTACAAGTAGTTGTAGAGTCAGATGCGCATGTTGTCAAAACTACCTATCCAATTAAACCATCGAAAGGGCCTAATAGCTATGAAGGTTTTGCAAGGGATGACGAGAATGGAACTATTTATTTAGGAGAAGGATGTTGGGGTGCCCCATTACGCGCAGCTAATGATAACAAACCTTGGACTCGAGCAAGTGGCAGTTTTAATCAATTTAAATGGCTATTCATTGATAGAGATGGTATAGAGATCCGTACGGTGAAAACAGATGGTGCAGACTTTGTTCCCCATGCTGATCCTTTTAATATATTTGCGATTCCTTCTCAATTGAGTATTTGGAATCCAAATGGAGAAAGTACTATTTATATTGAAAGTAAAAATGTTCCTGTCAATTATGGACAAAATATGGCAAATAGTAATTTTTTAGCTAGAACCGCTACTCAACCAATTGCAGTTAAACAATTTAATGCATTCTTAGTAGGAAATGATATTGAAGTGAGATGGTCTGCTAAACAAGAACCTTTGCAATTACAATATGAAATACAACGATCTATAGGGGGGGGTAAATATATCACGATTGCGAAGATGCAAGGGAAAAGTAATAATAGTAATCAAAACCCTTCCTATCAATTTCGAGATGCAGGCTTGGGCATCACAGCACAAGGAAAATATATTAAATATCGCCTGAAATATAAAACTATCAATGGCCAGATAAGTTATTTTCATCCACCTGTTCCTAAATTAAATGGGGATAGTAAGAATAACCAAAAAGTAACTGCGGATGGTAATGGTCGGGTACAAATTAAATATCAAATAATAGAAGATTGTGCTGTTAGTTTTCAATTGTTTAATGCTTACCGAAAAGAGGTTTTTCGTAATCAATTGATTAATCAAGAACCTAAGAATTACCTTAAATCTTTGGATATTAGTCAGTTGCCTAAGGGAGAGTATGTATTGGTAGTGAAAGCAGGAGAGGAAGAGATTGAGCGATTGCAGGTGCTGAAAGAATAGGAGAGATAAAGAGGAATTAATAAAGAACACGGAGGCACTGAGTCACGGAGCTTTAGTGAAAACTCTCTGTGCCTTAGTGTCTCTGTGTTCTTTATCTCTATTCCTCTGCTTTGCCTTGAGTCACCTCAGGTTTCATCTGAGGGAAAAACAAGACTTCCTGAATAGAACTCTGATTCGTCAACATCATCGTCAAGCGATCAATACCAATACCCAAGCCAGAAGTAGGTGGCATCCCATATTCTAAGGAGCGAATAAAATCTTCATCCAATACCATCGCTTCATCATCTCCACGCGCCGCCAACTTTAATTGATCTTCAAACCTTGCTCGTTGATCTATAGGATCATTTAACTCAGAATAGGCATTCGCAATTTCTTTTCCATTGACAAATAATTCAAATCGTTCCACTAAGCCTTCTTTACTTCGATGCTTCTTTGCTAATGGAGACATCTCTACTGGATAGTCTGTGATGTAAGTTGGTTGGATCAAGTTATCTTCTACTTTTTCTCCAAAAATTTCATCAATTAACTTGCCTTTACCCATCGACTTATCGATTGGTATGTGTAGATCTTTACAAACTTGCTTTAAAGCTTCTTCATCCATTTCAGATACATCAATTCCTGTATACTCTTTGATAGAATCGAACATACTCAAACGACGATATGGAGGAGTAAAGTCAATTTCCTTATCCCCAATTTGTGCTTTCATCGTACCATTCACTTCTTGAGCAATATAAGCGATACAATTCTCCACCATCTCCATCATCCAGATATAATCCTTATAGGCTACATATATTTCCATAGAGGTGAATTCAGGATTATGTGTTCGATCCATTCCTTCATTACGGAACATTTTACCGATCTCATATACTCCATCAAAGCCACCTACGATTAATCGTTTCAGATATAGTTCATTCGCAATACGCATGTATAGCTTCATGTCCAAGCTATTATGGTGCGTAGCAAATGGTCGGGCAGCAGCACCACCATGTATAGGTTGTAAAATCGGTGTCTCCACTTCTAACCAACCCTTTTCATCAAAGAAAGTACGCATAGATTTCACCACCTTTGATCGCTTCAAGAATATCTCTTTTACTTGTGGATTTACGGTCAAATCTACATACCGTTGGCGATACCGTAATTCTGGATCTTTAAATTCGTCATAGACTTTACCTTCTTTATCCACTTTTACAATTGGTAAAGTTTTTAATGACTTTCCAAGAAACTTCAAATCCGATACATGTAGCGTTACCTCTCCCATTTGTGTAGAAAACAAATAGCCCGTAACACCAATAAAGTCTCCGATATGTAATTGCTTGACCAAAGCATTGATCTGTGTCTTTTCTTCTTCTGTTGTTCCAATAGCTCCTTTCTTAATATACAATTGAATTCTACCTTCTGAATCTTGTAGTTTAGCAAATGGCCCTCGTTGTCCCATGAAACGACCAGCCATATGTACAACAGGGCGTTTATCCTGTTGGAAATCTCCCATTGCACTGGCTCGTAGACCACCAACGAAATCTTCCAAAGACATAGCTGCTTTATCTATTCCAGTGTCGAATTCTACCTGCTCTGCTAATCCAAAGTCTCCTTCCAATACAGCAGTAGTTTTAAATTTATTTTTAGGTAGTAACTCCGCAATCTGTTTGGCTTTTTCTGGGCCGATTCCTTTTAGATTTTCAATTTCCTTGATTAAGTTTTGTTGAAAATCGGCTGTAGTAAATTCAGATGATTTAAAACTAACTTCCACTTTGGCAGCGGGAAATGGGTCAATTCCCAAGTCTTTGATTTTTTGTAAAGACTCCCGTCGCACCTTTTCCTGTTCGCTTAACTGTTGTGACATAATTGATATTTTCTAATCCTAATTTTTTTCTTTTTATCAAAAAGGACAACCACAAGGGATTGTCCCTACAATTCTTGCTGGCACAAAGGCTGTGCCTTGTGTTTCCTATCCATAAAGGCTATGCCTTTAAAATAAAAAACACAACGGATTCTTTGTGTTTTCCGTTTCAACGGGCAAAAATAACCTTATATAAAGACAGTTCAAAAGTTTTCCTACTCCCTATTCTCTATTTTTGCGTGACTGTTAGTAACTCCAACTCAAATGCCAATACCGTATGAGGAGGTATTTTATTAGGAAATCCCTTTTCTCCATAAGCCAAGGCAGAGGGTATTATAAATAAAGCCTTTGCACCCGGTCGCATTAATTCTAATCCTTCATTCCATCCATCCACCATATTTCCAATATAAAATTCCAATGGCTTTCCTCTTTTATAGGACGTATCGAATACTTGTCCATCTAACATATAGCCCTTATAATTAACACTTACCCAATCTCCCCACTTGGCCAAATCTCCATCTCCTGTCTCGATCATTTGATAGTATAATCCAGAAGGAGTTGATTGCACCTCTATTCCTTGATCCATCACATAGTTTATAATAGTATTCTTGTCCTTTTCGGCTTGGGTGCTTGGGTTTGCAATTAACTCAGAGGCTAAAGAGAATAATAGATTGTCTTCGTCGGTTGATTTCTTTACTTCTATTTTTGATTGTGGGGGTGGTTTGGATTGTCCGCAGGCAATAAGAAATAGGAATAAAAAATAGGGTATTATACGAGGCATAGTTAAGTTGTTTTGTAGCACGGAATTCATTCCGTACAACCGTAGCACGGAATTCATTCCGTACAACCGTAACACGGAATTCATTCCGTACAAC
>CAYOBX010000479.1:0-4942 GCA_964402245.1 uncultured Saprospiraceae bacterium | reverse complement strand
TCCAGTGGACATTCAAACGAACGAACCGCAAAGCGGATGGGATGCACAGAAGCAGTATAAATTGTAAGTTTATTTTTTCATCGTTCCTTAGTAGTTAATTCGTGAATTCGTGGTTAAAAATCAATATATATGAAGGATAATAAAATTATCACAAACAAAGAGTTAAGTCTAACAGAAGCATTAATTCCAGTTTTTGCGCTGGTATGCTTGCTCACTTATAATGTATACGTATTTGGAGATGATGCCTTAAGTGGTTCTAACCAGTTTGTATTATTACTAGGAGCAGCAGTAGCAGCAATTGTAGGTTTTTTAAATAAGGTGCCTTATGAGCGGATGATTATAGAAATAGGAAATAACCTCAAATCTACCACTGGTGCTATATTAATATTATTGTTTGTTGGAGCTTTGACTGGCACTTGGTTAGTGAGTGGTATAATACCTACCTTAATATATGGTGGCTTACAAATTCTTAGTCCCTCTATTTTCTTACCCGCATCTGTTGTTATCTGTGCCATTATTTCTCTGGCGACTGGAAGTTCTTGGTCGACCACTGCGACGGTAGGGATTGCACTGATTGGTATTGGCCAAGCGATAGGGATGCCTTTAGGTATGGTGGCAGGAGCGGTTATATCTGGTGCTTATTTTGGAGATAAAATGTCTCCCTTATCAGATACGACTAACTTAGCCCCAGCGATGGCTGGCTCTGAGTTATTTACGCATATTCGTTATATGGCGTATACTACTGTTCCCTCGATCATCATTACGATTATTGCTTTTACATTTATTGGTTTGACACAAAACACCGCAGGCTCCGCAAATACGAGTGAAATTTTAGCGGCTATAAATGAATCTTTTAATATTAGTTGGTGGTTGTTATTGGTTCCATTAGCGGTAGTAGGCTTAATCATTGCAAAAACAAAACCCTTGATCGCCTTAATGATCGGAAGTTTATTAGGTGGTATTTTCGCTGTAATTTTTCAACCGCAAATAATGATCAAAATTGCAGGGATTGAAGGGGCTGACTCTATGAATTTTACAGTAGCCTACAAAAGCATTATGAATGCGCTTACAGTTGATACAGCGATAGAGACTAGCAATGTTAAATTGAATGATCTATTTACGGCAGGTGGCATGAAAGGAATGCTCAGCACAATCTGGTTAATAATTTGTGCGATGGTTTTTGGCGGCGTTATGGATGCCATAGGTGCTTTACAAAGAATTAGTACCACCTTATTATCTATGGCCAATAGTACTTTTAGTTTATTTGCCAGTACGGTGGCTAGTTGCTTAGCTATTAATTTAACCGCATCCGACCAGTACTTAGCGTTGGTGATAACAGGAAAAATGTACTCCCAAGCGTATGAGAAGAGAGGTTTAGCTCCAGAAAACTTGAGTAGGACGATTGAAGATTCTGGAACGGTTACTTCTGCATTAATTCCTTGGAATACTTGTGGGGCCTATCAGTCTGGGGTATTAGGGGTTTCTGTTTATGAATATTTTATTTATGCCATCTTTAATTATTTAAGTCCATTTATGACTTTGTTGTTTGCGGCATTCTCTATTAAAATTAGAGAACTACATAAAGCTGATTAGGATTCATTGGATTTTAGGATTGGTAGGATTTGCAAGCGTGCTGCTGCCCAAAATCTTGCTAATCCTAAAATCCTATAAATCCTACAAATTCTAACCCTAAATGGCAAAAACAAAAAAAAATACCTTTTCAAAATGGTTAACTAAATTACAACAAGAGAGTTGGCAACTGGAATTGCTGATTTCTGGTTTGGTTATTTTTGCACTTCTTGAAAGCTTAACCCATTTTCCCTATTTTTATGCTTCATTAGACGAATTAGGTAGTAATGAAAGTACAGCGTTTTACGGCGTTACCTTAGTACTAACTACGTTCATTTTACATGCTAGTATTTATATATTTTTGATTAATCTAATTATTCATATTTTAATTCGAAGTTTATGGATAGGAGCGATAGGTCTTCGCTATGTCTCTGGAGATATTAACTATGAAAACTTAAATTATAGCAATAGATTTACTAATTATTACAAACGTAAAATAGGGTCTTTTGATAAGTATATTCAACAACTTGAAAATTTTGCAAGTATTCTCTTTTCTTTTACTTTCTTACTTTTCTTTATCCTTTTATCTCTATTTCTCTATTTCTCTGTTTCTTATGGTTTTTGCTTTTTGGCTATTTTGCGGAAAAACTACTACCGCCATTACCAGATATTTTTTATGGAATAATTAGTTTGATTTTTCTAAGTTTAGGGTTAATAGTAGCCTTTGATTTTATAAGTCTTGGCTTGCTAAAAAAGATAAAAAATAAATACTTTTCTGCCGTTTACTTACCAATATATAGTTTTTTCTCAAAGATCACTCTCTCCTTTTTGTGGCGTCCCATGCTACTTAATTTTTTAGACCAGCCATATACCAGACGATTATTTTTAATGATCGTTCCTTATTTAGTTTTCTTAAGTGCCGTTTTTGGCTTTGGTTTTAATAACTATGGATATTATCCAGCTTTTAATGATAGTGAAAACTATGGAATAGTCAACAGAGAATCTTATAATTTCATATTCTATGAAGAAGAACGAAGTAAATACCCCGGAACAGATACTTATGATCGTCACATTAAACATTTTTCTATTCCTTCAAATAAGATATCAGTACCAATAGGCGAAGTTTTTGTGAAAGCGCAAGATGGAGATAAATGGTTAATTGAGAAAATCGACTCCTCTCTTACTCCATTTCAAGAAGAAGGACTTTACCATTCTTTTTTTTCTGCATTTATAGAAGGAGCGAATTCTCCTTGGCAAGAAGATCAAAATCTCCAGATGGAGACTCTAAAAAAGAAATACTACTATACTCCACAATGGCAACAAAAAAGAGACAGCCTTATATTAGTGTTCAAGCAAAAAAATCAATCAGAATTTAGACAAAATTTACAAAAGTCAAAAGCAATCCTAGAAAAAGCCATCTTGCTAAGAATAAATAACAAGCCAGTATCTCACGAATCTATTAGCTGTGATTACTATATGCATCCTCATGGAAATAGTAAAGGATTATTATGCTTTTTCCCGATGGACAGTTTACAAATTGGAAGGCATCATTTAACAGTAGGAAAAGTAATCGGAAAAAAAGATATAGAAGATCAGCAAATCTATTTGGATACTACTTTTCATACTATTCCATTTATTTATGTAGGCGATTAGGATCTATAAGATCCTAGGATTAGCACGATTTTCAAGCGTGCTGCTGCCCAAAATCTTGCTAATCCTAAAATCCTACGAATCCTAATTCTGACATTTAAGTAATCTGGAGCCTCCTAAATTAAGCAACCTCCTCATAATTATCATCCCAGTTCCGCACTTTAGGCTCTCCTAATTTCCCAACACTCTTTGCCACAAGCATGGATACTGCCGCATCTCCTGTTACATTCACCACCGTTCGACACATATCTAAGGGTCTATCTACTGCAAAAATCAAAGCAATACCTGCAGGTGGAACGCCAATTGACTCCAATACAATCACCAACATAACGATACCTGCACTAGGAACGGCAGCAGAACCTATAGAGGCCAGCGTTGCCGTAAAGACAATAGTGATCTGATCTGCAAAAGATAAATCAAAACCATATACTTGTGCAATAAACACCGCAGCAACTGCCTGATAGACACTCGTTCCATCCATGTTAACGGTAGCACCAATAGGTAACACAAAACTCACGACTTCTTTTTCCACACCTAAATGCTCTTCCACTCGTTCCATCGTTACAGGAAGCGTGGCTGCACTAGAACTAGTTGAAAATGCCAATAATTGAGCTGGAGCAATTGCCTTAAAAAAGAAGCCTGGAGATTTCCCCGTGAACAATGCCACCAATATTGCATAAACACCAATCATAACCGCTAAACCTAGTACTAAAGTAAAAGCATACTTACCTAATGCTATAAAAATATCTGCACTCGGGGAGGTGACCACCAGTCCCGCTAAAAGTGCAAAAACACCATAGGGGGCGGCCAAGATCACCAGATCGACCATTTTCAGGATTATATCATTAAAGCCATCAAAGAACTCTTTGACCACTCGAACTTTTTCTTCTTTGACTAAAATCATGGCAACACCAAAGAATATAGCAAAGAAAATGACTTGTAGCATATTTTTATTGCTGCCTGCCGCTCCCACTATATTGTCAGGTACCATATCTTCAATAAAGCGAAGTGGGGCCTCTTGAAAAGTAGGAGTGGCTTCTGCCTTTCCTCGATATTCGTCTGACTTCATCTTATTTTCTTCCATCAAACTAGAACGAGTAGATTCTGCAATACCACCACCGGGTTGAATGGTGTTAACAAGCAATAAACCAATAATTACTGCTGTTACAGTAGTCGCTATATATATAGCTAAGGTTCGACCGCCAATTTGAGATAATTTGGAGATGTCTTTTAAGTCACTTATCCCTTTAATAAGGGAAGCTAGAATAAGTGGTACCGCTATTAATTTCAACAGGTTCAAAAATATCTTACCCCAAGGCATGATCCATTTTCTGGTAAAATCTTCTAATCCTGTATTTACGGCAACGATACCAAATAAGACACCTAATGCCATCCCAATTAGTATTTTCCAATGTAGTGGTAAATTTTTCATTTTTAGAGTATTGAATAAGAGCTTGGTTAAAATGGCGATCGGTCTACGGTGGATGCCCAAAATTTAAATATGCACTAATTTAGTAACGACGAAAAAAACTAATCCAATATAATGAATGATCTTGTTTTGTCGTGACTTAGATCAGCAAAATAGGAAAAATCTTTGGTTTAGTAACGACGAAAGAATAAGTTCCGCATTTCGACGAGGTTATTTTGTTCTTAGTTTTTCTTTGAAAGAAGGAGTATTGTTGATACTATGACTGATTTCAAAGAGAAAATAAGGATGAATGAG
>CAYOBX010000478.1:0-4966 GCA_964402245.1 uncultured Saprospiraceae bacterium | reverse complement strand
GTCATAATAAGTCATATAAAAGTCTGCGTCAAAAGAAAATCGTAATTTAGACAAACCATTAACTTCAATTCTTCAAAACAATTCTAAATCGAGCCTTGCCAGCTTCCAGATGCGCCAAAGCCTCATTGACCTGCTCCATCTGGAACTCCTCCACTTCAGGATAAATTTCATGTCGCACACAAAACTCTAACATCTTACTAACCAACCCCGGACTACCCACAGGACTGCCCCCAATAACTCGCTCTCCATCAATCAATAAATTATTAGGAATAGACATCGGTTCTTGCACCATGCCCACATTAAAGAATCTTCCTTGAGGTGCTAAAGCCATTAAATAGGAAGCCCAATCCAAATTAACATTGGTGGTATTAATAATAAAATCTAAGCGTCCTCTTATGGTCGATAGTTCTTCTGTTGACCGAGAGTTAACAACTCTTGTAGCACCCATTTTCAGAATTTGCGCTCGCTTACTTTCACTAGAACTAAAGGCAATCACTTCACATCCCCAGTTCTTTAAAAATTTTAAAGCTAGGTGTCCTAGTCCGCCAATCCCTATTACCCCAACCTTATCAGTCGGCAAAACACCCGCTGCAATAATTGGATTAAAAACAGTAATCCCCCCACACAATAGTGGTCCAGCTTTACTCATATCAATCCCCTCTGGTAAGGGAATCGCCCATGCCCAATGTGCCCGCACATAATCGGCAAAACCACCATTGGTTTCTGCGATAGTTGTTTTTCGATCTCTGCATAGATGTTGCGATCCATGCATACATTGGGAACAACTCATACAAGATTCTGAGAACCAACCAACGCCTACTTTATCTCCTACTTTTATATTCTTGACCATTGAACCTGCGGCTACTACCTCCCCTACAATTTCATGACCTGGGATCAATGGATATTGAGAATTTCCCCATTCATTTTCAATCATACTCAAATCAGAATGGCAGATACCACAATAGTCCACTTTTACATCTACCTGTTCTGGACCTAGCTCTCCCAATTCATAGGTAAAGGTTTGTAGTTTTCCTTTAGCTTCTAATGCCGCATAGGCATTTATTTTTACTGGGGAACCTATCGCCCTTCCATTCATCATTGGATGATGGGTAGCCATTGTACTTGGCTTAGGGATCATTTCTAACAAGGCTAAATCGTCTAAATATTTATGAATATAAACCTCTGACAAATGTGGCAGCTGCCCCAGCGTATCCAAAGATTCTACCAATTTTTTAAAGTTGGAACAATCCACCCAACTAGGTCCACCATACAGCGGTTGTTGATAAGCCATTAAAATATTTAAGGCAGATTGGGAGCGTTGATCTTCTGGTAGAGCTTTCAATTTAGTCTCCATCCGTTCATACCATTCTTCGTGATTACTTATTCGATTGATAGGATAACCAGCACTTGCTATCCAATCGACAAAACGATCTAAAGACACCGTATCATCCAAATAATTCAAGGCATGGTAAGTTCTACATTCTTGATGTTCTTTGGCGTGCGCACCAGTAATAGCTTTTGACAATATATCTACTGGCACTCCATCATAGTGCGGTACTTTACGGCGTCCACTTTTACGATCTCCATAAAAAGATTGAGGGGCTAATCCTGTAATCGCTATACTATATAAGAGGCGTGTCAGCATATCTGAAGTATTGGCCTGCCCTTTGTATTCTTGGTCTGGCAATATCATATCACACCTAAAAATATTAATAGGAATATTGAATCGTTTGTTGACTTCTCGTAATAATAATTCCCCAGCCCATTTACTAGTCGCATAGCCTGAGGCGTAAGTATCTGATAATGGAATCTCTTGTTTGAATGGAGCACTTTCGTTAATATCTCTTGGCGTATCTAATAAACCAAATACCCCTACTGTGGATATAAAATCAATTGGTTTTCTAGTAGTAGAAATAGCTAATTTTATAATTTCGGAAGTACCAACGACATTAGGTCCAAAGAGATGTTGATAAGCTAAGCGATGGTTGACCAAAGCGGCTACATGACAAATTCTATCGACCTCTACCGCTAGTCGTTGGAAATGCTCTTCCTTCAATCCTAAGGAAGGTTGGGCAATGTCTCCTGCCAATACTTCTAGATGATTTTTAGCTAACTCTTTGAACGTCTTTTCAAATGCTGGATCTATATCTCTATATTCTTTTGCTAACTTTTCAAAAGCTGCCTCATCGTTATGCTCTCGAACTAAACAAATTAATTTGCCTCCATTTTTCGACAATATTTTCATCCATTGTAAACATACGATATGTCCTAAAAATCCATTCGCTCCTGTCAGCAAAACGGTCTGGGGAATACTTGGAGCAGTTGGTAAGTTTGTAGCATTGTCCAATAATGTGTTATCTAAAAATCGTTCTAAATGTATATCTTTTTCATGGACTATTTTTGCTCCCTTTCCATGTATTTTTGAAAAAGTAATTAGATCGGGAGAACTAGCATCTTTAGCTTTTTCAATTAATTTTGCCCACTGCTGCAAATTACCCGTTGGGGACAACAAAACATCCGCTGCCAACAATACATCAAACACTTCTTCAATAGACATAGAAAACAATGAAGCTCCTAAAGAATCTCCTCCTAGTTGATTAAAGTTTCTTGGCTGGGTGGCATCTATTCCTTCGACCCCTAATTGACTTTCTACCATTACTACCAATTTCTCTATTGTAGTAAGCTTAGATTCTGGATCTTTTAAAGCAACCATTCGATCATCATCTGCATGGTCTTTAAGTTCATAGAGTGCTTCTAAATCTGCTCCATATTTTCGTTTGAGTGCTGGACGCAATCTTTTTCTAACACTTGACAATAAGCCATTCTTTTGAGTAAAAGGCTCATATTCTAAAATAAAATCTCTAGGTACTTCAAATGGTTTGAGTTCTTCTTTCTCCGCTATTTTATTTAATTCATCTCTTATTAAATTTTTAATAGCCACATCCGTTGGATCAGTTCCTAACAGTTGATGAACCCGATCTTTTTCTAATACAACTACTGCCACCAAATAAGAACGTT
Organism: uncultured Saprospiraceae bacterium; assembly: GCA_964402245.1. Taxonomy (GTDB): domain Bacteria; phylum Bacteroidota; class Bacteroidia; order Chitinophagales; family Saprospiraceae; genus JAFMDF01. Next base: position 1,948 of record CAYOBX010000478.1, on the reverse strand, counting down.
GAGAATTTCCATATGCATAAATTTGTTTGATGATGGCACTCCCAGCTTCATATACTGTACCCAATACGCCCACCGCCACATACTCTCCCTGCGATAATTTTAACACATCTTTACGGCGATCAATCACCACCACCACATCTGGTTCTCTTTCTTCTACGATGTCTCCTGTACAAGAATAGCCCTCTTCATCAAACAGATTAGCGGTTACTTCTGGTTGTTTATAGTATTCCTTTATACCAAATTTAGTTTTAACACACAGTTCTCCTCTTGGAAAAGGTTTATCGGAAGTATAGTAGCCTAATTCTGGTACATCCCTTAGTTTATAATCTGTAACATTCGCTCGATTAATTTTATCTTGCAGGGTTATATTACCCGTTCCCGATTCTGTATTACCATAGCCTTCCACCATCAGTACATCAAAACAGTCTTCCATAAATGCCTGTACCTTTGGAGAGGTAGGAGCAGAACCAAAAACGATACATAATAATCGATCTCCTAAATAAGTAGAGCGCATTTCTTCTTTAACTTGTGCCTCAATATCTATTCTACTCCCCTCCCCTTTTCGAAATCTTCTAGCTACTTCATTTTGAAAATGCTGATGCACCAATTCAAATATTCTTGGGAATAAAGACAAAAAGGTGGGTCTTGCTAATCGAATATCTTCCAGCAAACTGGACAAGTCAGGCTGTAAGGTAAAGTAGCCTGTACTACCACATCCCAAACTACTCACCAAATTGGTTCGCCCCATAATATGATTTAAGGGAGCTAAATGCATAGTGATCCTCGGTAAAGAAGTTTTTCTACCTATCCAGTTTTGAATAATCGCTTTGCGAGGAATGACGGCTCCTTTGGGTTTACCTGTACTCCCAGAAGAATGTAAAATGGCTGCTCTTTTTTCCCGATCATTTTCATCGGCTGGTAGATAGGACCAAGCCTCTTGTTTGCCATAGGCAATTAAATGGGAAATACTAAAAAGATCTTTTTCTTTATTAGAATTAGCGATGGTTTGATTGGCTGCTTCTACGATACCTCTTTCATTATCTATTCGTTCATCATAATTAAAAACAATAATGCTTTTTATAGAATCCTGCTTCAATGCTAATTGCACCGCCAATGATAAATCGTTTAAGGTAGCAGCAATGGCAACGGGTTCAATATTTGCTACCATTTCACTAAGATCGGCTCCCGATGTGCTACTTTGTACAGGTACAGTTGTCGCTTTGGAGTAGGTACATGCCATATCCAAAGTCGCAAAATCTACATCTGCAAAACCAATAATCATTACAAATTCTTCTGGCTGCACCCTGCATTGGGGATGGGTTCGCCAAGCCATAGAGATTGCTTTAATTCTGTCATGCAATTCTCCATAAGTTATAGTACCATAGGCAGGCAAATAATTTCGGATCTTCTTTTTTGAATTCCGATCTTCTACCACCTCATAACTTCGCTCTCCCATAGCAGGTCGATCTGCATATCCATCTAAAAATACCCCCATGATTCGATCTAGCGTCAATCCTTCCTTTAGGGCTTTTTCTCTAACTTCATTGTCTGGTGTCAATTGACCAATTTGCGGATCTTTTTTACTTAATTCGATTGTCCGCAGTGCGTATCTCTTTTTGGGACTTATTGGTTTATCTGTTTTGGTCATATTTTATTTTTAAAGAAGTTGGACATGATACCTACCGAGTGGTTCGTGGCGGTGCTTGGCATGGCTCTAATTTTTTCTGTGAAATCCAAGCTCGTAATTGGTATCGCTCGTATGAGCAAAACGACATTATTGGTTTTCGTCTAACTCGGCATTAGCCTTAGGTGTTTCACATTTCCAGCCTTTTCTTTAACCAAAATTCGGTCGGCTTTTTAATTTTCTTGTACATAACTACAATTCTCAAAACACTAAGTAACGACGAAAGAATAAATTGGTCATCTGGACGAGGTTATTTTGTGCTCA
>CAYOBX010000477.1:0-4974 GCA_964402245.1 uncultured Saprospiraceae bacterium | reverse complement strand
TCAGATATGACGGTACACCAGTTAAACGCTGCGGTTAATAATTTTATCCGTAATGAAACGCTAGAAAAAGCCAATATTAAAATTGTCAATGCCACCAGTAAATTACCGATGTTTCAATACTATAATATTGAAGAAGACCAGATTCATTCGAGTAGTGATGGTCAGAAATTTGGTACTAAGTTCGATACTGGGTATAATTGCCTGTACCGCCGAAAAAGTAAAACATCAAATTACTTTTAATATAAAAGAGTTGTAAAAAGCATTAACAATAACTAAAAATATAGGTAACAATTTGGTGCTATTTAATTTTCTTTTTACCTTGTGTTTATCCTCAATCAATCATTTCATTTAATCACTCCACCACTTACCAATTCACTCACCGATTTTAGTATCAAGATAAATCTAAACCTGTATGCCACGCAGCGTAAACTGGAGCACGCTTCAATCAAATGAAGATGCCAAAAGATGGCTTTTCTAAAAACGCTAATGGAGGTCGTGTTCAGTTTACTGAATGCGGCTTTACATTTTAGGGTAATCCTTATCTTCGGTTTGTGATTGTTTACTTATAAATTTCTTGACCAGCTTTCAATGCTCCTTCAATTGTACCATCTAATTCTTCTGCACCTGGAAACATCCATTCATCAGGGTCATAAAATTCTCTGCTGTATCGAAAAACGGCAAAATCCCAATTATCTATCTGTCCATTATATTTTAATCGTCCCAATTTGGTTTCTACTTTGGGTGCTTTCTCTTTTGGCATTCGGTTTAAAGGAATACCCATTTTCTGAGCGAGCATTTTTTTGAAGATATTCGCCATTGGTTGCTGTTGCGTTTTTGCTAAATAAGCAAATTGTCCTCGAAAGGTCATGCTGAAAGCAGTATCTTGTTCTTTGTTAAACCCCTTTACTATTTCGAGTACTTTTTCTTTTACTTCCTTTGGAATTGATTTTGATTTTGCCATTATTTTATTTTTTGTACATAATTCCAAGCACTCCCATAGGAGATTTTCAACTGTTGACTAATTTTATTTATAGAGATTCCATCTTCATATAAATCTTGAATTCGTTTTTGTATGGATACGGGAATTGCTGGCCGAGAAACTCGCTTACCTTGTGACTTGGCTCTTGCCATCCCTGCTTTCACTCGCTGACTAATCAAAGCACTTTCAAATTGAGCTAACGAAGCCATGATGCTAAAAATCAATTCTCCCTGAGGTGTAGTCGTATCAATGTTTTCCTGATAAGAAATAAAATTCACCCCCAAAGACCTAAACTCATTTAGCGCATTAACCAATGCCTGAGTAGAGCGAGCAAAGCGGTCATACCGCCAAACCAATACCACATCAATCTGGCGTTTACGCACTAAACCAAGCATGATTTTATACTGCTCACGATTTTCTGTTTTGCCAGAAGCATAATCCACAAACTCACCGATTAGCTCAAAATTTCTTCTCGCCACATATTCTCTTAACTGCCTTAATTGCGTCTCAGGGTCTTGTCCTTTTTCCAAAGTGGAAACCCTAGCATATATAGCTACTCGCTTTTGCGCCTTCTTATTCATATCATAAAGGTACTCCTTTTTGATAGCTTTTTCTAACTTGCTAACTCTTTGATTTTCAAGGGGTATTTTGCACCATTTTTCAACCCCCTTTTTGATACCCCTAAAAATCTCCTTTTTCACTATCAACTACACATACTATGGCAGAACATCTAACAATTTTAGAACCTGATGAAATTTATGATTTATACGCTATCCCATCTTTTGACGAAGACCAGCAAATGCTGTTCTTTGATTTGAATGAAGTGGAACGGCAAAAAATGCTAAGTTATCGAACCCCTCTTTCGAGGCTCTACTTCATTTTACAACTTGGTTACTTCAAAGCAAAACAACAGTTTTATGTTTTTGATTTAAGCCAAGTCGCTGTTGATAGAGACCACCTTTGGGAACGATACTTTACTCAAGAACTTATTTATGAAAAGGGTACAATTTCTAAACCCACACGACTAGCACAACAAAATGAAATCCTAGCCCTTCAAAAATATCAAAAAGCTGGTGAGTCAGTCAGAGAAAAACTGTTGGAACGGGCTTGCCAATTTGCTAGCCGTCACTCTAAACCTATTTATATTTTTCGGGAACTCATCAGTTATTTGGAGCAATATAAAATCGTTTTGCCAGCCTATACCACCATGCAACGATTAATTGAACATGCTACCAGTTTGGAAAGGCAGCGACTAGAAAAAATTATTGCTGCTACATTAACAACGGAAGAAAAGGAACAATTCAAAGAATTAATGACTGACCAAAGTAAAGGATTTTATCTACTCACTTGGCTACAAAAAGAACCACCGAATTTTAATACCTACCCAATGAGGGGGCAAATTGAGAGAAAATTAATACTTCAATCACTTTATAAAATAGCTAATCGAGTTTTGGCGGAGTTAAATATATCTGGAGAAAATACTCGTTATTATGGACAGCTGGCTATTCATTACCCTATTTACAAATTGAATCAATTTAAAGGCGATTATATCTATTTGTTATTACTTTGCTTTGTGCATTATCGCTATCAGCAAGTCAATGATACTTTGGTTGAAGCCTTCAAAATTAATATTAGAGCCTATCAAGCGGAAGCCAAGAAAGCAGCCAAAGAATTCATGTATCATTATAAGGTAGAGGTCAATCAGAATATAGCTAAAGTACCAAAGGTACTTGCCTTATTTATTGACGATTCCATTGCAGATGATGCCCCTTTTGGGACAGTCAGAAAGGATGCTTTTGCTTTTTTAGAGAAAGATAAGATAGTCTTGGTCAATAATTACATTGAACACAAGCATGTGGATGAAGACGAAAGAAGATGGCAATATTATGGAGAAATACAGCGAAAGATAACGCTAAATCTGCGTAACCTTTTCAAATGCTTGGATTTTCATAGTGCCAGTAAATCTACTTCTTTAATGAGTGCCATTATTTCGGTTAAGTCAATTTTCAAGACAGGGAAAACCTTGAATCAAGTACCTATCAAATCTCTACCCAAAGGATTTATTCCCAAACACCTCAAAAAATATATTATTCGAGATAATGAGGTATCTACTTCTCGTTACGAAATGTTACTATATATGACCATCCGTAACCAAGTAGAAGCAGGGAATCTATTTATCAAAGATAGCTTTCAACATAAAAGTTTTGAAGAAGATTTGTTATCAGATGAAAAATGGAAGGACAAAGAAACTATTCTTAAAAACCTAGATATTCCCAAATTATCCAAGCCCATTGAATCTTTATTGGAGGATTGGGAAAAGTTGATAGAAGAAAAATACAAAGTGGTTAATAGAGCTTTAGTCAAAGGCGAAAATAAAGCGGTAACCATTCAAACTAAGAAAGATGGTTCTACTAAATGGAAATTCAAATATGAGCCTGACCCAGAACCTTATAATCATCGAATGTATCAGCAATTTCAAAGGATTGGTGTTATTCCATTACTTAAATGGGCTGATAAAGAAACAGATTTTCTATCAGCGTTTACTCATATGTTAGGACGGAGAGCCAGCAAAAAACTAAATAAAGAATCTGCATTAGCTTGCTTAATTGGCTACGGTACAAATCAAGGTTTATCTGCCTTATCTGACCGTTCTGATATTAGCTTCCATGAACTAAATGGAACGGCTTATAATTTTTTTCGGCAGGAAACGCTTCGGAATGCTAATAAAATATTGGTAGATAAAATGGCAGATTTGCCCATGTTTGAATACTATAATATTCAAAAAGGTGTGATTCATTCCAGTAGTGATGGGCAGAAATTTGGAACGCTATTCGATACCATCAATGCTCGTTATTCAGCCAAATATTTTGGCTTGTCTAAAGGTGTTCCCATTTATACACTAGTAGCCAATCATATCCCTGTTAATGCAAAGGTTATTGGGGCAAATGAATATGAAGGTCACTTTGTTTTTGATTTGTTATATAATAATCTAACGAAGGTAAAGCCAAAGATTCATTCCACAGATATGCACGGCATTAATCAGGTTAATTTTGCTATCCTTGATTTTTTTGGTTACCAATTTGCTCCACGTTTCACAAAGATTAATTCGGAGTTGACTAAGCTCTATGGTTTCCAGTCAGCAGGAAAATACAACAAATTCATGCTTCGTCCAAGCCATAAAATCAACAAAAAACTAATCATCGAAGAGTGGGATAATATCCAAAGAATTATTGCCTCTTTGGCTTTAAAGACCACCACCCAAAGTACCATTATCAGGAAATTGTCCTCCTACAAACGTAATAATAGAACTCAACAAGCATTATGGGAATATGATAAGCTAATCAGAAGTTATTACTTGCTTAACTACATTCACTCAAAAGCAATAAGAAAAAACGTTCAAAAAGCCCTCAATCGAGGAGAAGGTTATCACGGATTACGAAGAAAAATTGCCTATGATAATGAAGGAAAATTTAGAGTACACTCTCAAGCTGAGCAACATATTTGGAGTGATTCTGGTCGATTGATTGCAAACGCTATCTTATTTTATAACCTTCATTTGTTGTCTGGGCTACTTGAAATCCATCAATCACAGAATAATACCAAGCAATTGGAACTACTCAAAAGAATATCTCCTGTGGCATGGACGCATATTAATATATATGGCACTTACCAGTTTTTGGAGGCAATACCTCAATTGGATTTAGAGAAAATGATTGAAAACATTGATTTTGATAGCTTGTTTAAATTGAGCAAAATAAATTATAAATAATTCGATGTTTTACTTTTTCGGCGGTACAGGCAATTATACCCAACAAGGCGAAAATATCAATAGTTTAGAATTTGCGCTTTGTGGAGCAGCTCCCTTATCTGTACAATTGTTCAATGATTTTGAAAAGACATCAGGTATTAAAATAATAGAAGGATACGGTTTTACAGAAGGAACTTGTGGTAATTCAGGTAATCCTACTACGGGTGAAAGAAAGGTAGGATCTATT
>CAYOBX010000476.1:0-4985 GCA_964402245.1 uncultured Saprospiraceae bacterium | reverse complement strand
GTACGACTAAATTTAGGAGCAGGAGCAGGTTGCGTCATCCCATCTACCTTAATATAGGCTTTTCGGGCTACATTATGAGGATGTTGTTGGGCTTCTAAAAAATCTAATACAGGCGCAAAGCAAACATCTGTTCCTTCCATAATTTCACACCATTCCTCTCTTGTTTTGGTTTTAAAAATAACCACCAATTTTTCTTTCATAGCAGGCCATTCTTTTTGATTCATTTGTGAACCAAATGTATCTTTATCTAAGTTGGCCTTTTCCATTAGTAAAGCATAGAACTGTGGTTCAATAGAGCCAATAGACACATATTTACCATCTTTAGTTTCATAAGTATCATAAAAATGGGCAGCGGAATCTAACAAATTGACCCCTCTTTTGGGCGACCACATACCCATTGCGTGTAAGGAATTAAACATCGCCATCAGATTAGCAGATCCTTCTGTCATAGCAGCATCTACTACCTGACCTTTTCCAGAAGTTTTACATTCTAATAAAGCAGCTAAAATACCCATGACTAAAAACATAGTGCCACCTCCATAATCTCCCACAAGATTTAATGGAGGTACTGGATTTTCATCTTTTCGCCCCATTGCATGTAATGCACCCGACAAAGAAATATAGTTAATATCATGGCCAGCAGCTTTTGCTAAAGGGCCTGTTTGCCCCCAGCCTGTCATACGTCCGTAAACTAATTTTGGATTTCTTTTTAAACAGACTTCTGGCCCTATTCCCAAGCGTTCCATTACCCCTGGTCGGAAACCTTCAAAGAGTACATCTGCTTTTTCTACTAGCTGTAGTAGGGTAGCGATTCCTTCTTCACTTTTTAAATTGATGGCGATTGATCGCTTCCCTCTGCGGCTACAATCTGGTAACCTGTTTTTATGTGGGTCCACTTTGCGTTCTACAGAAATAACTTCTGCTCCCATATCTGCCAATAACATTCCTGCGAATGGCCCCGGCCCAATGCCTGCCATTTCAATAACCTTTATTCCTTTTAATGGTCCCATTATTTATTTTTTGATTTTATCTGTACTGGTCGTTGCACCGACACTTCAAAAGTAATTTTTTCAGCTACAAATACTAATTATTAGGCAATCTTTTTTTTGAATATTCCAAAATCTGAATTTTACAATTAATTTTTTAACTTTAATCAATATTCTGTAACCGTTCAGAAATCAGATCGCTCTGTTATTTGATTGCTAATACTATTTGAATGGTAGCTTGTCAACATCATAAATCTGACTACTGACAGTTCCGCTAGCATAAGTTAGCTAAAACGGTCTGACTTCTGACTTCTAAATATAATAATGAGCTTTAACATTGCCATGTTATTGCGAGAAAGTACTCGCAGAAAACCTGAACAAACCGCCTTGATAATGGATCAAAGACAATTGTCTTATCAACAATTGTCTGCTGCTGCGGAAAGTTTTACAACAGGTTTGCACCAGTTAGGAATAATAAGAGGAGATCGAGTTTTACTCGTTTTACCAAATGTGCCACAATTCCCAATCTGCTTCTTTGGAGCAGCTTATTTAGGAGCAGTTAATGTGCCTGTCAATGTTTTATATAAAGAAGACGAAATAAGCTTTAGATTAAAAGATAGTGGCGCAAAAGTATTGGTCGTTTGGGAAGATTTCTTAGAAGCCAGCCAGAACAGTTTTGAGAAAACAGATAGTTGTGAGCATCTAATCGTTATCAAAACAAAAGGGAACTTTACACCAAATGGAACCAGTATTCACGATTTTAATACCCTGATGTCCGCAGGAAAGAATGATCTTGAAATGGTCTATACAGGAGCAGATGATCCCGCTTTGATACTATACACTAGTGGAACGACTGGGATACCCAAAGGAGCAGTTTTAAGCCATTTTAGTATCTTTTATCAAAGTGTGTTGATTCCTTTTGATGGAAAAGGAGACAAAACACATGATCGAGTAACGATTGCCCACTTGCCTTTTTTTCATGTGTATGGTTTATTTAATGTACTATGTGCCAGTGTAGGGATGGGGAGCACCATTACCCTTTTACCACGATTTGAACCAGAAAAAGTGTTAGAAGTAATAGAACGAGATAAAGTGACCGATTTTGCAGGAGTTCCAACGATGTATAATCGATTAATCCATCATCCTGATTTTAGTAATAGAGATTTAAGTTCATTATCCTTTTGTGGTAGTGGTGGTGCACCTATGCCTGTGGAATTAGCAGATGCTTGGGAAAAGGCGTTAGGAGTTAAAATAGGAGAAGGATATGGCTTGACAGAAACTGGTTCTGGCGTTTCCACGAATGGGGTAGAGCATGTCGAAGAAAAAATTGGTTCCGCAGGTAAACCGATGTGGGGAACTGAATTTAAAATAGTAGATGAGGAAGGGAATATAGTTCCACAAGGAGAGAAAGGAGAAGTTATTTGCAGAAGTCCTGGCATGATGAATGGCTACTTCAATCGCCCAGAGGCCAATGCAGCTTCCTTCAATAATGGATGGTTAAGTACAGGAGATATTGGCTATATGGATGAAGAAGGATATTTATTCATTGTAGATCGTAAAAAAGAAATGATTCTTCGTGGTGGCTACAATGTTTTCCCTCGACAGATTGAAGAAATCTTATATGAGCACCCAGCTATTCAAGAATGTGCGGTAATTGGGATGCCTCATGCTGATTTAGGAGAAGAGGTTAGGGCTGTTGTCTTTTTAAAGACAGGTACTTCTGCCACCGAAGAGGAAATACGTGTATTTTGCAAAGAAAGAATGGCTGCCTATAAATATCCCCGAATTGTGACTATTAGGGAAGAAGAACTCCCTAAAAGTGCTACTGGGAAAATTATGAAAAGGTTGTTGAAGGAGGAAGTGTAGAATCTCCTTACCACAACATTTTCATACTAGTACCAAATTCCGATTCATCAAATTCAGTAGAAGCTAATAATAAACCACCTGAATGATTAGAAGAATTTCTTACATCTTAGTACTTTTTTTTATACTCCCTATTCTACTATTAGCACAACCACAACCTTGCGATGATCCACCAGTAATGACTTCTTTTTGTGCAGATGCATGCATTATATGCGATATAGATGGATTCACTGGACGACATGAAGCTACCATAGTAGGAGAATCCCCAGCTCGATTTGCAGGAGAATGCACGAATACAGCCCATAATATGCAGTGGATTGCATTTATTGCAGGAAGTGAAAATCTAAAAGTAAATATGGCAGTATCCAATTGCCAAGACAACTTAGGATTAGAATTCGGATTATACAAGGGGATTAATTGTGAAAACTACGTTCGTATCTCTAATTGTTTTGGAGGCTTTAATCTTATTCGTCCTGGAGAAAATGGCACTATTGAAAATATAGAACCATTAGTAATAGGCCAATATTATTATTTAGTAATGGATGGAGGTTTAGGGGATAATTGTGATTGGACTTTCACGGTATTAGAAGGAACTACAAAGGTTGACTCCTTAGTAAGCTCAGGAATTATAGAGGGTATATTTAATAGCTGTCCAGATGTAGAGCGAATATATACCCTAGATGCACCCTCTGGTGCCACCGAATTCAAATGGGAACTGGATGGGGTAGATCTAAGGAACAATGCACCAGAGGTACCAATAACATTTGATCGGGTCGGTCTTCATACTTTATGCGTCACTTCTTTTAACGCTTGCGAAGAAGCCCCACCAACCTGTGAAAGTATTTTAATCACGGCTATTCCAATAACAAATTTCGTTGAAAAAATATGCGAAGGAGATAACTTTGCAGTAGCAGATACCTTGCTTAATACGACTGGGTTTTATGAATTTCATATCCTCACAAATCAATCTTGTGATAGCGTTGTATTTGTTGACTTAGAGGCTGTTCCTGCTTCTTTTACAGATTTAGGAAGTATTAATATTTGCGAAGATGATTTCTTGCCAATTGGTGGAGAAAATTTTTCCCAGACGGGTATTCATGAAAAAGTATTATTGAACCAATTTGACTGTGATAGTACGATTACCTTAGACTTATTTGTAGTGGTTTGCAATATACAAGGTGAAATAACTTCTACCGATGTAGTTTGTAGAGGAGAACCAACTGGCAGTATCAATTTTTCTGTATTAAATGGGACGCCGCCATTTACTTATGAATGGACAAGTTTAGGTGATTTATTGAATGGTACTGGAGCAGTTGACAATTTAAACGAAGGGATTACAATCAATGATTTACCAGCTAATACTTATTTAGTAACGATCAACGATAATTTTGGCAATCAAAGAATTTTAATAAAAGAGGTCATAGAACCTGATGCCTTGACTGCATCTTTTACTACTTCTAATTATAATGATTTTGCTATTTCTTGCTTTGAAGGTAACGATGGAAGGATAGAGGTGATTGCTTCTGGAGGTGTATTCCCATATAGCTATAACTGGGAAGATGACGTTAATGACGCTTCAAGGCAAATGCTCTCTGCTGGAGATTATTTTGTAACTGTTGTCGATGCAGTTGGCTGTGACTTTGAGGCAATGCAGAATTTATCTCAGCCGCCTCCAATAGATTTAAATCTTTCTTTTATTGATCCTAATTGCGAAGGTTTGTCTACTGGTAGGATAGAGATAGATAATTTGAATGGTGGTGTATCTCCTTATACCTATAAGTTAAATGACCGAGTAATCGTAGATTCGACTAGTTTGGCTAGGCTGACAGAAGATACCTATATTTTTATTGCAGAAGATGCTAATGGTTGTACAGAAGAAGAATCAGCGGAATTGGTATCTGCTATTATTCCTGTAGTAGAGTTGGGCGGTAGGCTTAGAGTAGAGTTGGCGGATGAAATTGATCTAACTCCAAAAGTAGCTAATGGTGTTACTACTTCTATGTGGCGAGAAAATAGTGGGCTCTCTTGCTATGATTGCTTAAGTCCAATGGCATCGCCAACGAATAATACTACTTTTGTCTTAACCGCTACTTCTGAAGATAATTGTTCTGTTACCGATTCTATATTTGTGCAAGT
>CAYOBX010000475.1:0-4994 GCA_964402245.1 uncultured Saprospiraceae bacterium | reverse complement strand
TCACTAGTAAAATGAAACTGAACCTCAGGAAAATTCTCCTGCGCCATTTGTAAAGTCCAAGCAGACTCCGCTAAAAAGACAGCGTTCTTATCTTTATCGTAGGCAATATCTCGCTTTCGGCGATTTAAAAATGCTTTTAATTTTGTATCGTCATCACAGCTTACCCAACAAGCCTTATGTAGATGTACAGGTTCAAAGTTACAAGAAGCACCATATTCATGTTTCAGGCGATATTGGATCACATCAAACTGAAGTGCGCCCACCGTTCCAATGATTTGGCGATTCCCCACTTCTTTAGTAAATAATTGAGCAACGCCCTCATCCATCAATTGTAAAAGCCCTTTGTTTAATTGCTTGGATTTCATAGGGTCAGTATTTAAAACATACCGAAATTGTTCAGGGGAGAAACTAGGAATCCCTTTAAAATGAAGTTTTTCTCCTTCTGTTAAGGCATCGCCGATTTTAAAGTTTCCACTATCATATAAACCGACTACATCGCCAGGATAGGCTTTTTCTACGATTGTTTTCTTGGCAGCCATGAAACTAGTAGGATTTGAAAACTTCATTTTCTTATCCTTCCGTACATGTAGATAATTCGTATTTCTCAGGAACGTACCAGAGCAGATTCTTAAAAAAGCAATCCGATCTCTATGTTTGGGGTCCATATTAGCATGTATCTTAAATACAAAACCTGAAAATTTATCCTCATTAGGATCAATTGTTCTTTCCTCAGTGATACGTGGGAGTGGGGTAGGAGCAATATCCACAAAACAATCTAATAACTCTTTAACCCCAAAATTGTTAATGGCACTCCCAAAAAATACTGGAGAGAGTAAGCCTTCCAAATAATCCTCTTTTTCAAATTCGGGATACACCTCATTAATCATTTCAATTTCTTCCCGTAACTTATTGGCGGCACGTTCGCCTACTTCTTGTTCTAAAGTATTTTCTGATAAATCTTTAATTTCTATGACTCCATCATCTTGTTGCTTACTATGTGGACGAAATAAGACCAGCTTTTGTTCATAGATATTATAGACCCCTTGAAAATCTTGCCCCATCCCAACAGGCCAACTTAAGGGACGTACTAGTAAGCCTAATTTTTCCTCTAATTCATCAATTAAATCAAAAGCATCCTTTCCCTCTCTATCTAATTTATTAATAAAAACAATAATAGGCGTATCTCGCATTCTACAAACCTTCACTAGTTTTTCGGTTTGTGTCTCCACCCCTTTGGCCACATCAATTACTACTATAACACTATCGACTGCCGTCAGCGTTCTAAAAGTATCTTCTTGGAAATCTTGGTGACCAGGCGTATCCAAGATGTTTATCTTTTTGCCTCTATAATCAAAAGCCATAACAGAGGTTGCTACGGAGATACCTCTTTGGCGTTCAATATCCATAAAATCTGAGGTGGCACTTTTCTTAATCTTATTAGACTTTACCGCTCCAGCTGTTTGAATAGCTCCACCAAATAATAATAATTTCTCTGTGAGGGTCGTCTTACCTGCATCTGGGTGAGAAATAATACCAAAGGTTTTTCTACGTTCAATCTCTTCTTTAAAACTCATATTAAATAGCTCGTTAATTTTGGCTGCAAAGGTAAGGAATGGGAGAGAAATAGTTCTAATCTTGGTACAATTTTGAAAAAAGAAGAAATACAATCATTTTTGCAGCTTCATAATAGATTTTGCCGTGATCGAAGTTTGTAACCATACCCATCAGGTTAAGGTTCTTTCTTTTAGGACTCGGCAACAAGTATGTTTAGTATATTACTTTAGAGGGTGCAATTTGGTTAGGCATTTTTATAAAAAATGCCTAACCAAATTGCGCGCTCTAAAAAACAATCTCAAAGCTACTGCTTGCCGAGAATCAAAAGCTATCTTCCTAAATAAATGATTATGGAACTATTAATAAAAGATATTTCCTCTCTACCTACACTCATTCCTGTACTGCTTAAGGAAGCTGCTTCAAAGAAAAAGTGGTTATTCTATGGGGAGGTGGGAGCAGGGAAAACAACCTTAATAAAAGAACTTTGTGCTTATTTTAAAGTACAAGAGTCTGTTACTAGTCCAACCTATTCCATTATTAATGAATATGAATATCATGATCAAAATGGAGCAGCAGCCTTTATTTACCACATGGATTTATACCGACTAAAACGTATAGAAGAAGCTTTAGATATAGGCATAGAAGACCATTTAGATAGCGAAGATTACTGTTTTATTGAATGGCCTGAACTAATAGCACCCATTCTCCCTGAAGAGGTTCTTAAAATAAGTATAGAGATTGTTAACGATTCGGAACGGAAAATCGTAATTTTGTAAGGAAACAATGATACCTCGCTTGCTTCACAAGCTCGGCATAATGGTTCTTTGGAGGCAAGGATTTAAAAAATTGGTTTTTCAAAACCAATTTTTTAAATCCTTGCCTCCAAAAAAAAACTACTTGCGAGATGCCGTAGGCGGCGAGCAAAGAAATAGTATCGAATATTTAAATATGAGTGATAAGAAGAAAAGAATACCTATTCCAGATAGTTTGATACAAGGGGCCTATCAGCCACAAGAAGAGATGTTAGAGGTGGTAAGAAAACCTGTGAAAATGACCATAGGTATCCCTAAAGAAATTTTATTACAAGAGAGTAGAGTAGCTTTAGTACCTGCATCAATTACTGGATTGGTAGCGGATGGACATCGAGTTCTTGTGGAAAAAGGAGCAGGCTTACGGACTAATTACACAGATCATCGGTTTTCTGAAGCAGGAGCAGAAATTGCCTATAGTAAAGAGCAAGTTTTCAAGTCTAGTATATTACTAAAAGTAGCCCCACCGAGTCTAGAAGAAATAGACTTAATGCATCCTGGCCAAGTGTTAATATCTCCATTGCAAATACCTATTCTTAATCCAGAATATATTCAAAAACTAATGCAAAAGCGGATAGTGGCGCTGGCTATGGAATATATTAAGGATGAGTATGGTATTTTTCCTGTAGTACGTACTATGAGTGAGATAGCGGGATTGACCGCAATGATGACTGCTGCAGAGTTAATGGCCAATGCAAAAAGCGGGAAAGGCGTTTTACTAGGTTCTGTATCAGGAGTACCACCAGCAAAAGTGGTGATTATTGGAGCAGGAGTTGTTGCGGAATATGCGACTAGAGCGGCTATAGGATTAGGAGCAGAGGTGCGAATATTTGATAATAATATTTCTAAACTTATGCGTATTCAAACACAGATTGGTCGGCCTCTAAATACTTCTTCCTTAAATCATTTTCAATTAACCAAAGAAATAATATCTGCAGATGTAGTAATAGGGGCGATACATTCTACCTCCGGTAGAGCACCAGTGATTGTTAGTGAAGAATTGGTTGCGGAGATGAAAGCTGGAGCAGTAATAATAGATGTAAGTATTGATCAAGGAGGATGTTTTGCTACCTCAAGGGTTACTTCTCATGATAAGCCAACATTTGTAAAGCATGATGTGATCCATTATTGTGTACCTAACATTGCTTCTAAAGTGGCTCGAACGGCTTCGATTGCTATTAGTAATATATTGACACCTCTTATTCAAAAAGCGGGAGATACGGGAAGTATAGAACGATTATTATTCGATAATCCAGGGCTGCGACATGGGGTATACACCTACAAGGGTTGTCTAACCAATGAATATTTAGGTAGACGATTTGGTATTAAATATACAGACCTTAATTTATTAATGACATCGGAGTTGTAGAATACAGATCGCTTTGCTGTCAGATCGCTTCGCTGTCAGATTTATGACGTTGACTGCGTGATGTGGTCAACATCATAAGTCTGACCTCTGACAGTCCTGGAAGGACGATCTGACCTCTGACAGTCAACCGCAGTTGACGATCTGATTTCTGACCTCTCAAAATAATCTTTCCTTATTTTCTCTAAGACCTTATATGTCTAAACAATTATTTAAGTTGGGAGTATGGTGTCTAAGTGGCCTGACCACTTTAGGGCTAGGCATTTGGTTATGTAATTTTTTTGTAGAACAATCTACAAAAAAACAGGTATTTGATGAGTATGATCGCATTCCTGCCAATGAAGTTGGATTAGTACTTGGTACTAGTAAGTATACGGTTTACGGCAATCAAAATCCATACTTTGCTAATCGTATTCAGGCAGCAGTGGAACTTTTTAAGAGAAAAAAAGTAAAGCACTTGTTAGTGAGTGGGGACAACAGTTTGAAAGAATATAATGAACCCAAACATATGCGTGCAGCATTGATAAAGGCAGGCGTACCTGATTCTTGTATAACAATGGATTTTGCTGGATTTAGAACCTTAGATTCCATCGTCAGAAGTAGAAGGGTTTTTGGACAAAAGAAACTGACTATTATCTCTCAAAGATTTCACAATCATCGAGCATTATTTATTGCTAACCGAAAAGGAATAAAAGCGATTGCATTTAATGCCAAAGATGTTCCGTTTCATGTGAGTTTGAAAACGAAATTAAGAGAATGGTTAGCAAGATGTAAAGCGATATTGGATGTTCTTTTGAATACTCAACCTAAATTTCTTGGAGAACCTGTTCCTATTGATATAAGTAATTAATGATGAATGCAAAATGATGAATGATGAATACGAGACGCTCCATGACGTATTTCTCATTCATCATTTCTCATTTTTTTTATAAAAACAATAAAAGTATGAAACGCAAGCAGATTGTAGCTGGTAATTGGAAAATGAATTTAGATTTTAAAGCGGGAATTAAATTAGCTTCTGATGTAGCTAAAAAGCTTCCGCTATCAGATGTATTGGTCATCTTGGGAACCCCTGCTATTCACTTGCATGCAGTAAATGCAGTGGTTAAAAATTTCTCAGGGATTAAAGTAGCCGCTCAAAATTGCCATCAAAATGAGAAAGGTGCTTTTACTGGAGAATTATCCTTAGATATGTTAGCATCAGTAGGTGCAGAATATGTGATTTTAGGACATTCTGAAAGAAGAGAATATTTTAAAGAGGATAA
>CAYOBX010000474.1:0-5020 GCA_964402245.1 uncultured Saprospiraceae bacterium | reverse complement strand
AATTAGTGAATTCGTGGTTTTTATTTCATTAGCTTGTTACGTGTGTAATTTAACATTAGAGACATCTGATATTTAAACCTTTCATAAACTTAAGTCATGAAATTCAGTCAATTAGCAATAAGAAGTTTATATATACTGTTGTTCGCTACATTGGGCTATTCTTGTGCAGTAAATCCAGTAACCGGGAAGAAAGAAATTTCTTTTATGTCGGAAGAGAAAGAATTAGCATTGGGAAAGCAATATGATCCAAGTATTGTAGCAAGTTTTGGCCTTTACGAAAATGATGAATTACAAGCATTCATCAATGAAAAAGGATTAGAGATGGCGAAAATTTCTCATCGTCCTCACTTACCTTACGAATTTAAAATACTAGACTCTCCAGTAATCAATGCATTTGCAGTACCTGGCGGTTATGTATATTTTACAAGAGGTATCTTAGCTCATTTTAATAATGAAGCAGAGTTTGCAGGTGTGTTGGGTCACGAGATCGGGCATGTTACGGCAAGACACTCCGCTAGATCTCAAACGAAACAAATACTAGGACAAGTAGGATTGGTGGCTGGTTTAATCCTTTCTCCAGCAGTTCGAGAATTGGCAGAGCCATTGTCTCAAGGGATGCAATTTTTAATGTTGAAGAACAGTAGAGACCATGAAAGTGAGTCCGATAAATTAGGGGTAGAATATTCTACTGCAGTAGGTTATGATGCACATCATATGGCTAACTTTTTCAATACGCTGAAAAGGAAACAACAAGAAGCAGGTGTATCTATTCCTGAGTTCCAATCTACCCACCCTGATCCAGGTAATAGATTTAACAGAGTCCATGCGATGGCAGAGGAGAGACAAGCAGCACAAGGAGGTACCTACGCCGTCAATAGAGATAGATATTTAAAAATGATAGATGGTCTAACTTTCGGGGAAGACCCACAGCAAGGCTATGTAGAAGATGACTACTTCTATCACCCTGCACTTAAATTCAAATTCCCGATACCTCGTAATTGGAGAACTGCTAACTCTCCGCAACAGTTTCAGATGGCTGATAAAGAGGGAAAATCTATGATGGTTTTACTACCTAGTCAGAGTAAAACTGGGCAAGAGGCAGCCCAAGCTTTTAATGAAAAGCAACAGCTACGGGTTATTAATGCGCAACCTACAACGGTCAATGGCCTACGAGCTTATGCACAAGTTGCAGAGCCAGCACCAGCGCAGCAAGGACAACAACAGCCGCAGCAACAGCAGCAAAAGATCAGAATTCTTTCTTATTTTATAGAGTATAATGGTTTGATTTATCAGATTCATGGTGTAACAGAGCAAGCCAATTATGCGAATCTAGAGCGAACTTTCTTATATACTATGCAAGGATTTAATATACTAAGAGATCCTTCTAAAATTAATAGAAAGCCAGATAAAATAAAAATAGTGAGTGTTCAAAGAGGAGGGACACTTTCAAGTGTATTACAATCTTACCGTATGCCTAGTGATAAGATGGATGAATTATCTTTAATTAATGGTATGCAATTAAATGATCAGGTACAAGCGGGTTCCTTAATTAAATTAGTAGAGTATGACTTTATGAATAGAGGCGGTGCTATTAATACTCCTGCAAACACCAGAAATAACCAGCAACAGCAACCAGCTCCTGTTAATCCAGTGCCAACGAATCCAAACACGAACACAAATACGAATACACAACCAGCACCAACGAATAATAAAGGACATTTACCGCCTCCGCCAAGAACGAATACTCCAAGTGGTAAGACTACACCACAGGCTCCAGTCAATCCTACTCCATCAGGTAGAAAAAAATTACCTGTTAAGGTTAAAAAGAAGAATTAGGCTTGATTTTTGCTATATATAATTGATAGATAATCTAGGCAGTAAATACTTTAATTACTGCCTAGATTATATGCTTTTCTAAAGATTCCATCCATTTTACAAGTTCTGATCCAGAACATTTCTCTTTCAATCCATTCTGTATTAATAAAAGTCTCCATTGTATATTACATTGACTTTGATAGTCATTTCTTAAAACAAATAAAGACTTTATGAACTATGTAAAAACAGAAACACCTACTCCTAGGTGGCAGCCATCTTTATTGTTCGCAATACTTTTACATCTCCTATTAATAGGAGGGTTGTATTATTTGAATTCAGAGAATCCAAGTGCTATTATTCCTTCGTCGTTATTAAATTTATTAAGTGGATAATAATACTCGGCAACAGATATGTTTGGCTTTCCCATCTGCCGTCGGTCCTCTTCATTAAAAAGATGCCAATATTTGCTCTGCATGTGTTTTGGTTTTTACTTTAGTAAACACTTTGGCAATCTTTCCATCTTCATCAATAATAAATGTTGTGCGATATACCCCTTCGTATTCTTTACCCATAAATTTTTTGAGCCCCCATATACCATAGGCTTTAATCGTGCTTAGCTCGGTATCTGCTAGTAAGGGAAAGGGAAATTCAAATTTATCAATGAATTTCTGATGCTTTTTTGCACTGTCTGGACTAACACCTAATAGTTCATATCCTTGATCTTGTAGCACAGAAAAATGATCTCTCAAATTACACGCTGCTGCTGTACATCCTGGTGTATTATCTTTTGGATAAAAGAATAAAATTAATTTCTTCCCTTTATAGTCAGATAGACTAATCGTAGCTTCTGTTTCTGTTATGCCTGTGAAATTGGGTGCTATATCTCCTTCTTTTAAATGTGTCATTAATGTTTATTTTTTGAAAAAATCTATTGAATTGGTGCAGTTATTGGTCTTTGTTTTTTTGGATATTCCACTCTCCAGCCCGCATTTTCAACCATAAATTGAATCATTTCTATAGCTTGATTGCCTTGTTGTTCAGCAGATTTTAATAGGTCACTTTCTGCTGCTTTTTCTACAATATATTCTTTAGCATTTGTATTAATTTTATTATAATCATCTTTCGTAAATGCATTAAAAGTACCTGCTGTTAGGTCGTAATAATCGAGGTCATGCTCTATAGAAAGTATTTGGGGTTTGGACAATTCACTAATGATTATTTTTTTTTCATCTGGAAATGCCTCAATGCTGATTTGATCCAAATCATAGCCTGCTAATACTTTTGCTTTTACCCTTACTAATGCCTTTTTCCTAAAAGGACTAAAATCATAGCCCCAATAATCTTCATAGTCATATACTTCTGAAAAATGCCCTTCTACGGTTACTACTTTATAGACTTTCTTGATTTTTTCTAAAAGCACCTGTGATTGTTCTTTGACTTTTATTTCTTGCCATTCGTAGTATTTTTTTGTTAATAGTGCTCCGCCTAAAAAGAAAAGTATTAATAGAATGGCTATAATTATTTTTTTGGTCATTGTTGTTTTTTGAGAAGTCAAATGCAAACGCTTCTAATGTAAAATATAGGGTGGCAAATTAGAGCATCATTAACCACGAATTCACTAATTTGAGAAGGGTTTTCTTATAAAAAATTACTTGTTAATTAGCTATATAGTTTTTTAGAGAGAGCAATTTTATTAGGCTTTTTTGAAAAAAGGCCTAATAAAATTGCTCCCTCTAAAGTAATATCGTAAACATACTTATTATCCATTAGCCAGAAACTTCAACCAACTCCATTTTTATAGACTTATTATGTTGACAGCGAAGCAATCTCTCTAACTACCTGCGCTACAGATTCCTCATTAGTTTCAAAATACATAGCTGCAAACAATCCCTCTGCCCCACTCTCTACCGCTCTCTTCGCAGATAAATGCACTTCTTTGACTTTGGTAAACGAAATAAATTCTTTGATATTATTTTGATCTAAACCGCCACCGGGTAAAATAATAATCCGTTGATCTGCTTGCTGAACAAGATCTTTAATTAATTGCTTTCCTTTGATAGCACTCGCTTGCTGACCAGAAGTTAATACTCGTTCAAACCCTAATTGGATTAATTGTTCTAGACTTTCTGCTGCATTTGGAACACAGTCAAACGCTCTATGAAAGGTTGCCTTCATCGGTCGAGCAGCTTCTATTAAAATAACATTTCGTTCTATATCAATTGTATGATCTTGATGCAACACCCCAAAAACCACTCCGTCCACACCTTGCTCTTTACAATAAAGAACGTTCTTTAACATTGTTTCAAATTCAATATCTGAATAATAAAAATCTCCCGTCCTAGGACGTATTAATACATGTACATCTATAGCCAACCACTTTCGAGTTAATTGTATTGTACCTGAGCTAGGAGTCAGTCCTCCTTCCGATAAATTACAACATAGTTCAATCCGCTGAGCACCATTTTCTTGTGCAGTGACGGCAGACTGCACAGAATTTGTACAAATTTCTATTTTCATACTGGTATTTTTCATTTCTTTGTTCTATCAAAATCTTAGGTAGAGACGTAGTAATGCTACGTCTCTACCATAAAATAAAAATAATGAAATTTTATTACATCTTAATTGCTTGCATTATCTTTTTAGCTTGTCAAGATACAGCTTCTAAATCAGATTTACAGCCCTTGGATTTACTACAATATGGTATTCCTATCACTATCTTAGCACCTGATAGCGTAGTCGTAAAAAGCGGAAATCTCAGCTTTTCTCAAGATGTAACTATTAAAGGGGAAGAACCAGGATATGATATTCAGATTTTTGGATATGATGCTTCCACTACTAATCCAGAAACTGTTAAGATAGAACAATTAGCAGATATTAAAAGTAACCGCTATTTTTCTAAGATTATTCAAGAGGACCCTGTTGGATTTATTTATGAAATTGCATTAGATTCGACCAGTTTAAATTATGGATTTAAGCATATTCGCATACAAGGAGATAAGGAATATATATTTCAGACAGCAATGGTAGGAAGTTTTAATTTGGAAGATACGAAGCGGATGTATGAGGCAGTGCAGAAAAAATAGCTCGGAATTTATTCTGAGAGACTATCGAGCGTAGCGCAGATATAGTACAACCTATCTGCGCTTCGCTCGATAGGTATACAATACGGAATGAATTCCGTGATACGGTGATACGGAATAAATTC
>CAYOBX010000473.1:0-5025 GCA_964402245.1 uncultured Saprospiraceae bacterium | reverse complement strand
TTGGCAATATAATTGAATTTTTAATTAGACTATTGTCTATTGCAGTAGCTCATAATTAAATCTATCTAAATGAATACTTCGAATTTGGTAGATCAAGACCAATTCCTTCAACTGATAATGGATAATATTCCTCAATTTATATTTTGGAAAGATAGGGATAGTGTTTATTTAGGATGTAATCAAAATTTTGCAACTGCGGCGGGGTTCTCTAAGTCAAGCGAGATAATAGGTAAGACGGATTACGATTTACCATGGAGTAAGGAAGAAGCTGATTTTTATATAAAAATGGATCAAAAAGTGATGCTAAGTGACCAATCAGAAGTAAACTTTGAGGAGCCTCAAACAATGAGCGATGGTATTACAAAATGGATTCGAACGAGTAAGATACCATTAAAAGGTCCTGATGGAGATGTAATAGGAATATTAGGAACTTATGAAGATATTACACAACGTAAAGAAATAGAATTAAAATTAGAGGAAAGTTCAGAAGCTTTACTGATTGCTAATCAAAATATGAAAAAGGCGATTCTTGATTTAGAACGGGCAAATATGGATTTGGAACAATTTGCTTATGCTACTTCCCACGATTTGGAAGAACCTTTAGGAACGATCCGAAATTTTCTGCCATTGGTAGAGAGAGAATTAAATGGGAAAAAATCAAAAGAACTGACAAAATACATAAATTTTATTGACACATCTGTTGGTAAAATGTCTAAACTTACGGCTGGCATTTTAACTCATCTCCGATTAAGTCACACTGCTCAGGTAATGGAAGAAATAAAAATTGATGATATTCTAGCTAAGACTTTAGAAAAAATAAAGGGTACTTATCCAGAAAAAAATAGTGTTTTCATCAATAACCTACAAGATCAAATAATTACTTGCTACCCAAAACAAATCGAAGTGCTGTTTTATAATCTTATTCTGAATGGAATAAAATTTAATAAGAATAAACCTAAGATAACTATTAATCTTCAAGAAAAAACACAAGAATGGTTATTCTCTATAGCCGATAACGGCATTGGAATAGAAGAGCAATTTGATGAACTAGTTTATAAACCATTTAAGAAATTGAATACAAGTAGAGATTTTTCTGGAGCGGGCTTAGGTTTGTCTATGTGCAAACGAATTGCTGTTTTGCATGCTGGAAAAATTTGGCATGAGACGAATGATATAGGGGGTACAACTTTTTATTTTACGATTCAGAAATGATTATTTCTTTTTACGAATAGCCTCATACACTGCCTCATGCAAGCTAGGCCGAATATTCAAACTATATAACTTCCGACTAGCTCTGGTAGGATACACTCTATTAGATAGAAACACAATAATCAAATCTGCTTCAGGGTCTACCCAATATAAAGTTCCTGTAAATCCAGAATGGCCAAAACTCTCTGGACTGGCTGATTTGGCAATATATGCTGCTTTGGCATCATACTCGATCAAAGGCTTGTCAAAACCTAAACCTCTTCTATTTCCTTCTTCACAAAACTGACAACGGGTAAATTCTTCTACAGTGCTTGCCTTTAAATACTGTCTGCCTGCATAGGTCCCTTTATGCAAAAAAAGCTGTAATAGTTTTCCTAAATCATGGGCGTTCCCAAATAGACCCGCATTGGAGGAAATGCCATTTAGCATAGCAGCATTTTCATCATGCACTGTTCCATGTACTAGTTGATGTCTAAAAAATGTGTCTATCTCTGTTGGTACTATTTCAGATAGCGGATAATACTTTGTTGGTGTAAAAACTAGACGCTCTGCTCCTATAGGTTTGTAAAAGTTATTATATAGAAACGTATCAAAAGGGAGACCCGTTTTTTCTTGTATCAAATCTGGATATAACAAAAAGGATAAGCCAGAATATTTATAAGCAGTATCGGCTCTAAGTTTTGATTTTTTGATGCCTTTGTAAATTCTCTTTTTATAATTTCTATGTAGAAATAATCGATCAGTAATTTTTATTGGAAAATGCTTAGATGCTTTTGACTTAAACGTTCGCCATTTAAATTTTCCATTTTTTCGTTTAGTAGTTGTCCAAAAGGCGATATATGGAATCAGTCTTGCCTGATGCGCTAATACCGATCTGAAATCTAAATTTGCCTTGTTGGAGTTTTTAAAACTAGGAAAATAATCTTGCCATAATCCATCTATATCAAATAGACCTTTATCATATAAATACATCAATGCCAAGGTGCCTGAAGTTGTTTTACTAACAGAGGCTAAATCATAAAGATCTGTTTCTTGAACAGTGCGGATTTTGTCATAGGTATGATAGCCAAAGGTTTTGTCATAAATTGGTTTCCCTTTGTGAAGGACTAGTAATTGTGCTCCAGGGAAGGCGGCAGAATCTATCCCTGTTTGAATGATAGAATCTAAGGTATGGTGTAGATAGATACTATCATAAGGTAATGTATCTAAGACTGGGTAATTGAGGCTATCCGTCTGACTAAATAATGTACTTGATATACTTAGCCATAGTAATAAGAGGTAAACTTTCATCATTATATTTCTTTAATATGCTATGTTTACTGCACTTCAAAAGTAAGATCTTGTTGAATGATTTTTCCTTTTGAAGAAAGCCCTTCCAATTTCACTTCATAATTAGAAGCTCTATCTGCGGTATAAAATTCTATAGTAGCTGTATTTTTTCTATCTAGTTGTACAACAGGCTCCCAGAAAAGCGTCACTCGATAATCTTTTTCTCTAATTGTAGTATTTTCATAAATCGGACTATAAAAAGATTTAGCTTGGTAGTATCCAGCATGTTGAATGTTTAATATACCGTCATGCGTAATAGGTCTATTAGATTTAACCCCTGGAGGGCGAGTAAAGAGAGCGATAATACCACCCGAACCAGCAGCTCCATAAATAGAAGTTTTGGACAAACTTTTTAAGACATCTACAAATGCAATTCGACTTGGGTCAATCGAGTTGGCCAATGCACTTTCCACTTGAACTCCATCTAGTAAGATAGTGGCAGTTGTCTCTAAATTTATAGAATTAATACCACGTATTCTAGCCGCTTTTTCAAATCCTGAACCTATGATTTCCACCCCAGGAACTTTGCCTCTTAGAAAATCGAAGATATTGATATGATAGGAACTTGGGAAAGAATCTAAATTAACCCTATGATCAGGTTGTGAATAGAGGGTTTTATCTTTGTGCCACTCATCAATAACTTCCGCTTTTCTTCCTGTTACGACTACTTCATCAAAATCTATTTCCCAGATATTCTCATCAGCTAGAGTTTGCATACGATTAAAATCTATAGCATATATTTCTTCATCTGCTCGTTTATAGCTTCCTAAAGAAGTAGGGATTGTTAATTCTTTATCAATAGTAGGACTTGTAATTTCGTCTAAAAATATAGAAACATTTCGTTTGCCATCTGGACCAACACCTATTTTTTTTGATTGCTTCTTTTTTTTCTTCTTAGAAAAAATATTTGCTTGGATTAATACGGTAGTGGTATCCCTAAATTGTAATTCAGAAAATGAAAACCGACCATCTTCTTTAGTTGTAATTTCATTAGCTATTAAATCACTGGATAAGGTTGAAAAATAAACATCGGCAACAATAGGCTGTTCTTTTTTGCCTTTTTTAGTAACCTGCCCACTAATGGTTAAGCTGTTCTCTACTGGATGATCTAATTGAGGTGCTTTGTTTTTGAGTAAATCTTGCCATACAAAACGTCTCCAACCTTGAGTTAATAATAAGAGATCTAATACTTGTCTTCTTTCTGCATCTTTTTTTTCAAAATAATAACCTGGATCTTCTATTGCTCCTTTAAGATCAGATTCTAATAGTAAGTAACTTTTGATAGAACTAGCATTGGTATTGCTTGGATTTACATATAAGTCTGTTACACTTAGTGATAAATTTGCGGCATCGAACTCTTTGGTTTTCGGTAATACTACTTCCAGTGCTACCTTTTCTCTTTTTCCTAAGAGGGATGTATTAGTCGTTAATGTTGCTTGTTCAGAGGGAGCTATTTGATTGATATAGGTTAGCCGTTCTAATACAGGAAGACCTGCTCCATTAAATAGCGTTAATTGAGCAACTCCTTCAGGTAAATCTTTTTTAGGTAGCCGATATACTTTTCCAGCACTTAGTCCCTCCATTACAATAAAACGTTGTCCCCTGATCTGTCCGATTAAAAAGGCCTGTTCTAGACCATTAGGAATGTTGGTTTTAATTTTTAAAATAATATCTTCTTCATCCCGATTGTTTACCCGCATTACATAGCCTTCTGATAGAGGGGTGGGCAAATCAATAATTTTGTTTAGTTGATTATAAGTAACTTTTGCATGGTAACTTTTTCCTTTTTCAGCTTGTAGACTAAAGGAACCATGACCAGCTTTTATAGTAGTTATTTTCGCAACTACTTTGCCTTCATTATCTATTACTTCTCCAGTGACAGGTATGCCTTTTCCTTCTTGATTGACTGCTTTAAAGCCTACTTTACAAGAAAGGCCCATCACCATATCTCCACCTTCTGGAAATAGTTGAAAATCGAAGTCTGTAGTTAGGGTGTCAGTAGTTTGTTTTCTAAAAGCAAACATCGCTTTTTCTATAGTTCCATAAATTGGGATTTCTTTTTGGTAGAAAAAAGGATTTTCAAAATTACGCATATATTGGGTATAGGCTCTTAGCTGGTAATTACCTGCCGCCCAATCAGGACTAATATACATGTCTCCTGCTGCGCCTCCATTTTTGATTTCTAAGGTTAATTTTTGTACTACTTTTTCATCAGGATTGACCAATTCTACATGAACAATTTGACTCGGTGTTAAAAAAGCATGTTCGATGGCATCGACAAGGTAAGCCTTGAACCATAGTGTTTCGCCTATTGCATAAAACGTTTTATCATGATGCAAATAGACTTTTTCTTGAGGGTAAGATGCATGGAAGCCATCTAGTTGTTGTAAAGCAAAATCTGATGTGGTTTGAGCAGTTACTGCTGGTAAGTTAAATAATAAGGTGAATAATAACAGGCTGAGCAAGCGTTTAACTTTGCTTAGTGGG